>NZ_BAABGM010000013.1:0-287658 GCF_039541575.1 Fodinibacter luteus | reverse complement strand
AGCGGGGCCGGTACGTGGTGTGGGACCTGACCGACGGGTCCTACGACCGGCACCTGGAACGCCTGCGAGCGCAGGCGGCCGCGCACGACCCGCCACCGTTGACCCCGCAGCGACTCGCCGAGCTCGTCGCCGCGATCACCGGCGACGACCCCGACGACCAGTCCTGGGCCGAGCACGAGCTGCACCTGTACGAGCACGGCGACGAACCACCCGAGGGCGAGGTCCCCGACGAGGTGTGGTTCCAGTACCTGGCCAGCCTCGACGGCGTCGCCTGATCCTCGCTGGCTCGACATTGCGATTGGTCGTTCGCCGGGCTGATGAAGCGATGCCGAGCCTGCCGTCCCTCTCGACCGACGTCGGCCTGGCAGTCGGGTCGGCTGGCGAGCCACGCGGCATCCGGCATGGGTGCAGACTGCGGTGGTGCAATCCCTCGCCGATGCCGTCCTCCCGCTGATCCGGAGCCGCAGCGACCTGCACAGGTGGTCCGCCGCCAACGCGCACGGGGCGCGGATGCACGAGGCCGTGGACCTCCTCGAGGCGGCGATGGACACAGCCGACCCGGCGACCGTGTGGACGGTGACGACCAAGGCGATCGCGTCCGCGACGACGGTCATCATGAGGGCCGACGACTCCAGCGGCCTCATGGGCGACGCCATCCGCCGCCTGCTGCTGCTGCACCCTCGGGCGGCTGAGCGCGCCCGGCCGCCTGCTGCACGGCTCGTCGACTGGATGATCCGGTTCCAGTTCGACGACGAGTGCGACTTCTTCACGATCGACCCGGTCGCGTACGCGGGCGCCCTCGGTGAGAGCGGCATGGCACGCTACCGGGCGCGCCTTGACGAGATCGCCGCCGGGCTGGGGCCGCACCCGCACCTGCGCCAGATCTACGCCTCACCCCACGCCCGGGCGTGGTACAGCCTGCAACACAACGCCCAGCGGCTGGCCGTCCTCGACCGCGATGCCGACGCCGTCATCCGCACCCATGCCCGCGACCAGCAGGTCGCCGCCTGGCTGGAGGACACGGCTCAGGCCCTCGAGGAGATCGGCGAGGTCGACCTGGCCATCGAGTGGGCGCGCCGGGCCGTGGACCTCGAGGGTGGCGGCTACCAGTCACTCCGGGCCGCCGAGACCTGGTGCCGCCTGCTCGGGGAGCATCGCCCCGACGACGTGCTTGCCGCCCGCACCCATGTCTTCGAGCGCTGGCCCTCCTCGAGCAGCGCCGCCCGGCTGCACCGGGCCGCGGGAGCGCAGTGGCCGCGCCACCGGGACGAGGTCATGGCTCGGCTTGCGGCCAGTCCACGGGATGCCGTGGAGTTCGTGCTCGGGACCCTGCACGACGTGCGCCTCGCTTGGGAGATCGCGATGGCGTCGGGCCTGCAGGACGCGGACACGTGGACGCGCCTCGTCAAGGAGTACGAGAAGGTCGACAAGCTGGCCGTGCTCCCCGTGCTCGGCGACCTCGTCCGCGCTGACCTCGAGGTGGCCGGCGCGGGCCACTACCGCACGGCGGCGCGACGCCTCGTTCGGATGCGGCGGATCGCGGCAGGCTCGGACCGGGAGGAGGAGGAGGTCGACGCCTTCGTGGCGGAGCTGCGCGAGGCCAACCGCCGCCGCCCACGGCTGCAGTCCGAGTTCGACCGGGCGGGCCTGCCGTGACGGCCACCACGCGCCTTGCCGCACCCCGATGACCCATACCCCTGCCCGTATGTGTGAAGGTGGGGGTGAGCACTGACCAGACCGACGCCCAGCCCACCCGAGGGGAACCCATGACCTACACCGTGACCACCACCGTCGACCGGCCGTTCGACGAGACCCTGGAGGCGGTGCGGGCAGCACTCGCCGACCAGGGCTTCGGCATCCTCACCGAGATCGACCTCGCCGCCACGCTGCGCGCCAAGATCGGCGCCGAGATCCCGCCCCAGGTCATCCTCGGCGCCTGCCGGCCCCCGCTGGCCCACGCCGCCGTGCAGGCCGAGGCGTCGATCGGCGTCCTGCTGCCGTGCAACGTCGTCGTCCGGGCGGGCGACGACGGCCGGACCGTCGTCGACGCGATGGACCCCGACGCCATGGTCACCGTCACCGGCAACGAGGCCCTCGCCGAGGTGGCCGCCGACGCCCGCACCCGGATCAGCGCCGCCCTCGCCTCGCTCGACAGCTGACGTCCGGCATCCACGCCCCGGGACCGGCGGCAGCCGGTCCCGCAGGAGGGGAGGGCAGCAGGTGCGGACGGCACCACGTGAGGACGGCACCAGTGAACACGGCAGCACGTGGGCACTGCAGCGGTGAGAACAGCAGCGGGTGAGGTCAGGACCCCGCGTCGCCACCGGCATCCGCGAGGCTGTTGACGCAGCACGGCGGCAGTTGGCCGTGGAGGAAGCGCAGGGCCGTCGCGGCCTTGTCGAGGAAGTAGAGCGAGGACTCGACGACGTGCAGGTGGGGGTGCCCCTCCCACACGCCGAGGATGCGGGCGTCGATCGCGCCGGCCGCCTCCGCGCTCTCGGTGCGCAGCGGGTTGTGGTGGTTGTACCCCTGGGTGGCCGACGGAGTCCGCAGGTGGATGACGGCCTCGTACCGCGCGAGCTCGCCGTTACGGGTCGTGCCCACACCGGACCAGAAGTCGGCGACGTCGCCCGGCCAGTAGGCGATGCCGTCGATGCTGCCCCGGTCGCAGATGACGACCGCCGACCGGTGCACCTCGGCGACCGCCTCGAGCTCGCGCTGGACGTGGTAGATCGCCCGCTGGGCGGCGCGGCGGCTGTCCCGGTCGTCCTCGCGGGGGAACCCTCCCGAGAAGAGCAGGCTCGCCGACTCAGGGAGCACCATGACGTGCTGGCACAGCGACTGCCGGACGAGCTCGAGGAACGCCGTCTTGCCGGCCCCCGGCCCGCCGGTGAGCACGACCCGCTTCTGCTCGTGCTCCGCCGTGCACGTGCACCTGGCCATGGCACTCCTCATGTCCGCTGGGGGTGGCCGCACCACGAAGCGTCCCACACCGCGGCACCTTGGCAGGCTGCTCCGGGAGGGATGCCGGGGGCGCACCTGGGGGCGCGTTCGGCACGCCCCGGGGGGTGGAGAAGAGAGAGGGGATGCCGGGGGCGCACCTGGGCGCGCGTTCGACACGCCCCGGGGGGTGGAGAAGACAGAGGGGATGCCGGGGGCGCGCGTGGCCGCGCACTCGGCCCCCTGCCCGGCAGCCGTGCTCGTCGGACATCCCCGTCCAGCCCCCTGCTCAGGACTCGATGAGCCCGGCCCGGTCACGCATCGCCCGCCGGCTTCGGCGGCCGGCCCCGCCGCGGCGGCGGGCCGGCCCCACGAGGTGCGCGACCGGCATCCGCGAGCGCCCGCCTCAGCACGAGCTCGACCTGGGCGTTGACCGAGCGCAGGTCGTCGGCGGCCCACCGGACCAGGGCGTCGTGCACCGCGGGGTCGAGCCGCAGCAGGACGGCCTTGCGCTCTCGCTCGGGCATGGCGGGCTCAGGTGTAGAGCGAGCCCGTGTTGACGACCGGCGTCACCCGCGAGTCGCTCGTGAGCACGACGAGGAGGTTGCTCACCATCGCCGCCTTGCGCTCCTCGTCGAGCGTGACGACGTCCTCGCTCTCGAGCCGGGTCAGCGCGTTCTGCACCATCGACACCGCGCCCTCGACGATCTTCTCGCGGGCGGCGATGATGGCCGACGCCTGCTGGCGCTGGAGCATCGCCTGGGCGATCTCGGGGGCGTAGGCGAGCGAGGAGATCCGGGTCTCGACGACCTCGAGGCCGGCGATCGCGATGCGCGCGGCGACCTCCTCGGCGAGCTCGTCGGCCACGGCGCCGGTCGACCCGCGCAGGGTCTCCTCGCCGAGCGCGGCGTTGTCGTAAGGGTGCGACCCCGCGACGTGCCGCAGCGCCGACTCGGACTGCACGGCGACGAAGGTGTCGTACTCCTCGACGGCGAACACCGACTTCGCGGTGTCGGCGACCTGCCAGACGACGATCGCGGCGATGTTGACGGGGTTGCCGTCCGCGTCGTTGACCTTGAGCTCGCTCGTCTCGAAGTTGCGGACCTTGACCGACACCTTCTTCTTCGTCGTGAACGGGACGGTCATGAGCAGCCCGGCCTTGCGGATCGTGCCGACGTAGCGGCCGAAGAACTGGATGACCTTGGTGTCGCCCGGGCTGATGACGGTGAGGCTCGAGAACAGCACGGCCGCCGCGGTGACGAGGACGGCGCCGCCGACGCCGGGGGCGACGGGCGAGCCGCTGCCCTCCTCGATGGCGACGCCCATCCGGGCGAGGAGCCAGGCGCCGACGCCGGCGAGCACCAGGGCGACGACGACGGCGAGGAGGCCGTCGACGTACCAGGCCTTGCGCTCGCGGACGTCGACGCGGGCTCCCTCGCGACCCACCGGGCGGCCGGCGGGGGTGCCGCCGACCGACTCCCCGTCCGTGTCGGTGCCGTGGGTGCGGTGGGGCTCGTCGGGGGTCGTGGGGGTGGTGGTCATGGCGGCTCCCTCCGCGAGATGAAATCTGATATCACATTGATATCACACCTCGGATGCCGTGGCGCGGCGGAGTGTGCCGCCTCACCGCTGCGTCGGGGTCGGGACGCCGGCGGCGGGTGTCCGAGCCAGCGCCTACCCTGTTCGCCATGACGGACGGCACGGGCGAGGGCACGGTGGTCGCGGGGGCCGGACCCGTCGACCGCGTGCGCCTCGAGGCGCTGCGCTACGCCGTCAACGACGAGGCGGTGCAGTACATCGGCATCATGCGCCTGTTCACCTCCGGTCTCACCGGCCTGCTGTCCGACCAGTCCGCGGCCGAGGTCAGGGCGCGCCTCGCCGAGACCGGTCTCGACGTGGACGAGGACACCGTGGAGGCGCGGCTGTCCTACCTCGTCGAGCACGGCAACCTGGCGCGCAGCCCCCGCGAGACGGAGGCGCGCAGCCTCGCCGACTACCTGCGCAACCGGGCTCGCTACCAGCTGAGCCAGCGGGGCGAGCTCGTGCACCGCCACGTCGAGGAGCTGCTCGGCCACTCCGATGCGGCTCGTGAGGTGAGCAGCGAGATGCTCGGCGGCATCCTCACCGGCCTGTCCCGGCTCGCCCGCTACGACACCGCGGGGATCGCCGACGCCGACCCTGATGAGCTGGCGCGCGAGATCGGGACCCTCTTCGCGCAGTTCGACCGCCTCGTGCACAGCACCCGCGAGTTCTACGCCTACCTCACCCAGGCCCTGACGCGCTACGACCTCGACCGTGGCGAGTACCAGGCCTTCAAGACCGCGCTCATCGACTACCTGCAGCGCTTCGTCGACGAGGTGCAGCGACACATGCCGCAGATCGCCGACCGGCTCGGCGAGGTCCACCCGCACGTCGTGGCCCTGTGCGAGCGCGCGAACGCCGGCCAGCGCCTGCTCGACCTCGACGGCCGGGTCGCCCGGCGTGCGCCGGGGCTCCAGCCGGAGGACTGGGTGAGCCTGCGCACCTGGTTCTCGGGTGAGCCCGGCCGGGCGAGCGACGCCGACGTCGTGCGCCAGCTCGCGACCGAGGCGATGCGCTCGCTCCTCACCAACCTCCGGCGGATCGCAACGAGTGCCGACCGGGAGCACGGCCGCTATGCGGACCTCGTGCGGCTCGCAGGCTGGTTCGACGCGTCGCCCGACGACGAGGCCCACGCCCTGTGGGCGGCGGCGTTCGGCCTGTACTCGTGTCGACACCTCGGGTTCCTCGCCGACGACCCCGAGCGCCCCGTGCCGCCGACGACCTCGTGGTGGACCGCCCCGTCCGCCGAGGTGCCGATGATGCTGCGTCGCACCGGCACCCGGCACGTCGTCGGGCGCACCTCGCGCACGGTCGACTACTCCGCCGCGAAGGCTGCCCGGCTGGCCGAGCGCGAGGCGGCCGAGCGACGCCGGCGCACCGCCCTCGACGAGCTCGACCGGCACCGTGGCCCGCTCGACCACGTCCGGCTCTCCGACGCTGCCCGCGACGAGCTGCTCGAGGTGTACGCCGGGTCCCTCGGCAGAGCTGCGGTCGAGGGTCCGGGCGGGACGCCCATCCCGCTCACCGGGTGCGTGCTCCTCGTGGAGCACACCCCCGGGGCGAACACGGTGCTCCTCGCGCCGTCCGGCCGGATGACCTTCGTCGACCGCAGGCTGTCTGTCGTGGCGGAGGCCGAGGCGGCGACGGCGAGAACGACAACGACAGCTCCGGCGACGGCTACGGCGACGGCCACGGCCACGGCCACGGCCACGGCCACGGCGACGGCACGGCATCCTGTCGCGCGAGGACCCGCCTCCTGGGAGGCGTCGTGAGCCGGGTGCCGGTCGAGCGGCCCCCGCTGGCCGAGGACCCCCACGACGTCGCCGAGCGGGTCGAGGCCGCGCGACACCTGCTTCGCCACCCGCTCGTGCCGGCGGACGAGCGACACGCCCGCATCCTGCGGCTGGTGCGCCGCCACCAGGGTGAGCTGACCCGAATGTTCGCCGACGGCGCCGGCTACCGCCTGCACGTCGACCCGAGTGGGGCGCGGCTGTTCAAGACCGGACTGGGCCGCGACGCGACCCGGCCGCTGCTCCGCCGGTCGGGCACGCCCTTCACGCCCCGCGCGTATGCCCTGTTCAGCCTGGTCCTGGCGGCCCTGACCCGTTCGCGCACCCAGCTGCTCGTCGACGAGCTCGTCGCCCAGGTGCGCTCGGCGGCGGTCGACGCAGGGGTCGACGTCGACCTCGACGGCATCGTCGACCGGAGGGCCCTGCACGCGGCCCTCCTCGCGCTCGTGGACCTCGGGGTGCTGCGCGAGCGCGACGGCGACCTCGAGCACTGGGTCGACAAGCGCACCCAGTCGCTCCTCGACGTGCGACGCGACCTGCTCGCGATCCTCGTCGCCACACCGTTGTCGTCCGCCCGCTCGCCCGACGAGCTGCTCGACCGGGCGAGCCTGCCGTCAGCCGTCGGCGGCGCGCGGGTCTCGGTGCGCCGTCGGCTGCTCGAGTCGCCGGTGCTCACGGTCACCGACCTCCCGGACGAGCACGCCGAGTGGTGGCGCCGCAACCGCAACCGCGAGAGCGAGTGGTTCCGCGACCGCTTCGGCCTCGTGCTCGAGCTGCGGGCCGAGGGTGCGATCGCCGTCGACCCCGCCGACGCGCTCACCGACGAGGAGTTCCCCGGTCGTGGCGGCACCCGGCACCTCGCGCTGCTCTGCCTCGAGGCCCTTGCCGACGACGCGCGCGACGGCTCCGCGCACGGTCAGGCGTGGCGCGGCATCCCCCTCGACCGCGCGGAGGAGCGGTGCCGGGCGGTGCTCGAGAAGTGGCGCGACGTGCTGCGCCGTGACCAGCGCGAGTCGCCGGCGCAGGCCGTCGACGAGGCCATCGCCGTCCTCGAGTCGATGGGCGTGGCACGGCGTGAGCGCGGTGCCGGCGGTGGGCGCGACCAGCACGGGCCTGACCAGCAGGCGGGGGTGGGCATCCTGTGGGTCCATGCGGCGTCCTCGCGCTACGCTCCGGCGCCGGCCATCGCAGAGCGGGCCGACAGCGGCGAGCTGTCGCTCTTCGCCACGGGTGGGGAGGACGACTGATGGGGGAGGACGAAATGATGGGCGAGGGCCGCTGATGAGCGAGGGGTCGCGGTTCCACCTGGCCCGGTGCGGGGTCCTCAACGTCTGGCAGTACGACCGGCAGGTGTTCGACCTGGCGGACGGCCGGCTGCTCCTGCGGGGGGCGAACGGCGCCGGCAAGTCCAAGACGATGGAGATGCTCCTGCCCTTCGCCATCGACGGCGACAAGGCCCGGCTCACCGCGTCGGGGCGGCACCACACGAGCCTGCTCTGGCTGCTGCTCGACGGCTACGACGGTCAGGCCCGCACGGGCTACGTGTGGGTGGAGTTCTCGCGCACCACCGACGACGGCGATCCCGAGACGGTCACCTGCGGGGTGGGGATGCGGGCCACCCAGTCGGCGCGCACCGCCACGGCGTGGTACTTCACGTCGAACCGCCGGGTGGGCCACGACCTGCACCTGGAGGACGACGCCGGCCCGCTGAGCCGTCAGCAGCTCGAGGCCGAGGTCACGCGAGACGGCACCGGCCAGGTCTTCGACCAGGCCGTGCGCTACCGCGAGCACGTCGGCCAGCTGCTCTTCGGCCTGCCCGGGGACCAGTACGACGACCTGCTCCGGCTCATCTACTGGCTGCGCCAGCCGCAGGTCGGCGAGGACATCGACCCGCAGCGACTCGCTGAGCAGCTCGTCAACGCCCTGCCGCAGGTCGACGATGCCGCCCTGCGCACCGCCGGCGACACCTTCGACGAGCTCGAGGCCTTCGGTGAGCAGATCGAGCGTCGCTCGCGGGCGGCCGAGGCGATCGGGCGGTTCGTCGAGACGTATGCCGGGTACAGCCGGTCGGTCGTGCGCGAACGCGGCACCGCCCTCGTCGAGGCCGACGGGCAGCTGCGCCGTCGCGTTGCGCAGGTGCGAAGCCTCGAGGGTGAGCTCGCCGAGGCGACCATGGAGCGGGACCGTGCCGAGGAGGACCGGCGCCGGTCCCGGAACCTCCAGGAGGAGGCCCAGGCCCGGATCGGGGCGCTGGAGAGCGGTCCCGAGGCCCGGGCCCGCGCGCGACTCGTCGAGATGGCGAAGACCGTGGAGGCCCTCGGTGGCGCCGCCCGGCGCGCCGAGCGCCACCACACGGAGGCGCTCTCGCGGGCGCGGCGGAGCGCCGACGGAGCCGACGCCGAGGCAGACGCCCTCGCCGACGCCATGGCGACCTTCGCGGACGGGGTGGGGGCGGCTGCCCGGGCGCTCGACGACGTGATGGCCCCGGCCGAGGCCGGGGTCCCCGGTCAGGGTGCGGCACTGCTGGGCGTGGCTGCCTTGGCTCGCGCCCGCGACGGGCTCCGCTGGCCCGACGAGGACGCCGCGCTCGACCTCGACCCGGGCCTGTCCGCCGGTCGTGAGTGGTTGGGCGCGGCCTCCACGGCGGTGACGCGGCGCCAGGCAGCCGTCACCGTCGTCAGGGGAGCGCTGGATGCGGCGGCGCTGGCGCGGCGCGAGGCCGACGACGCCACGGCGCGCGAGACCGAGGCGCAGGAACGGGCCGACGCGGGACGTGACCTGCTCGAGGCCGCCCGAGGGTCGACCGGAGCGGCGGAGCAGGCATTCGTCACCGCGCTCGATGCCTGGCTGGTGGCCGCACCCGCCGTGACGGCGTTCGACGTTCCCGACCTCGATCCCGCCGGGCTGCGCGCCCTCGAGGGACTGGCCCGGGCATCGGTCGCGGACGAGGTCGAGCAGCAGACGGCGGCGGCCGGCCGGGCCGAGACCGACGGCGAGGTGGCCGTCGCCCGCCGGGAGGCGCTGCTCGCCGAGCGCGCACGGGTTGAGTCGGAGGTCGACCCACTGCCCCCGGCGCCGCCCTGGCGGCGCGACGCACGGCAGCACCGGGCGGGGGCGCCCTTCTGGCGGCTCGTCGACGTCGCCGACGACCTCTCGCCGGACGAGCGGGCCGGCCTCGAGGCCGCCCTCGAGGGAGCCGGCCTCCTCGACGCGTGGGTCGACCCCGAGGGTCGCGTCGACGGGCACCGGCTGGATGTCGGCCTCGACGCGGCCCTCGAGGAGGGCGACCGCAGTGGCGCTGCCTCGCATACCGGAGGTGGCGCCACGCTCGCCCTGCACCTCCGGGTGGACTCGTCCGCCGACGACCCGGGCGTGCCGCCGACGGTCGTGCAGGCGGTGCTCGACCGGGTCGCGGTCGTCGTCGACGGCGTCGCCCCGGACGGCCCCGGCCTGGCGGTCGGCACCGACGGGTCCTGGCGGGCCGGGCCGCTGCGCGGTCGGACGACCAAGGAGACCGCCCAGTACCTCGGGGCGGGGGCCCGGGTCGCGGAGCGCCGGCGGCGGCTCGCCCTGCTCGACGCGCAGGTCGCCGAGGCGCAGGCCCAGCTCGAGGACGCGAGCCGTCGCGCGGTGGAGGCCCGCGACCGGCTCCGGCGGATCACCGCCTGGCTGGGGTCCCGTCCCCCGCACGACGCGGTGCTGTCAGCGTGGGCCACGCTCGAGGAGCGCGAGACCGCGCTCGAACGTCTCGAGGCCGAGCTGCGAGAGCTCGCAGCACGGGCCCGCGAACGGCGCGCCACGGCATCCGCTCGGCACGCCGAGCTCGTCACGGCCGGCGACACCCACGGCCTGCCCGTGACGGCCGACGCGCTGCGAGCCCGCGAGGAGGCGCTGCGCGCCCTCGTCGCACGCCTCACCGAGCACCTGCGCAGCATCCCCGAGCTCGAGCGAGCGCTGGCCCGGTGGACGGTGCAGGCAGGCCTCGCGCGCGACGAGCAGGCCGCAACGGCGGCGGCCGCCACCGAGCTGGAGGCGGCGGAGGGCGCGTGGCGGGCCCGACAGCAGGAGCACCAGACGCTCGTCGAGGCCGAGGGTGCCTCGGTGGCCGAGCTCGAGGCGCGGCTCTCGGCGCTCCGGCACGGGGTCGAGGAGCACCGGGGGCGAGTCGAGGAGCTGTCGAGGCTCCATGACGCGCTGCTCGCTCGCGTCGGCGGGCTCGAGGCGACGGTGGCGGGGGCCCGCGAGCGGGTCGACCTTGCTCATCCACAGGTCGAGGAGGCGCGTATGCGCCTCGCCGCGCTCGACGACCTCGCCGGCTTCGTGCTCGCCGCCTTCGGCGGCACCACGATCGAGCATGGCCCCTCGGTCGAGGAACCGACCTCCGGCAGCGGTGGCCGTGACCCGGCATCAGATGAAACGACGGATGCCGGCACCGGCGGCTCACCGGCCCCGGGCGGCCAGCGCCACCTCGGCACGATGCCGGTCGCCGCGGTGCGCCGGCTCGTGGCCGCACTCCCCGGCGTCACCACCCCCGAACGGTCACGCAACGCCGTGCTCCAGTCGGTGGCCGCGCTGCTGGCCGGGGACGCAGCCGTCCACGAGCCGCGCCTGAATGAGGACGGTGGCGTGCTCGTCGCGATCGGGCGTGACGAGACGGGCGACCTGCCCGTCGTCGAGCTGCACCAGCGGCTCGCTGCGGGGGTGGCGAGCGACCGCGAGCTGCTCACGGCCCGCGAGCGCAAGCTCTTCGAGGACCACGTGCTCGGGCAGCTCGGCGACGCCCTGCGCAGCGTGCGGCGCAAGGCCGACGAGCTGGTGCACGCGATGAACGAGCAGCTGCGTGACGTGACGACCTCGCAGGGCATCCGGGTGCGTCTGCGCTGGCGGCTGCGCGACGACATCGCGCCCGAGGCACGCCGGGCCGTCGAGCTGCTCCGCCAGCCGCCCGGCGCGCTCCTCCCCGGCGAGCGCACCGAGCTGCGCGAGAGCCTGCACCGGCTCATCGAGGTGTCGCGCGCCGAGGCTCCGGAGGAGTCGTATGCCGTGCACCTGGCCCGGGCGCTGGACTACCGCCGCTGGAACGCCTTCACGGTGCAGTACCACCGGCCGGAGGCGGGGGAGTGGCGAGACCTGCACCGGCGGACCGCGCTGTCGCAGGGTGAGCAGAAGGTGCTCTGCTACCTGCCCCTGTTCGCCGCCGCCGCGGCCCACTTCACGTCGGTGGCCGGGGCGGCTCCGTACGCACCTCGGTTCGTTCTCCTCGACGACGCCTTCCCCAAGATCGACGTGCGCACCCACCCGCTCCTCTTCGGGTTGCTCGTCGACCTCGACCTCGACTTCGTCATCACGAGCGAGCGACTGTGGGGCACCCACGCGACGGTGCCGAGGTTGGCGATCTACGAGGCGTTGCGCAGCCCCGGTGACCGGGGCATCGCCCAGTACGAGCACCGCTGGGACGGCCAGCAGCTCGTGGCGGTCGGCGCCTGACCGTGGGCGACGCAACCGGGGCCCTGCCGCAGTGGTGGTGCGTCCCCGCCCTGCACCGGACCTGGGCGAGGGTCGCGGAACGCCTCGAGCGCAACGGGCTCCGCGCGGAGGGTCGCGTGGTGGTCGACGGCCTCGACCGTGTGGAGCGGAGCGCGGTCACTGACCTCCTCGGTCGTTCCGTGACCGGTCCACGGGCCGTCATCGACCTGAGGGAGCTCGACGCGCGCCTGCGCAGCCGGGCGTCGCTCGGTCTCGTCGAGGCGGCCGAGGCCGTGACCGGCCGCGAGCTCCAGGACCGTCCAGCGCGCTCGGCCCGGGACCAGGCCCGGCGCCTTGCCCCGGTGGAGGCGGCCTCGGGGTGGCTGGCGGAGCACCCCGGGATCGCCTGGCCGTGGGTGGACGAGTGGCTCGAGGGCCTCCGCCGCGACCGGCTCCTCGGACGCGACCACGACCCGGAGACGTTGGTCACCACCGCCTTGGCGGTGCTGTACGCCCGGCGCGAGGCCTTGGCCGCGAGCGTCGCCCGAGGCGCCGGGATGGGGCCGGCGCCGGCATCCGCAGTGGCGCCGGAGCGTCCTGTGTCGCGCACCGACCTGGCCGCGCGCCTGTGCCATGACGCCCACGGGCTCGACGACGACCGTCGGCTCTCGTCCGTGGTGCTGCGGGCCGTGGCTCTCGCCCTCGGTGCCCCACCGCCCGTCGATGCCCGCACCCGTCGCGACCTGTGGGCGGCCGTCGGGGTGCTGACCGACTCGGTGTCGGCGACGTGCCTCGTGTGGGGACTCCGCTTGGACGAGCCCGGCGCGTCCGGGGTGCCCGAGCCATCATCCGGGATCCTCGGCCCGGCATCCGGGGTGCTCGGCCCCGCATCCGGGGTGCTGCGCCGGGCGCCCGTGCACCTCACCTGGTGGCACCTGCGTGCCGGTCTGCGGGTCGAGCCGGCGAGCCGGGTGCTGGTGTGCGAGAACCCTCGGGTACTCGAGGCCGTGGCCCAGGCGGAGCTGCCCGGGCTCGGCGTCGTGTGCACCAGCGGACGACCGAACCTCACGACCCAGGAGGTGCTCGTCGGGCTCGCATCGACCGGTGCCCCCCTGCTCTACCACGGTGACTTCGACTGGCCGGGCATCGCCATGGCCAACGACGCCGTGGCCCGCTTCGGTGCGCGGCCCTTCCGGATGTCCAGCGCCGACTACGAGCGCGCGCCGGCGTCGCTGCCGCTCAAGGGTGCCCACGTCGATCCCGCCTGGGACCGCGAGCTGGGCGCCGCCATGCGCCGCCGCGGGCTCGCCGTCCACGAGGAAGGGGTGCTCGACGACCTGCTGGCCTCGTTGGGCGCGGCCGACGGGTCGGTCAGTCGGTGACGGGCACCGGCCGCGCTCGGGTGCGTCGCGCCGTCGAGGTCCTCACGGATGCCGCACGCCACAGCGGGAGCGGCGTCCCTCACGACAGGGTGGCCTCGTGCGCGTCCGCCTCCCGCTCTCCGCCACGGCGAAGGGCCCGCACGACACTCCGTGAGGGCCCTTCGGCGTTCTCGCGGGCTACGGGACGTCGACCCGAACGATCGTCGGGTTCGGCATCCCGGCCGCGCCGCCGTAGGCGACCGACCCGAGGTACCTCGTCCCGGCATCCAGCCCGGAGAACGACAGCGAGACGGTGCCGCTCTGGCCCGTCGTCGCGGTGGCCGGAGCACTCACCGTCATGTTTCCGGCATCCGCCGTGCCGAGGAGCCAGGTGTGGAGCTTGAACGGCGAGCTGCCGACCACGCCCCAGCCCTGGACGACGACGGTGTAGGTGGCCGCCGCGGGGTTGAGGAGGTTGACCTCCTCGGCCGAGGTGCCCGTCCCGCTGGACCCGACGAGCGTGGTTCCGTTGAACACGCAGAGGTCGAGGTCGGCGCCAGCAGTGACGTCCGCGTCGAAGAGCGAGAACCGAGCGTAGGAGGTGCCGGATGCAACGGTGACCGGGATCTGCTGCGCGTTCGGCGAGGACAGCGAGCATGCGCTGTCGGTCGGGTCGTCCGACACGGTGCGGGCCGTGACCGCGGCCGGGACGAGGCCCCGCGGCGTCGCGCTGAAGGCGCCGTCGTAGCCGAACGTCACCGGGTAGCTCGTGCCGCTCACCTCGGCTGGAGCCGCGAGGGCGACCGGGCGGGCGAGGACGGGGATCCGCACGACGTGTCCGTCGCCACCGTCCTCCTCGGTCCACGTCAGCTGGCCACCGGTGTACGCGTTGAGGGCCGCGGTCGTCCGGGTCAGGGCGACCGTGAAGGACCCGCTCGCACCCGGAGCCAGCGTCAGCGAGGTCGGGCTGACCTCAGCCGCGAAGCCGGACAGGCCCGTCAACGACGCCGTGTACGTCGCCGTGTCGTCCCCGACGTTGGTCACGGTGCGCTCCACGGTCTGCGTGCCGGCGAGGGCGCCGATCGCGATCGAGGGGCTGTTGTAGTCGCTCGGGTCGGTCGGGGTCACCCCGGCGCAGCCGCCACCGGGCTGCGCTCCGCACAGGAAGGCCAGCCAGTCGTCCCAGTCGGCGTCGAAGACGAGGCCGGGATCGGCCGCGCTGTTCGGCCGGACGTGCCCTGCGCCCTGGCGGAAGATGAGGACCGGGTTGGTGTTCGGCGCGGGTGTCCCGCCGTCGAGCACGTCGGACCCCGTCGTCATGAGGGCCGACTTGATCGCCATGGGGGACCACGTCGGGTGGAGGTCCTTCATGAGGGCCCCCAGACCGGCCACGTGCGGGCTCGACATCGACGTCCCGCTGTAGAGGTCGAACAGCCGACCGGCGTTGCCGGGAGGCGCCACGCCCGCGAGGACGTCCTGCCCGGGGGCGATGAGGTCCGGCTTGAGCACGTCACCGGCCCCGGCCAGCAGCGGCCCGCGGGAGGAGAACGTCGCCGTGAACGGCGCCGGTGCGTCGTACACGATCTTCGATGCGTTGATGGTCGCCGTGGCTCCCGCGGTCGCGGCGTAGGCCTTGACGGCGGCGCGGTCGGTGTCCCGCAGGTGCACCGTGGGCACGACGTGCAGGTCGGCGTTGATCGAGTTCGCGCTCGGGTTGACGAGGACCATCCCGACGCCGCCGGCCTCCTGCACCGCGAAGCTCTTGTTCGTACGGTCGGTGACCCCCCGGTCGCAGACGACGATCTTCCCGGCGACCTTCGCGGGGTCGAGAGGGGTGCTCCCGTCGCGCGAGGAGTAGCACAGGCGGAGCTCGTCAGCATTGGCGCCGGCCTTCCCGGCGGCCACTGCGTCGATGAGCGGAGCCGGGCCGACGGGCGTGGCGGTGGAGGCACCGTCGTAGGTGGTTCCGTTGCCCAGGCCGACCGAGCCCTGGCCGTCACGGTTGTGCGTCCCCGCGGCGACCGTCGTCAGCCAGGGGCCGGGGTGCGCGACCGTCGAGGCCGTCGGCCCGTTGTTGCCGGCCGAGGCCGCGACGAAGATGCCTGCGTCGGCCGCGAACAGGAAGGCCACCTCGACCGGGTCGCGGAAGTTGGTCCGCGAGCCGCTGACCGAGAAGTTGATGACGTCGACACCGTCGGCGACGGCCTGGTCGATCGCGGCGACGCTGTCCGAGTTGAAGCACGAGCCGCCCGCGTCGGTCTCCCAGCAGACCTTGTAGGCCGCGACCCGGGCGCGAGGCGCGATGCCGGTCACCGTGCCGAACACGGATGCCGGGCCGGTCGCCGCGACGCCGTGGTTGCCTGCGGCGGTCGTCGCGGTGTGCGTGCCGTGGCCGCCGTAGTCGCGGGGGGAGTTGAACTCGTAGGGCAGCTGTGCGTCGATCCCCGCGTTGCCGCCCCAGCCCGCGTTGTAGAAGCGGGCTCCGATGAGCTTCTGGTTGCAGTTGCTCGCGACGAACTGCTCGCCCGGCACGCAGCGGCCGTTCCAGCCCGGGATCTGCTGGTACACGCGCTTGCCCGCCGCGTCGCGGTCGGAGACGCTCGGGTGCTCGGGCCAGATGCCGCCGTCGATGACGCCGACGATGACGCCCTCACCGGGCCCGTCGGCGGACTTCGACGAGGTCTTCTCGCCGCCGAGCTGGTCCCAGAGCCCTCCGTCCGCCCTGAGCCCGAGGAAGTCGGGCGTCGACGACGTGTCGAGGGTGCGCTTCTCGTCGGCCGTCACGGCGAGCACGCCGTCGACGGTGGACATCGTGGCTGCCGCCTTCGCGGAGAGCTCGGCGGCGAAGCCGCTGAAGGAGTACGTGTAGCCGTACAGCTTCTTGCCACCACCGGCGGCGCGCAGCACGGCATCCTGACGCTTCGTGAGGTAGTCCGCGTAGGCGACCACGTCGGCGGACCGGGGGTCGATCTTCTCGCCCTTGGCCGGCCTGGTGGCCTTGAGCCCCTTGACGCCGCCGCGGTACGCGACCACCGGGGCGTCGGCCAGCTGGACGATGTACGTGCCTGCCTTCGCCGCCTTCGGTGTCTTCCCCGTCGGGTTCTCCGGTGCCGTCACCTCGGCCGCCTTCGGGCTGGGATCGGGCGTCAGGCCTGGGTCGGCGATCGCTCCCGGGCTGAACGCGGCAACCGTCGCGATGGTGACCATGGCCAGGCCGAGCTGGGCTCGCCGGCGGCGGGGACTGTTCATCAGGTCTCCTCAGGGGTAGGAGCCGCGGTGCCATGCCGCAGTGTGCGCACCGTAGCGCCGCCACGGTGGGCGCGCCACCGAAACGGGGTTCCCTGACCCCGGTGCGGCCGCTCGCGCGCGCCCCGAACCTCACCCCCCGCGGAGCGGGGCTGTCGAAGGTTGGGTCAAGGTTGCGAATGTCGCCGCCGGTCAGCCTAGGTTGGTCCCGTGACAGACCAGGACGCCCCGCCGTCGACCACCGCCCGTACGGTCCTCGTCACCGGTGCCACCGGCTACATCGGCAGCCGGCTCATCCCGCGCCTGCTGCGCGACGGGCACACCGTGCGGGCCGCGGTGACCGACCTCGACAAGGTCCGGGGACGCTGGTGGGCCGACCGCGTCGAGCTCGTGCGGATGGACGTCCTCGACGCGGCCACGGTCGAGGAGGCGGTCGATGGCGTCGACGCCGTCTACTACCTCATCCACGGCATGGGCGGCGCCGACTTCGCCCTGAAGGACCGCGCGTCGGCCGAGAACATGGCGTGGGCCGTGGCTGCCGCGGGCGTCGGGACCGTCGTCTACCTGAGCGGCCTCGTCCCCGACGTGCCGGAGGAGCAGCTGTCCGAGCACATCACCTCTCGCCTCGAGGTCGAGCGCATCCTCAGCGGTGCGAGCTCGGGCACGCGCACGCTCACCCTGCGGGCGGCGATCGTGTCGGGCTCGGGCTCGACGAGCTTCGAGATCGTCCGGCAGATCAGCGAGCGGATGCCGGTGCAGGCGGTCCCCGGGTGGATGGACAGCCGGGTGCAGCCCATCGCGGTCGTCGACGTCGTCGAGGCGCTCGCCGGCGCGCTCCACGCGGAGTCGGAGTCGCGCTCGTACGACGTGGGCGGTCCGGAGCGGATGCCCTACACCACCCTCCTCGACCGCTACGCCGAGGCCGCCGGCCTGAGCCGGCCCCAGGTGAGCGTTCCCGGGCTGCCGACCGACCTCGTCGGGGTGCTCGCCGGCGCGATCACCGACGTTCCGGCCTCGACCGTCGAGGCGCTCGTCGAGAGCCTGCACCACGACATGGTCTGCCACGACGTCGACTGGACGTACGACCTGCTCCCGGAGGACTACTCCCTCGTCGGCGTCGACGAGTCGTTCCGCCGCGCGCTCGCCCTCCCCGACGAGAGCGTGCCGGTCGAGGAGCGCGACCCGCTCGGGCCGATGCCGGGCGACCCGGTGTGGGCCGGCGGGCAGGGTGGCGGGCTGGCCTCGGCGGTGGCCGGGGCGCGCGCCGTGGTCACCGGGCTGACGGGAAGGCTGCGCACCTCGCCCCGCTAGGCTCGCGCCATGCTCTTCATCGCAATCATCCTGTTCGGCATGCTCGTCGGGGCAGCGGCCCAGCTGATCCTCGGCCGAGGCGGGTCGGGCATCAACTGGCCCCTGGCCTTCGGCACCGGCATCGCCGGGTCCTTCGTCGGGGGCCTGCTCGCCAGCCTCCTCGCGGGCGACGGCCTCGAGCTGCGGGCGAGCGGCATCATCGGGTCCATCGTCGGCGCCATCATCGTCACCCTCGCGTGGGACTGGCTGCAGGGCCGCAGCGGCGACAAGACCGCCTGAGCGGCCCACGGGCGCTCGTCGCCACGGCCCTCGTCGCGACGACGGGTGCCGTGCTCGCTGCCTGCTCCGGCGGGGCGACGCCCGGCCTGGAGCCCGCGGGCCCCCGTCCCAGCGGCACCTCGGTGCTCGTCACGTCGGGCGTCCGCTACGCCGCCGCCCCGCCCGGGTGGTCCGACCCGACCTTCGACCTCTACCTCCCCGCGGATGCCGGGCAGCCGCCGGTCGCGGTCATCGTCCCCGACGCCGCGACGGGTGCGACGGCGGGTGGTCGCGGGGCGGACGACGTCGCCCTCGCCCGCGACCTCGCCGCCCGCGGGGTCGCGACCGCGGTCGTGCACTGGGGGGTCGAGAGCGCGGAGCTGCGCGCGGTCGTCGGACGGCCTGCGGAGGACGTCGTCGAGCAGACGGCCAGGACGACCGCCGAGGTCTCGTGCGCCGTGGCGGTCGCGGCGGCCCGGACCGGGCCGCGCGTCGGCACGCCCGCCCGGCCGCTGGTCGTCGTCGGGCACGGCACCGGCGCGAACGCCGCTGCGACGGCCGTGCTCCTGGGGGCACCGCCCTTCCCCTCGTGCTTCGAGCCCGGCGCCACCCCGCGCCCGATCGCGGCGGTGCTCTGGGACGGTGACTGGCTCGGCGCGGTGGCGGAGGACGCGCTCGGCGACGGGGCGGCATCCTTCCTCACCGCCTACAGCCCGTGGCCCTCGGTCGACGCCCTCCCGCGACGGGTGCACGTCGAGCTCGGGGTCAACGCGAACCGGCTCGTCGGGCAGGCAGTCGAGGTGGGGCCGACGAGCAGCTACCTCACGACCCGGGACCCCGGTGGCACGCTCACCGACGACCTCGCGCGTGCGGGGGCCTTCGACGACGGGGCCCTCGACCCGGTCGACGTGACCCGGGCCTTCGCCGTCGGGCTGCGCGACGCCGGGCTGCTCGGCCGCGAGCAGGAGGTGCACGGCGAGGCCGACCCGGAGACGATGGGCCCGAGGGTGCGCGCGCTCGTCGCGCAGAGCGTCGTCGAGCTGACCCGTCCGTGACGGGGCACCGGGGGGCTGTCGTAGCCCGGTCACCGTCCGTCGCCTGGCGGCTCGTCGCGCCCGTGCGCGCCCTCATGCGCGCTGGGGCGCTCGTGCCGGCCCGTCGCGCGCTCGGCCGAGCCGGGGCTCGTGCGCTGGGGCGCTCGTGCGCGCTCGAGGCTCGTGCCTGCTCGTGCCGGCTCACCCCGCTGGGTCAGCGCGGGTCGCCGTCGACGCGCCGGGAGGCGATGTGCTCGCCGTCCCCCTCCTCGGGCTCCTCGAGGTCCGGCTCGTCCGGCAGCCCGGTGTCCGTGGTCGCGGCGGCGCCGGCCGTCGGCAGGGGAAGCGTGGCGTCGACCTGCGCCGAACGTGCGGCGCGCGCGGCCTTGACCCCCGCCGCGATCGAGTGCCACACGTGCTCCGGGCCGAGCGCGTCGAGGAAGCCGGACCTCGTGAGCACGTCGCGCACGTTCCCGAACACCCGCACGAGATAGAGGTCGATGCCGTCCGCCCGCAGCCGGGTGAGCAGCTGGTCGAGGCGCTCGGCCGTCGTCGTGTCCATCTGGTTCGTCGCCTCGAGGTCGAGGACGACCGAGTGCAGCGGGTTGCGCCCGCGCGCCGTCGCCTCGATCCGGGTGACGACCGAGCTGGCGTTGGCCCAGAACAGCGGTCCGTCCGGGCGGAGCACGGCGACCCCGTGGTACGTGCGGCGGGACGGGTCGTTGCCGACCGACCCCCACGCCGCCTTCTCGCCCGCGACCCGGCCCATCTCGTCGATCTGGACCTGCATCGAGCGGTAGACGAGGCCGAGCAGCGACTGGGCGACGGCGAGGAGCAGCCCGTTGAGGGGGCCGAGGACGAGCACGCCGAGGAAGGCCACGACGGCGGCGAGGAAGTCGTTGCGTCGCACCGTCGCGTACCGCCGGAACTCCGACACGCTGACCAGGCCCCAGACCGCGTGGATGACGATGGCGGACAGCACCGCTCGGGGGAGGTTCGCGAGCAGGCCGGCCGCGAACGCGACGAAGAGGAGCACGATGACCGCCGCCGCGACACCGCTGATCTGCGTGTACGCACCGGCCCGGGCGTTGGCGGCGGTCTTCGACAGCGACCCGCCGACCCCCATGCCCCCGAAGATCCCGGAGGCGAGGTTGGCGGCCCCGTGCCCGACGAACTCCTGGTTGTCGCTGTCTGGGGCCACGCCCCCCGGGGGTGCGAACGTGCGCACGGCGGCGAGGCCCTCGGCGATGCCGACGGCCGCGATCGCGAGCCCGCCGGTGACGATGCCGCTCCACAGCCCGACGTCGACGAGTGGGATCGAGGGAAGGGGCAGGCCGGTCGGCACCGACCCGACGACGTGCACACCCCGGGCTGCCAGGTCCGTCGCGGTGGACAGGACGATGCCGGCGACGAGAACGAGGAGCGACCACGGCACCTTCGGCGCCAGGCGCGAGCCGCCGAACAGGACGACGAGGGCCCCGACGCCGATGCCGAGCGTGAGCGCGTGGAAGTCGTTGAGGCCCTGCACGGTCTCGGCGATGCGCTCGAAGATGCCGCCCACCGGTGCACTGATCCCCGCGAGGGCCGGGATCTCACCGACGACGATGAGCACGACGAGCCCCGCGACGAACCCGGTGACGATCGGCTCGCTGAGGAACTGCGCGACCCAGCCGAGGCGCAGGAGGCCCACCGCGACGAGCACGACCCCTGCGGTGACGGCGAGGACCGCGGTGAGCTGCACCGCGAGCTGGGGGTCCCCGCCCGAGAGGGCCCGCACGATCGACCCCGAGAGCACGGAGACGGTCGACACCGGCCCGACGAAGAGCAGCCGGGACGACCCGAAGAGGGCGTACGCGAGGAGCGCCGGCGGGAGGGTGTAGAGCCCGACCTGCACCGGCACGCCGGCGACGACGGCGTACCCGAGGGACTGGGGGACGGCGAGGGCTGCGACGAGCAGCCCGGCGAGTGTGTCGGCGGGCAGGTGCCGCCCGGTGTAGTGGCGCAGCAGCCGGAGCCCGATGGGAAGGCCCGGCCTGGCGAGGTGCACGGGGCCAGTCTGCCCCCGACCCGCCCCGAGCGGCAGGTGTGCGTTCCGGGCCGGTGGACGGCGCGAGGTGAGGGGGGCGGATGCCGAGTGCCACGGCATCCTGTCGGTGGTCGGAAGGGCGGGTGTGACGTCGATCCGGTTCCACTGTGGGAGAGGCGGTCTGTCACTAGGGTGGGCGTGGAGCCACGGCTCCTTCCGTGGCTCGACACCGTCGAGAGCCGAGGGACCATGCACCGCACGTACGTCGTCACGGGGAGCGCGTCAGGGATCGGGAGGGCGACGGTCGAGCTGCTGCGGCGCCAGGGCGCCAAGGTCATCGGGGTCGACCTGCGGTCCGCCGACGTCGCTGCCGACCTGTCGACGCCGCAGGGGCGGGCCGACGCGGTCGACGGCATCCTCATCGAGGCCGGCCGCCGGCTCGACGCTGTCATCGCGAACGCCGGGCTGTCGGTGCCCTCGGCGCGGACCGTGGCCGTGAACTACTTCGGTGCGGTCGAGCTGCTCGAGGCGCTGCGACCGGCGCTCGCGGCGGGACGGCATCCCCGTGCGGTCGTGACGTCGTCGATGGCCACGCTGATGCCGGTGCACGACGACCTCGTCGAGGCCTGCCTCGCGGGCGACGAGGACGCGGCGCTCGGCATCGCCCGCGGGCTCGAGGCGGGGGAGGCCCAGGGGGCGATCTACCCGTCGAGCAAGCGCGCCCTGTCGCGGTGGGTGCGGCGCCAGGCCCCGACCCAGCGATGGGCGGGGTGCGGCATCCCGCTCAACGCGGTGGCCCCCGGCATCGTCGACACCCCCATGGTGGCCGACCTGTTCGCGACGCCGGAGTCGGCTGCCGCCGTCGACGAGATGGTCCCGATGCCGCTGGGTGGGCACATGGCGGCCGAGGACGCGGCGCGGCTGCTCGTGTGGATGGCGTCCGAGGAGAACACCCACGTGTGCGGGCAGACGATCTATGTCGACGGCGGGTCGGATGCCGTGCTGCGTGGCGATGACGTGTGGTCGTGGCACGACCCCGTGTCGACGGCCGGGTGATGGTGGGGCTGGTGGGCTGGTGGCGTCCGCTGCCGGCGGTGCCGACGGTGCCGGCTCGGTGAGCAGGCCTGTGGACAACTCGACTGGCGGATTGCCTCGTAGCAGTTAGCGTTTCCGTGCGAGCCGACGAGGGGCGGCCGGGAAGGGATGCATGGGACGACGAACAATGCCGCGTGACGAGGCGCCGGGAGTGCGGTTCGCCGTGGCGTCCGCGCTGGTGGGTGCCCTGGCCCTGGCCGGGTGCCAGTCACCCGAGGAGCCGCCGTCGGCTGCGAGCCCGACGCTGTCCGCGACGAGCGCGTCCCCCAGCCCGACCGCGACGCCCTCGCCGTCGGCGAGCGAGGCGGACGGCGTCCCGGCGGCAGCGAGGGAGAAGACCGAAGAAGGAGCCGAAGCGTTCGTCCGCCACTTCATGGTCGAAGCTTCGAAGGCATGGACGGTGCCGGACCCTGCATTAATCGAGCGCCACGCCACGGACAAGTGTGGGGCGTGCGCGGACCTCGCGTCTGTTGCCCGGGACCTGGAGGCGGACGGTCATCGGTACGACACGGATCCAATTTCTCTTGAGGAACTGACTCTTCTGCGCGAAAGCAGCGACGGGTACGCCTTCGACGCTCAACTTCTGGAGAATGAAGTAGATGTCGTCACGCTCTCAGGCACTGTCGTGGAGTCCTTCCCCGAGCGGGCCATCACTCGTGCCATTGCAGTCAAGTGGGAGGAAGGGCGATGGCGCCTGGACGGTATTGGCGAGTAGGCGTGCTCGCGATTGCGCTCGTCTTCGTGTTTCCCTTTTTCGGTTGGGGAGCCGAGGGGCCCCGGGGCCCTTGGGGTGAAACGGGCAAGGGCGATGGCGTTCGCATCAATGTCTTGGCTGACGACCTGGCCGCACTGAAGCAAGAGTGGCAGCTGAGCCAGCTTTCCGACCAGGGCCCATGGTCTGAGTACGGTGCGACATCCGTGTGTGGCCAGAGACTGCCGGGCTCTCCGAGCGACGACGTCCTCTGTGGACGGTCCTTCATCGCCTGTTCCGAGGACAACCCACAAATCGGACCCGGCCCGGCGATGGATGTACACAAGCGAATGGTCGATCGCCAAGGGAGCCCGGTGTCTGGTGCCGACGGTCAGTGGGTGACGATCGGCACTACGTGTCTGCCAAGCATGGTG
This sequence comes from Fodinibacter luteus, assembly GCF_039541575.1. Lineage (NCBI taxonomy): Bacteria > Bacillati > Actinomycetota > Actinomycetes > Micrococcales > Intrasporangiaceae > Fodinibacter (ex Wang et al. 2009) > Fodinibacter luteus. The sequence goes on along the minus strand of NZ_BAABGM010000013.1, from coordinate 264,425 downwards.
CCTGGCGTCGGACCACAACTCACCCTTGCCATGATCCGTGAAGCCTTCCACGACACCGACTTCACGCTCCCAGTCGTCAACATCCAGCCCGAGGGCGACGTCACCCTCGTCAACCTCCCGACGTACTTCGAGGTGCGCTTCCCCGAGGCGGGGTTCGGCCCCGACGAGGTCGACACCCCGGATCCGGCCCGACTGCTCGGCTACCGCATCGAGGTCCGGCCCCGTCTCAAGTCCGTCACGTACCACCTCGGCGAGAGGACGGTCGGACCGACGACCTCGCTCGGTGGCCCACATCCGACGGGGGACGTCACCGCCACCTACACCCGACCGGGAACCCACGAGGTGCGCGCGGACATCGTGTACACCGGGCAGTTCCGGGTCGGCGGCAGCGACTGGTTCGACATCCCCGGTGAGGTCGACCTCGAAGGCACCCCGGTCACCCTCACGGTCCGCGAGGCGAAGGCCCGCCTCTACACGAACTGAGGACGCGCTCGCCCCGACCAGGTGCGCCGATCCGAGCTGACGGGCGCCCGTCCTGACGGCCCGAGCCGTCCACAGCCGGCCCGCTCCGGCCCCGGCATCCACAGGCTCGCGCCACGTGGTGCTGCTGCCGCGATCCTGTCGGTGCAGGCCTCTAGGGTCGTGCAACGAGCAGCCGTCCTGGAGGAGGAGTCGATGGAGGTCACCCGAGCACTCGCCGTCGGGCGCGGGCTCCTGCGCGAGCACGGCCTCGACGACTGGACCATCGTGGCCGACCGCGCCAAGACCCGAGCCGGTGTGTGCCGGTTCGGTCGTCGGCAGATCGGTCTCTCCGCGCCGATCACCCTGCTCCACAGCGAGGCCGAGGTCCTCGACACGATCCTCCACGAGATCGCCCATGCGCTCGTCGGCCCCGTCCACGGCCACGACGCGGTCTGGCGGGCCAAGGCACTCGAGATCGGGTGCAGCGGGGAGCGGTGCGTCCCGGCCGGCTCGCCGCGGGTCCCGGGCCACTGGGTCGGGCGGTGCCCCGCCGGGCACGAGCGCTTCCGCCATCGGGCACCGACCCGGCTGATGTCGTGCGGGGTGTGCTCGCGCCGTTTCGACGCCCGCCACCTGTTCAGCTGGACGTACAAGGGTCGTCCAGCTGCGCTTCCCCCGACCTACGCCGCGCAGCTCGCGGCTCTCGCCGCGACGCGCCGCCCGGGGGAGGGCGGCCGGCCGACCCCCCGGGTCGGCGACCTCGTCGAGGTGACGACCGGTCCGTGGCAGGCCCGGGCCGGGGAGGTCGAGCTCGTCGGCACGGTCCGGTGCCAGGTCCGGATCGGCGACGACCTCGTGAGCCTGCCGCTCGACTCGGTCCGGGTGGTTCCCGCCGCGGCGGCGAGGCAGGCGCGAACGGCCTTTTGAATGGCGCCGCCCCCGATGCTCCCGCCGCGTGGCCCTCCGACCGTCGTGCCGACGCGGGTGAGGACGCTCACGCCGAGGGTGGCTCGGGGCACGGCACGGTGACGGGGAGAATGGGGGGATGAGCGAACACGTCATGCACGTCGAGCCGTCGAGCCGGGACTTCGAGCGTCCCGTCGCGAGCGGGGATGGCTTCAAGGAGTGGCGCCAGCCGACGCAGGACCTCGAGCGCGCGTTCGTCCTCGCCGGTGGGGGAGCGACCGGCATCGCCTGGGAGGCCGGGGTCATCATGGGCCTGCGCGACGGCGGGGTGGACGTCCGCGACGCCGACACGATGATCGGCACCTCCGCCGGGTCGATGGTCGCGGCGCACCTGCGGGTCGGCACCGACGAGGCCGACGCGTTCGCGCGGATCCGCGAGGGGGCCCAGATCGCCGACTTCGGCCGCCTCGGCCCGTCCGACGCGACCCGGTACCTGCGCGCCCAGCTGCACCTCGACAAGCGTCAGGGCCGTGCCCTCGTCGGCCAGGCCGCCCTCACCGCACGGACGACGACCGAGGAGGAGTGGCTCGAGGCGATCGGGCTCGGCCTCGTCGGCAAGGCCTGGCCCGAGAAGCGCCTGTTCGTCACGGCGGTCGACGCCCAGACGGGCACCTCGGTCGTCTTCGACAACACGAGCGGTGTCCCGCTCGAGCGCGCCGTCGCCGCGAGCTGCGCGGTCCCCGGGGTGTTCCCTGCCGTCGAGGTCGGCGGACGGCGCTACGTCGACGGCGGCCTGCGGAGCATCGCCAACGCCGACCTCGCGGCCGGCCACCGGCGCGTGCTCGCCCTGTCCCCGTACCCCGTCGGGTCGCACGTGCGCGACCTGCCCCCGGTCCAGCTGCGCTCGCTGCGCCCACGGGCGAAGACCCACCTCGTCGTCCCGGACGCGAAGGACCTGTGGGCGATGGGCGCCAACCCCCTCGACATGAGCCGCGGCGCGGACACGTTCGAGACCGCCCGGGCCCACGGCAGGCGCATCGCCGACCGCGTCGGCGAGGTCTGGACCGGCTGACCGCAGGGTTCGCGTGGGTGGGGTGTATCACCTGCCGCGTCAGCGCCTCTACACAGTCGGGACCACCGCTGGGTGGCCCCGTCGATCCGGAGGAACCCATGGCCACGCTCGACGTCCTGCCGCTCATCAAGCTTCCGTCGTCCTGGCCGCTTCCGGTCGTCGCGACGCTGTGCATGGCCGCCCTCGCCGGGCTCGACCTGCTCGGGGCCATCGCCGCCAAGGAGTGGGCGGAGCGCAACAACACGGTCGCCCTGGTGCTCGGGGCGCTGTCCTTCGTCGTGCTGTTCTGGGTCTACGCGTCCGCGCTCCAGTACGCCGAGCTCGCCGTCGTCACGATGGGCTGGATCGTCCTGCTCCAGGTGGGCATCGTCCTCGTCGACCGGATCCACTTCGACAACGCACTGCCTGCCGACAAGATCGCGGCCGTCGTCGTCATCCTCGCCGCCCAGGGGTACCTCCTGCTCGCCCCGAGCGGTGGCACGCCAGCCTGATCCGGCCCCACCAACCGCCCGAGGGGACGCTCCCTCGACAGGGGTGGCACGGCATCCAACCCTCATCGCTAGGCTCACCAGCGAGGAGGCGACACATGACGTCCAGCCACAACCACGGCAGCACCGCCCAGACCGCCGCGCACATCGCCCAGGTCGAGCGGTACGCCGCGCACAACTACCACCCCCTCCCGGTCGTGCTCTCGCACGGCGAGGGTGCCTGGGTGACCGACGTCGAGGGGCGCCGCTACCTCGACTGTCTCTCGGGCTACTCGGCCCTGAACTTCGGGCACGGCCACCCGCGGTTGCTCGCCCGGGCCCAGGAGCAGCTGGCTCGCCTCACGCTGACCAGCCGGGCCTTCCACAACGACCAGCTCGGCCCGTTCGCCGAGGCGCTCGCGGCCCTCACCGGCAAGGACATGATCCTGCCGATGAACACCGGCGCCGAGGCCGTCGAGACGGCGCTGAAGGTGAGCCGCCGGTGGGGCTACCGGGTCAAGGGCGTGCCGGAGAACGAGGCGAACATCGTCGTCATGGAGGGCAACTTCCACGGTCGCACGACGACGATCGTCAGCTTCTCCGACGACAAGGTCGCCCGCGACGACTACGGCCCGTACACCCCCGGTTTCCGCACGGTCACCTACGGCGACTCCCAGGCCCTGCGCGAGGCCGTCGACGACTTCACCGTCGCCGTGCTGCTCGAGCCGGTGCAGGGCGAGGGCGGCGTCGTCATCCCCCCCGAGGGCTACCTGCGCGACGTGCGCGCCATCTGTGACGAGGCCGGCGCCCTCATGGTCGCCGACGAGATCCAGTCCGGGCTCGCCCGCACAGGTCGCACCTTCGCCTGCGAGCACGAGGAGGTCGTGCCGGACGTCTACGTGCTCGGCAAGGCGCTCGGCGGTGGCCTGTACCCGGTGTCCGCGATCGCCACGAACCACGAGATCCTCGAGGTGATCACCCCGGGTTCGCACGGGTCGACGTTCGGCGGCAACCCGCTGGCCGCGGCCATCGGGCACGAGGTCGTCACGATGCTTGCCGAGGGCGAGTTCCAGCGCCGCTCCACGCACCTGGGACACCTGCTCACCGAATGCCTCCAGCCGCTCCTCGGCCACGGCGACGGCACGGGCCTGTCCGAGGTCCGGGTGCGCGGGCTGTGGGCCGGTCTCGACATCGAGCCGGGGGGGCCCAGCGGCCGCGTGGTCTCGGAGCGGCTCATGGCGCATGGCGTGCTCGCCAAGGACACGCACGGATCGACGATCCGCATCGCCCCACCGCTCGTCGTCACCGAGGACGAGGTCCGGCTGCTCGTCGACGCCGTCGCCGAGGCCCTGGCCGGCCCCTGACGGCGGGTCCGGTCGAGGTGGGTGACCTGTCGCGCGAGCGCAGGCGGTAGGTCACAGCGCAGGCAGTTGGTCGCGGCGCAGACGGCTATGCCTGCGTGGGCGCCGATGTGCTGCGTGCCGAGGGTGCGGATCCCGAGCCGCTGGGCGACGTGCCAACAGGCTCCGCGACACCGGATGCCGTGTCAACAGGCGCCGTGCCACCGGATGGCGTCCCACCGGATGCCGGGTCGTGGGCCCGCGCCGCGTTGCGGGCGATCTCGTCGACGATCTCGGCACGCCGCGGGCCGGGCAGGTCGTGCGCCATGTCCGGGAACATGACGAGGCGTGCCCCCGGGACCGCGCGGGCGGTGGCGATGCCGCCGCTCGGCAGCACGAGCTGGTCGAGCAGGCCGTGGATGACGAGCGTCGGCACCCGGACCTGCCGCAGCCCGGCCGTCCGGTCCGGGCTGGCCTGGATGGCGAGCAGCTGGCGGAGCGTCCCGAGCGGGTTGACGTTGCGGGCGATCGCGCGCCGCGCGAGGACGCCGATCTCGTCGGCGTCGAAGTGCGGCCCGGCGATGAGCCGCCAGCTCTCGACGGCCAGCCGCTCGGCCTCGACCGGGTCGGTCGGCCGCGGCGTCGTGAGCGACATCGCCATCGTCGGGAGCAGCCGCGGCCCCACGGTGCCGTGCCGGCGGTTGCCGGTGTTCGACATGACCGAGCACAGGCTGAGCACTCGCTCGGGGTGGTCGATCGTCAGCTGCTGGGCGATCATCCCGCCCATCGACACCCCGACGACGTGCACGGCGGGGATGCCGAGGTGGTCGAGCAGGGCTGCGGCGTCGTCGGCCATGTCCGAGAGCAGGTAGTCGGACTGGGCGTACCGACGGTGGGCGAAGGCCTTGAACAGCGCCGCCCGCGTCGGTGCCGGCCCCTCCGTCTTCGTCGACAGGCCGATGTCGCGGTTGTCCATCCGGATCACCCGGAAGCCGCGGTCGGCGAGGCCGTCGACGACGTCCTGCGGCCAGGCGACGAGCTGGGCGCCCAGCCCCATGACGAGCAGCATCGGCTCGCCGTCGTCGGGCCCGTCCACCTCGTACTCGATGCTGACGTCGCCGAGCTGTGCACTGGTCATGCGCGCAGTCTCGCACCCCGGCAAGGGCACTCGTCGACGGCCCGCCCGACCGGGCTAGGGTTGACGTCGTGATCGCGCCACTGACGTACGTCGTCGTGGGCCTCGCGACCGTGCTGTTCGTCGCGGCGGTCTACTACGCCGTCCGCGACAAGCTCATCGACGACAAGGTGCTCGCCATCGCAGCCCTTCTCGAGCTCGGCCTGCTCGTCCAGCTCGTCGTCGGGCTCATCGGGCTCGGGGAGATCGAGAACTCCACGGAGCGGGCGACGTTCGCCGCCTACCTCGTCTCGCTGCCGGTCATCCCCGTCGGCACCGCGCTGCTCACGATCAAGGAGAAGTCGCGCTGGGCGATGGGCTCGCTCGCCGTCGGCGCGTTCGCCGTCGCCGTCATGGCCGCCCGCCTCCAGCAGATCTGGAACACCTATGCCTGACTCCACCCGTCGGGCCCTCGGTGGCCCCGGTGTCGTGCTCGTCGTCGTCTACGGAGTGCTCGCGCTCGCCGCGACGGGACGGTCCGTCCTGCAGATCACGACCGGGTTCGACACCGCGCCGCTCGCCTACACGCTGTCGGCGCTCGCGGCCGCCGTCTACCTCCTCGCGACGTGGTGCCTGGCCCGCGGCGGACGCTGGGTCCGCGTGGGCATCGTCGCGTGCGCCGTCGAGCTCGTCGGCGTCCTCGTCGTCGGCGCGGTGTCCTACCTCGTGCCCGACGCGTTCCCCGACAAGACCGTGTGGTCGCACTTCGGGCAGGGGTACGGCTTCGTCCCGCTCGTGCTCCCCGTGCTCGGCCTGTGGTGGTTCCGCCGGGTCGAGCGCTCGGCGGCCGAGCTCGAGGTGGATGCCGTGCCGCCGGCCACCGCGGGAAACGGCCTCGGCGCCGGGCCGGGGGACCCGGCGAACCCGCCGGCGGGAACCCCCGCCGGCTGACCGGCATCCGCGCTGCTCCCCGCGCGACGAGTGCGGCCGTGGCTGCCGGAGCCGCCACGTCCGCCCTCACGGCGAGGTGGTCGTCGTGGCCGGAGGTCAGCTCTCGATGGGAGCCGGGTCGACCGGCTCGAGGAGCAGCACCGGGATGAGCCGGTCCGTCCTGGTCTGGTACTGCGCGTAGGGCGGGTACGCCGCGACGCACCGCTCCCACCAGGCCGCCCGCTCGTCGCCGGTCAGCTCGCGGGCGACCGCCGACCACGACCGCGTCCCGTCCTGCACGGTGACCTGCGGGTTCGCCCGCAGGTTCGCGTACCACTGGGGGTGCTGCGGTGCGCCACCCTTGCTCGCCACCGCCGCGTAGACGCCGTCGTGCTCGACGCGCATCAACGGCACCTTGCGCACCGCGCCGGTGCGTGCACCGCGCATCGTCAGCATGACGACCGGGCGGTTCATGATGTGCACCGAGCGGGTGTCACCGGTCGCCTCGATGGTCTCCACCTGGCGGCGGACCCACTCGGTCGGGCTCGGGAGGTACTCCGTGGTCTCGCGGTCGTCGCTCATGGCGAGGTCAACTCACTTGTCGCTCGAGGTCTTCCACAGGTTGATGCCGGCGTCGACCGCGTGCTTGTCGATCTTCGCGAGCTCCTCGGCGGTGAACTCGAGGTGGCCCACCGCGTCGAGGCTGTTGTCGAGCTGCTCGACCGACGAGGCGCCGATGAGCACCGACGTCACCCTGGGGTCGCGCAGCGCCCAGGCGAGGGCCATCTGCGCGAGCGACTGGCCGCGGGCCCGCGCCATCCGGTCGAGCGCCCGCACGTGCCTCAGCGCCTCGTCGGTGAGCAGCTCAGGGTCGAGCGACTTCCCCTGCGCGGCACGCGACCCCTCGGGGATCCCCTTGAGGTACTTGTTCGTCAGCATGCCCTGGGCGAGGGGGGAGAACGCGATGCACCCGACGCCCTCGACCCCGAGCACGTCGAGCAGGTCCTCCTCGACCCAGCGGTTGAGCATCGAGTACGACGGCTGGTGGATGAGCAGGGGGGTGCCCATCGCGCGCAGGATCTCGACGGCCTCGCGCGTGCGCTCGCCGGAGTACGACGAGATGCCGACGTAGAGCGCCTTGCCGGCGCGCACGAGCGAGTCGAGCGCACCCATCGTCTCCTCGAGCGGGGTCGTCTCGTCGAACCGGTGGCTGTAGAAGATGTCGACGTAGTCCAGGCCCATCCGCTGGAGGGACTGGTCGCACGAGGCGACGACGTACTTGCGCGACCCGCCACCCTGACCGTAGGGCCCCGGCCACATGTCGTACCCCGCCTTGGAGCTGATGACGAGCTCGTCGCGGTAGGGGCGGAAGTCCCGAGCGAAGATCGTGCCGAAGTTGCGCTCGGCCGAGCCGTAGGGCGGGCCGTAGTTGTTCGCGAGGTCGAAGTGGGTCACCCCGCGGTCGAACGCCCGGCGCAGCGTCGCCTGCTGGCGCTCGAGGGGGACGTCGTCGCCGAAGTTGTGCCACAGGCCCAGGGAGACGGCGGGCAGGTCCAGACCCGAGCGCCCGACCCGGCGGTACGGCATCCCGGCCTCGTAGCGTGCGGGGGCGGCCTGGTACTCGTCAGCGTGGAAGGTCATGCCCCCATCCTGCCCCGCCCCGTCCGGCCCCCACCCTCCGACCTCGTGCGAGTTGCCCGCGGTTCTCCGGTGGATGAGCTGTCAGAACCGCACACAAGTCGCACGGAGTCGGCAGGTGGGGGGACCGGGAGGTGAGACGAACGGGGAGCCGGGGTGACCGGCATCCGCCGGGGACGTATATTCGGCTCAGGTCATGAGCGCCAGCGCCAAGCCCCGGCTCGCTGGCCGGCAACCCTCCAACCGCGGTGGGGTGCCCCGGGTGAGGACCTGGCGTGCGGCACCCGCCGCGCGCAAGCGCGGGCCCTGCTCACGGTGGTCCCGCAGTGCCACGTACGTCGTGCGCCGGGCGGTCGCCCCGGCGCACCCGACCCAGGGAGACCTGCCATGACCGACCCCTCGCAGTGGGGCTTCGAGACCGCCCAGATCCACGCCGGCCAGGTGCCCGACAGCGCCACCGGCGCCCGGGCCCTACCCATCTACCAGACGACGTCCTACGTCTTCAACGACACCGCCCACGCGGCGAACCTGTTCGCGCTCAGGGAGTTCGGGAACATCTACACCCGGATCATGAACCCCACCCAGGATGCCGTGGAGCAGCGGATCGCGGCCCTCGAGGGCGGCGTCGGCGCGCTCCTCGTCGCGTCGGGGCAGGCCGCGACGACGATCGGGCTGCTGAACGTCGCCGAGGCCGGAGACCACGTCGTCTCGAGCGCCGCGCTCTACGGCGGCACCGTCAACCTGCTCAAGTACACCTTCCGCAAGCTCGGCGTCGACGTCACCTTCGTCGAGGACCAGGACGACCTCGACGAGTGGCGCGCCGCCGTGCGGCCGAACACCAAGGCGTTCTTCGCCGAGACGATCGCCAACCCCAAGGCCATCGTGCTCGACATCGCCGGGGTCGCGGGCGTGGCCCACGAGGTCGGGGTGCCGCTCGTCGTCGACAACACGATCGCGACGCCCTACCTCATCCGCCCGCTCGAGCACGGCGCCGACGTCGTCATCCACTCGGCGACGAAGTACCTCGGGGGGCACGGCACGTCGATCGCCGGCGTCATCGTCGACGGCGGCACCTTCGACTTCGGTCGCGACCCCGAGCGGTTCCCCAACTACAACACCCCGGAGGAGAGCTACCACGGGCTCGTCTTCGCCCGTGACCTCGGCGTCGGCGGCGCCCTCGGCGCCAACCTCGCGTACATCCTCAAGGCACGCGTGCAGCTGCTGCGCGACATCGGCGCGGCCATCTCGCCGTTCAACGCGTTCCTCATCGCCCAGGGCGTCGAGACGCTCAGCCTGCGCGTCGAGCGGCACGTCGAGAACGCCCGGAAGGTCGCGGAGTACCTCGAGGCGCACCCGCAGGTCGAGTCGGTGCGCTGGGCCTCCCTCGACTCGAGCCCGAGCAAGGCGCTCGCCGACCGGTACGCCCCGAAGGGCGCCGGCGCGGTGCTCGCGTTCGAGATCGCGGGCGGGCTCGAGGCGGGTCAGCGCTTCGTCGAGGGCCTCAGCCTGCACAGCCACGTCGCGAACATCGGCGACGTGCGCTCGCTCGCCATCCACCCGGCATCCACGACGCACAGCCAGGGCGGCGACGAGGACCGGTTCGCGGCCGGTGTCACGCCGGGCCTCGTGCGGCTCGCGGTCGGCCTCGAGTCGATCCAGGACATCCTCGCCGACCTCGACGCGGGCTTCGCCGCAGCGCAGGATGGCCCGGCAGCCGCCGGCGGCGACCTCGGGGCCGAGCAGCCGGCCGACCTGGCCGGGGCCACGGTCGGCTGAGGCCGCGGTTGTCCCGGGGGTGCGGGGACCGACGTCCTCGCGCCCCCGGGACCGCCTCGTCGGCACGGACGAGACCGGATGCCGGGCGCTCAGGGTGTCGCGGGCTCGCCGGTGACCATGGCCTGTGGACAACTCGGCGAGGCGGTCGGCGGGTGCTTCTAGCGTGGGAGGCATGACGACGGTCCGGGTCGACGCCACGGAGGTGGCCGAGCTGGGGGTTGCCCTCGCGGAGACGGGTGCCGACCTCCTGCTCATGGGCGACCCGGCGGCGGATCGCTGGGCCCTCGGCCCCGGCGACACGGGGCCCGCGGTCGAGGAGCTGCTCGGCGGGTGGCGGCGGGTCCGGCTGGCGCTGGGGTCGGCGCTGTGCGACCTCGGCGAGGCCGCCGTCGGTGCGGGGGCGCTCTACGTCGACACCGACGCCGGGGTGTCCCGGTCGCTCGGCGGTGGGTCGTGGTGACCCGACTTCCCCCGCTCCCGGGTGACCCCGGGGCCGTCCGGCTCCTCGCCGACCGGCTCGCGACGACCGGCGGAAGGCTCTCGGCGCTCGCTGCCGTGCTCGGCCGGTTGCGCGACGGTGCCACGTGGGACGGTCCGGCCGGCGAGGCCTTCGGGGCCCGGCTGCGCGAGCTGCCCCCGGTGCTGGATGCCGTGTCCGCGCGCCTCGGCGGCGCGGCATCCCCGCTGCGTGCGCTCGCCGCGGCCATGGAGCAGGCCCAGGCCGTCGTCTCGACGGCGGTGCGCGACGACGACGACGCGCAGCACGCGTACGCGGCGCTCGAGGACCGCGCGTACGCGCTCGTGTGCGCGGGCTCGTCGGAGGACTCGCCGGACGTCCTCGTCGTGCGCCACCTCCAGCGCGAGCAGGTCGAGCAGCAGGCCGCCGCCCGCGCTCGGCACGCCGCGGCGGCCGAGGGCTTCCGGGAGGCTGACCGCCGGTGCGCCCTCGCGCTGCGGGCGCTCGCGGTCGACGATGTCGCCGACTCCCTCGCGTACCGCGTCGTCGCCGGGGCGAGCCGCGCGGCCCACGACGTCGCGACCCTCGGCGCGGTGGGCGTGGCCGTGCCCGAGCTGCGTCCGGTCGCCGCCGTGGCCGATGCGGCGGCGGTGGCAGCCGACACCACGCTGCTCGTCGCCTATGGCGAGGGCTCCTGGTCGGACCTCTCCGCGGGCGCGGGACTCGCCGCGACCGGGGTCCTCGGTGGCGTCCTGCGGTCGGGTGCCACCGCCGGGGCGCGGCGCACCGCGACCGGCGCGACCGTGACCCGGCGGCTCACGGCAGCGCAGCGCCTCGCGATCGGGACCGCACGGGAGGTCCGCGCCCGGCGCGACGAGGTCCGCGCCCGCTTCGACGTGCCTCCGGCGCGAGGGACCCCGAGCGCCCTCACCGGCGGGCCGACGCCCCGGGCGGCGCGCGAGCCGCTGTGGCGCCTCACCCCGGCCGAGGCGGCGCAGCGGGTGCGGCGCGCGGCCGGGACCTCGGCGGCCCGGGCCCGCACGGCGGCACGCAGCCAGGCCGACCGTGCCTTCCTCGACGACTGGCGCCTCGCCACCGCGAACGGGCCGCAGGCACAGCGGATGTACGTCGCCGGGGCCACCCTCGAGGTGACGGCCACGGGCGCGTCCAAGGCCCGTGACGCTCGCGACGCGCGGCCTGGCGCGACCCGCCCCTGACCGCTGACGCAGAGGTCCCGACGGCACGGTCCCTCATCGCGGCGGGCGGGCCGCCACCCGAGGCGACCGCTCGGGCCGACCTATCCTTGGCGCCATGCGTGCCCAGCCCGTCGACGCGGTCGACCCCGCCCGGCTGAGGTACCCCGAGCACCTGCCGGTCGTCGAGCGCCGCGACGACATCCTCGCCGCGATCCGCGACCACCAGGTCGTCGTCGTCGCGGGGGAGACCGGCTCGGGCAAGACGACCCAGCTGCCCAAGATGTGCCTCGAGCTCGGGCTCGGGACGAGCGGCCAGGTCGGGCACACCCAGCCGCGCCGGATCGCCGCCCGCTCGGTCGCCGAGCGCATCGCCGAGGAGATGGAGGTCGAGCTCGGTGACCTCGTCGGCTACCAGGTGCGCTTCACCGACCACAGCAGCGACGCGACGCGGGTCAAGGTCATGACCGACGGCATCCTGCTCGCCGAGATGCAGCGCGACCGCGACCTGCGCCGCTACGACACGATCATCATCGACGAGGCGCACGAGCGCAGCCTCAACATCGACTTCATCCTCGGCTACCTCAAGCAGCTGCTCCCGCGGCGGCCCGACCTCAAGGTGCTCGTCACCTCGGCCACGATCGACCCGGTCCGGTTCGCGACGCACTTCGCGACCGACGAGCACGGCGAGGTCGTCCGCGAGGTGCCGGTCATCGAGGTGTCCGGCCGCACCTACCCCGTCGAGGTGCGCTACCGCCCCCTCGTCGAGCTGCACCCCGAGGGCCGCCACGTCGTCGCGGAGCGGGACCAGGTGACCGGCGTCGTCGAGGCCGTCGAGGAGCTGTGGACCGAGGACCCACCGAGCCCCGAGGCGACCGACATCCTCGTCTTCTTCTCCGGGGAGCGCGAGATCCGGGATGCCGCCGAGGCCCTCACCGCGCTCCGCCTCCCCGACACCGAGGTGCTGCCGCTCTTCGCGCGGCTGTCGGCCGCCGAGCAGCACCGGGTCTTCCACCGTGGGCGAGGGCGCCGGATCATCCTCGCGACGAACGTCGCGGAGACCTCCCTCACCGTGCCCGGCATCGGCTACGTCGTCGACACCGGCACCGCCCGGATCTCGCGCTACAGCCAGCGCACCAAGGTCCAGCGCCTGCCCATCGAGCCGGTGAGCCGGGCCAGCGCCGCCCAGCGGGCCGGCCGCTGCGGCCGGGTCGCCCCCGGGGTGTGCATCCGGCTCTACTCCGAGGAGGACCTCCAGGCTCGGCCGGAGTTCACCGAGCCGGAGATCCAGCGGACCTCGCTCGCCGCGGTCATCCTCCAGATGACCTCCCTCGGCCTCGGCGACGTCGCGCGCTTCCCCTTCGTCGACCCGCCCGACGCGCGCCAGGTCGCGGACGGCGTCCGCCTGCTCGAGGAGCTCGGGGCGTTCTCCACGGGTGACGACCGACGCGGTCGGTACCGGGGGCGCGGACGCCGGCTCACGGCATCCGGCCGCACCCTCGCCCGGCTGCCGCTCGACCCCCGGTTGGGGCGGATGGTCATCGAGGCCGGCCGGCTCGGGTGCACGCGCGAGGTGCTCGTCATCGTCGCGGCGCTGTCGATCCAGGACCCACGCGAGCGCCCCGTCGACAAGGAGGCCCAGGCCGACCAGGCGCATGCGCGCTTCAAGGACGAGCGCTCCGACTTCGCGAGCCTGCACACGCTGTGGCGGTACCTCAAGGACCAGCAGAAGGCGTTGTCGCACAGCGCGTTCCGACGCATGTGCAAGAACGAGTACCTCCACTACCTGCGGATCCGCGAATGGCAGGACCTGCACTCCCAGCTCCGCGCTGCCTGCCGGTCCGCCCGCATCGACCCCGACGTCGCGACGTCGGCCCCCGACGCCGAACCGGCCTGGGACACCGTGCACCGGGCCCTGCTCTCCGGCCTGCTGTCGCACATCGGGGCCCGCGACCAGGCCAGGCGCGAGTACGTCGGGGCACGGGGCGCGCGCTTCGGCATCAGCCCGGGGTCCGGCCTGTTCCGGCGCCAGCCCGACTTCGTGATGGCGGCCGAGCTCGTCGAGACGACCCGGCTCTGGGCCCGGGTCAACGCCCGGATCGAGCCGGAGTGGGCCGAGGATGCCGGCGCCCACGTCGTCGCGCGGACCGTGAGCGAGCCGCGGTGGAGCCGCCGGGCCGGGGCGGCGGTCGCGACCGAGCGGGTCACGCTCTACGGGGTCCCGCTCGTCACCGACCGCACCATCCAGTACGCGCGGATCGACCCCGAGGCGGCGCGCGACATCTTCATCCGGTCGGCGCTCGTCGAGGGGGACTGGGAGCCCCACCACGACTTCTGGGCCCACAACCTGCGCACCCTCGAACGGGTCGCCGAGCTCGAGGAGCGGGCCCGGCGCCGGGACATCGTGGTCGACGACGAGGTCGTCCACGCGTTCTACGACGCGCGCATCCCGCCCGATGTCGTCAGTGAGCGGCACTTCGACCGGTGGTGGCGCGGCGAGCGGCGCCGTCGGCCGGACCTGCTCACGCTCACCGAGGAGCTGCTCACCTCCGCCGCCGGGGAGGAGGTCTCGGCGAGTGACTACCCCCGCACCTGGCGGCAGGGCGACCTCGAGCTCGACGTCACCTACCAGTTCGCCCCGGGCGAGGCCGCCGACGGCGTCACGGTCCACGTCCCCGTCGCCGTGCTCAACCGGGTCACGGCCGAGGGCTTCGACTGGCAGGTGCCCGGGCTGCGCGACGACCTGGCCGTCGCCCTACTCAAGTCCCTGCCCAAGGCCACCCGTCGCCACTTCGTGCCCACGCCCGACCACGCCGCGGCCGCCCTCGCCGAGGCCGATCCCACCCGCGGGCCCCTGACCGGCGAGCTGGCCCGGGTGCTCTGGCACCGGACCGGCATCCGGATCCCGGCGCAGGAGTGGGACGTCGAGCGGGTGCCCGACCACCTGCGGATCACCTTCAGCGTCGAGGGGCCCGGTGGCCGGGTCGTCGCCCGGGGCAAGGACCTCGACGCGCTCAGGGACCGGGCCGGGGGCGCGGTGCGTGCCGGCATGGCCCGGGCCGGGGCCTCCCTCGAGCGCGAGGGCCTCACGACCTGGACCGTCGGGACCGTGCCGGAGACCTTCGAGGGGCGGTCCGGCGGTCAGGTCGTCGTCGGGTACCCGGCGCTCGTCGACGAGGGCGGCACCTTGGCCCTGCGGGTGCTCCCGGACCGGGCCGCCGCCCGGGCCGCCCACCGGCGCGGGGTGCGCCGGCTGCTCATCCTCGGCACGAGCGCTCCATGGAAGCGGGTCCTCGCGCGCCTGTCGAACGCCCAGAAGCTCGCGCTCGCGGACAACCCGCACGGGTCGGTGCCCGCGCTGCTGCAGGACTGCCTCGACGCCGCCGTCGACGACATCGTCGCCGAGCACGTCCCCGGGGAGGTGCGCACCGAGGACGCGTACGCCGCGGCGCTCGCCGCCGTGCGGACGCACGCCGCCGCCCGGGTGCTCGTCGTCGTCGAAGCGGTCGAACCGGTGCTCGCCCTCGCCGCGCAGGTGCGCCGGACGCTCGAGTCGCTCGACCGAGGGGCCGCCTCGGCCCGCACGGCCGCGACCCGGGCCGACGTGAGGGCCCAGCTCGACAGCCTCGTGCGCCCCGGCTTCGTCGCGGCGACCGGCCTGGCCAGGCTGCGCGACGTCCAGCGCTACCTGCGGGCGGCCCAGCACCGGCTGGAGCGGGCAGCCACCAACCCGCGCGAACCGGTGCTCCAGGAGCAGGTCGACGCGGTCGAGACCGCCTACGCCGACCTCCTCGAGACCCTGCCACCGGTGCGGCGCGCCGCGGCGGACGTCACCGACATCGGCTGGATGGTCGAGGAGCTGCGGGTCAGCCTCTTCGCGCAGTCGCTCGGCACGGCTGGCCCGGTCTCCGAGAAGCGGGTGCGGGCGGCCATCGCCGCCGTCGCCTCGGCCTCCACCTGACCGCCACGGACTCAGCGCGACCACGCCACGGCCTTCACCGGACCACGCCACGGCCTCCACCTGGCCACGCCACGGCCTCCACCTGGCCACGCCACGGCATCCCCCTCAACCGCCGCGGGAGGCGGCGCCGGGGGGAATCCGGTGGGGGCCCCCGGACGTTGAGGACAGGGACGAGCTCCACCCGCGAAAGGCCTGACGTGCTCAACCCCTCCGCGCTCTACCGCTTCGAGACCGATGCCGACCTCACCGTGCCACGGCCCGGTGTGCTCGTCGTCGCCCTCGGCGCCTTCGTCGACGCCGGGCAGGTCCAGTCCGTGCTCGCCGCTCACCTCCTCGAGACCGGCGACCCTGAGGTCGTCGCGTCGTTCGACGTCGACCAGCTCCTCGACTACCGGGGGCGCCGCCCCGCGATGGTGTTCGACACCAACCGGTGGGTCGAGTACGAGGACCCGACGATGCTCCTGCACCGGCTCACCGACCGTGACGGACAGACCTACTACGTCCTCACCGGCCCCGAGCCCGACTACCAGTGGGAGCGGGTCATCGAGGCGGTTCGCGAGCTCGTCGTGCGGCTCGGCATCAGCCTCGTCGTCCACGCGCACGGCATCCCGATGGCGGTGCCGCACAGCCGGCCCGTCGGGATGACGGCGCACGCGACCGACCCCACACTCATCGGCGACGCCACCTCCCCCTTCGGGCGGGTCCAGGTGCCGGGGTCGATCGGTGCGCTCCTCGAGCTGCGCCTCGGCGAGGCAGGGCACCGGGCGGTCGGCTTCGCCGTGCACGTGCCGCACTACCTCGCCGGGTCCGAGTGGGCCGAGGGCGCGCTCGCCGCGCTCAACGCCGTGGTCGACGTCACGGGCCTCAACCTGCCCAACGACGACCTCGTCACCCGCGCGCGCACCAACCAGCGGGCGATCGCCGCCGAGGTCGAGACGAACGACGAGGCGCGGGCGGTCGTCGCGGCGCTCGAGCAGCAGTACGACGCCTTCGTCGAGGGGCGCCAGCGGCCGAGCCTGCTCGCGACGGAAGCCTCGCAGATCCCGTCGGCCGACGAGCTCGGTGCCGACTTCGAGAACTTCCTGCGCACGGTCTCGGACGACGACGAGCGGCCCTGACGGGGCTGAGAGGGGGATGCCCCCCTCAACCGGCCCTTCCCGCCGATGCCGGGCAGGCCCACACTGGGAGGAGGCCGGGGCGGCCACCGTGGCCGAGCCCCGGGCCATCCGAGGAGGGTCATGAAGGTCGACGAGCTGCTCATGAAGGTCAAGGACGCCGTCACCGTCGGTCGCGTCTACGGCGAGCCCTACGAGAAGAACGGGCTCACCGTCATCCCCGCTGCCTTCGTCATGGGCGGCGGAGGTGGTGGGTCGGGACAGGACCAGACCGGCGGCGAGGGTGAGGGAGGCGGGTTCGGCATGAGCGGGCGCCCTGCCGGGGCGTTCCTCATCCGGGGCCAGGAGGTCACCTGGCGCCCCGCGGTCGACCCGAACCGGATCATGACGGTCGTCGGGATCGTGGCGGTCGTCTGGCTGGTCACCCGGCCGGCCAGGCACCGGGCCCGGGCCGCCCTGCGCGCCGCCGCCCACTGAGCGGCGGCAGCAGCCCGCTCACCGGCTGGCAGCCGCCGGCCGATCGGCTGGCAGCAGCCCACTGAGCGGGGTGGCAGCAGCCACGGAGCGGCGGCAGCAGCCCACTGAGCGGCGCGGTGCCCGTCTGCTCCGGGGGTCAGTCCTTGGCGTCGGACCAGCGGGCGATGACCGACGTGTCCGAGACGAACTGCACCGGTGCACCGCCGGCCCAGCGCCGCGCGGCATCCTGCAGCGCCCGGTCGACCCCGGACGCGACCTCGGCCGCGTGCTCCTCGGGGGTGTGCACGAGGAGCTCGTCGTGCAGGCACAGCACGACCTGTGCCCCGAGGTCGCGGGTCGTCGCCCGCACGGTCGCGGCCCACGCCTTGAAGAGCTCGGCTGCGGCGCCCTGGATGATCGCGTTGCGCGCGAAGCGCCCCCGGGCCGCGTCGAGCGCGGGGTCGGTGCCGACCGGGCTGCCGGCGAGGAACCGGCCGGTCGGGACGAGACGGCCCCCGTACGTGCGCAGCGGCTCGCCCCGTCGCCCGGCGTCGTAGGCACGGTCGAGCAGGGCCATCGCCACCGGGTAGGCCCGTTCGAGGCCCGCGAGGGCCTCGCCGGCCGCACCGCTGCGCTGGCCGTACATCGCCGCGAGCACGGCGACCTTCGCGACCGGCCGCTCGACGCCCAGGCGCTGCGCCACCGGCGCGTAGAGGTCGTCGGCGCGGGTGGCCGACGCGAACGCGGCGTCGCCCGACACGACGGCGAGCACCCGCGGCTCGATCTGCCCGAGGTCGGCCCGCACGAGGACGTGGCCCGGATGGGCCGCGACGCCCGGGCGCAGGGAGGCGGGCAGGTTGTGCAGGCCGTTCTCGGCCGTCATCCGCCCGGCCGCGCCGTCGCACGCGGTCCAGCGCCCGCGGAGCCGGTCGTCGGGGCCGACGTTCGCGTCGAGCCACCGGTAGCCGTAGGTCGTCGCGATGCGCTCGTCTCGCCGCCAGGCGAGGAGCGCGTCGACGACGGGGTGCACCCGCCGGTAGGGCTCAAGGACCCACTTGCGCGTGTTGGGGACGTCCACGCCCACGGCGAGGAGGAGCTCGCGCACCTGGGCGGGGTTGCGCAGGTCGGTGCCCTCGCGACCCGGCACGTGCCGCAGCACCGTCGCGTCGCGGGCACGGCGGGATGCCGCCTCGTCGGCCTCGGTGGCCGGGCGCGGACCGGCGGCGTCCGCGACGAGCTGCTCGGTGCGGGCGCGGTCGAGGGGCAGGCCGTCACGGCGCAGCTCGAGGCACAGCACGGCCGCGGCGGACTCCGAGTGCACGGTGCCGACGAGGCGCACCGACGTCGCGGATGCCGTGTCGTGCTGGAGGTGGGCGGTCTCGAGCGCGGCCCGGGCCCACGCCTCGAGGTGCGCGGGGTCGCCGAGCCACCGGGCGTGGTCGCCCCGCACGTGTCCGGCGCCGTCGAGGAGGGCGTCGGGGTCGGCCGAGCCGCGGTCGGCCGCGAACTCGAAGAGGTCCTCACTGGGTGGGTCCGGGACCTCCTCCACCGGGATGCCGTGCGCGGCCGCCCAGCACTGCCCGGCGGTCGCGCTCCAGCCGCCGTGGAGGAGGCGGTGGGCCTCGGCGACGTCCCAGGCGCGGGCCACGGCCACGCCGTCGTCGACGAGCGGGCCCGCGCCGGCATCCGCGGACCACCACACCCACCGCGGTGAGCGCTCCGCCTCGAGCGCCCGTGCCGCCGCGACGACCTCCGCGAGGGGGGCGGTGAGGCAGCCCCCGTCGTGCACGAGCGCCGCGTGCCGTAGGGCCCCTCCGGGCGGCCCCACGGCCAGCGCCGCGACCTCACCGGGGATCATGCGCACGAGCCTAGGTGCGGGGTGCGACAGCGCCGCGCGCCGGCATCCTGCGCCGCGGGCGCCGTCGTGGCTCGGCGTGCGGCGCGGGCCGAGGACACCCCCGTGGCGTGGCAGGATGACGGCCGACGGAGCGGCCGCACGGGCCCCTCCGGCATGGCTCGAGGAGGACGACGTGGGATTTCCCGGCATCGGTGGGGGGCGCACGAGCGCGGCGGTCAAGGACGTGAAGACAGCGCTCGAGCAGGCCCAGGACGGCACGGCCGACGAAGGCGTCCTCGGGCGCGAGTCGACCCGGCTCGTCCAGAACATCCTGGACCTCGGGCTCGACGGCAAGGGCTGGTTCGACTCCGCGGACCACGTCGCCGACGAGGCGCTGCGCACCCACGGCGACGCCGAGGCGGCGGTCGACGCCCTCGTGCGCAGCCACGTCGTCAAGGGCGGGGCGGCGGGCTTCGTCACGAGCCTCGGCGGCTTCTTCACCATGCCCGTGGCCCTGCCCGTCAACCTGCTCGGCTTCTACCTCCTCGCGACGCGGATGACGGCGTCGGTGGCCCGCGTGCGCGGGTACGACCTCTCGTCCGAGCACATCCGCACCGCTGTCCTGCTCACCCTCGTCGGCGCCGACGCCGACGACCTGCTGCGCAAGGCCAACGTCGCCGTCCCGGGTGGGACCCTGTCCAACCTCGCCGTGCAGCGGCTGCCCGGCCCGGCGCTCATGGTCGTCCAGAAGGGCATCGGCTTCCGCCTGCTCGCCCAGGTCGGCACGCACACCTTCGCCCGCCTGGGCCGGCTCGTGCCGTTCATCGGCGGGGCCATCGGTGCTGGGCTGGACGCATACATGCTCCGACGCTTCGCCGCGAACGCCAAGCGGCAGTTCCCACCGGTGGCACGCGCCGGCGCGACGGCCATCGAGGCGGACGCTGCATCCACGACCGCCTGACGGCCTGCCCTCGTGGGCAACCGTGGTCGGTGGGCCGCCGGCCGGCCGGCTGGGCCGGCGGAATGTGGTCCGGGCCGCGCGTGGAACGGGAATCGCCCGACACCCGTCGTTCGTTGAGCACAATGGCCCACGAGCGGCCAACTCTCGCCACAGGAGGACGCATGGCATCGGTGAAGAAGTTCGCGGCGGTCGCCGCCGTCGTGAAGGCGGTGCGTCTCGCGGCCCGACCGGGTGGCCCGACGCTCGGTGAGCGCGCTGGGGCCATGCCCCGGCTCGTGCGCGCGACATTGAGCGGCGCGTACCCCGGCATCACGAAGGGCCGGCTCGCGCTGATGCTGGCCGCGACGGGCTACATCGTCTCGCCGATCGACCTCCTCCCCGACGTCCTGGGGCTCGTCGGCCTCGCCGACGACGCCGTCGTCATGGGCTGGCTCGCGACCCGGTTCGTCGAGGAGACCGAGGCGTTCCTCGAGTGGGAGCGTGCCGGGGTCCGGCCCACCGGCCCGGCCACCACGCCGCCCGGCGCGTCCTCGGCCTTCGGGGCGTCGTCGGCCAACGGTGCGTCGTCCACCCCCCCGAGCGGCCACGGACCGACGCCCACGCCCAACGGCACGTCGCCCGCGAGCGCGCAGACGGTGCGCGGGAACGTCGTCGGCTGACCGGCGCGGCACCACGCCGCGCCGCTGCCGCCCCGGTCGTCCACAGGTGACCGGGGCGGCGTCGTCGATCCACAGCTCCCGGGTCGTCGTTCCGTAGGGGCCGGGTACCCGGGAGCGTGTCCGCATGACAGCAGACATCACGCTCCGCGGACCCGGCGACGTCGTCGCGGTCCTTCCGTACCAGCTCGGCTACCAGCCCCACGACAGCGTCGTGGCCGTCTCGATGCGGGGACGCCGGGTCGGGCTCGTCGCCCGCGCCGACCTCCCGCCCGACGAGCACGCCGAGGCGGTCGCCGCCACGCTCGTCGGCCCGGTGGTCCGCGACGGCGCGACCTCGGTTCTCGTCGTCGGGTTCGAGGACGTCCCCGACGCGAGCCTGCCGCTCGGCACGGCCCTCGTCGAGCAGCTCGAGCGCGCCGGCGTCGAGGTCCTCGACGTGGCCGTCGTCCGCGACGGCCGGCGCTACTCGGCCATCTGCTCCGACCCGTGCTGCCCGCCCGAGGGCGTGCCCCTGCCCGAGCCCGCCGACGTCCCCGGGATCGCCGAGCTCGTCGCGATGGGGCGCTCGCCGCTGCCGTCGCGTGCGGCCGTCGACCGCGTCGTCGAGCCCGACCTGCCGTCGTGTGCCGGTGTCGCCGACGCCGTTCTGGCTCGATCGGAGGTGTCGGCCCGTCGCCGCCGCCGCCGTGCGGTGGCGGCGTGGCGCGTCGTCCTTCGCGACCCTTCGGGGGAGTGGCGCCGAGCAGGGGCCAGTGGTCCCGGCGCGTTGCGCGCCCGCACCGACGCGGTGGGGCCACGTGCCGACCCCGTCGTCGTCGCCGACCTCGCCCTCGGCCTGCACGACGTCGCGTGGCGCGACGGTCTCATCGCCTGGCTGGCCCCCGGCGTCCTGCCGGTCGAACGGCTCGATGCCGACGTCGTCCAGCTGCTGCGCTCCTCCCTGCCGGCGTGGGGCGGGATGGGCTTCCACGCTCCCCCGGGGGCCGCCGAGGTCGCCGGCTCCACCGACGGTGACGCCACGCGACGGGCCGTCCTCGCCGTGATGCACGCGGACCTCGGCCAACGCCTGCTCGCGGTGTGCCGTTCGGTGCCCGACGAGTGCCCGGACGAGGCCGCCGCGGTGTGCACCGTGGCCGCCCACGTGGCCTGGGCGCAGGGCGACGGGGCCCTGGCCCGGGCAGCGGTCGAGCGGGCCCTGCGCCTGCGGCCCGACTACCGGCTGGCCGTCCTGCTCGAGCAGCTCATCGAGGGCGGGGTGCGCCTGCCCGTCCGGTCCCGACCCCCGCGAGAACCCGGTGCGCTCGGCTGGGCGGGGTGAGCAAGCGGTTGACCGGCCCTCGGGACGGGGAACGCCCGGGACGCGCGCGTGGTTACCATGGATGCCGGTCATGAGTCCCAGTGCCAAACCCCGGTTTGCTGGGCGGCAACCCTCCTCGCGGTGGGGTGCCCCGGGTGATGACCCGGTTGCACCCACCCCGGTGCGGCAAGCGCGATGTCCGAGGAGCACCTGTCATGACGGCCACCCCCACGCGGTCCACCGCGGCGGTCTGGCGCCCCGGGGACCCTGAGGGTGACCGACGGTTCGCGGCGATCGGCGACCTGCACCTCGAGCGCGGCGGGGTCCTCCCCGACGTCGTCGTCGCCTACGAGACGTGGGGCACCCTGTCGCCGTCCCGCGACAACGCGGTCCTCGTCGAGCACGCGCTCACCGGTGACAGCCACGTCGTCGGTGAGGCGGGTCCGGGCCACGCCTCGCCCGGCTGGTGGCCGGGGCTCATCGGGCCGGGCGCCCCCCTCGACACGGACCACCTGTTCGTCGTGGCCAGCAACGTGCTCGGCGGCTGCCAGGGCACGACCGGCCCGGCATCCCTCGACCCCTCCGGTCGGCCGTGGGGTGGCCGGTTCCCCTTCATCACGATCCGTGACCAGGTCGCGGCCGAGGTGGCCCTCACCGACGCGCTCGGCATCGAGCGGTGGCACGGAGTCCTCGGCGGCTCGATGGGTGGCATGCGCGCCCTCGAGTGGGCCACCGGTCATCCGCACCGTGTCGAACGCACCCTCGTCCTCGCGTCGACGGCCTATGCGACCGCCGACCAGGTCGCGTGGTGCCTGCCGCAGCTCCTGGCGATCCGCACCGACCCGGCCTACCGGGCGGGCGACTACTACGGCTCGCCGGAGTGGCCCGTCACGGGAATGGGGATCGCGCGACGCATCGCCCACACGACGTACCGCCACGAGGCCGAGCTCGCCTCGCGTTTCGGACGCGAGCCGCGCGACGGCGAGGACCCGCTCGGGGGCGGCGGTCGCTACGACGTCGAGAGCTACCTCGACCACCATGCGACCAAGCTGTCGCGGCGCTTCGACCCGAACAGCTACGTGGTCCTCACCGAGGCCATGAACAGCCACGACATCGGCCGCGGACGAGGCGGCGTCGCCGGTGCGCTGGCGTCCTACCGTGGCGAGCTCCACGTGGCCGGTGTGACGACCGACCGGCTCTACCCGCTGCGCCTGTCCCGCGAGATCGCCGCGGCCCGCGAGGGCACGAGGCTGTCCGTCATCGAGTCGCGCCACGGTCACGACGGCTTCCTCGTCGAGACCGGTCAGGTCGGCACGGTGATCACGGACGCCCTGCGCGCGGGCTGAGTGGTGCGTCTGCGGTAACGTCGCCCTCGGAGACACCGTCAGTCGCCCCAGGAGGAGATCGTGACCATCGTCGTCGGGTTCGTTCCCACCAAGGAGGGGCGGGCCGCCCTCACCCGAGCGGTGGAGGAAGCGAGGACGCGCCGGTCGCGCCTCGTCGTCATCAACTCCAACCGGGGTGGTCGTGACTACGACGACGAGTCGAGCCAGGCCGCCGAGGCCGAGCTGCAGCGGGTCACCGACGAGCTGACCGGGGACGGGCTCGAGCTCGAGGTCCGCCAGCTCGTTCGGGGCAACGAACCCGCCGAGGACCTCATCGCCGTCGCCAACGAGACCGATGCCGACCTCATCGTCATCGGCCTGCGCCGCAGAACCCCGGTCGGCAAGCTCATCCTCGGGTCCAACGCCCAGCGCATCCTGCTCGACGCGCCCTGCGCGGTCCTGGCCGTCAAGGGCTGAGCGACGACCCACCCGTCCGGGTGATGTGCCGGATTCCGGCCCGCCGTTTTATAATGGCTGAGCGCACCTGGTCGCGACACCGGCCCCAGCACGACCGGCCGGACGACACGGTGTCGCCCAGGACCCTCCCCGCCGCACCCGGAGCCTGCCTCGCGCGCACCGGAGCCCGGCCATCCGCGACGAAAGGTAGTCGGTGTCGCCTGTGTCCACCAGTTCCTCGGAGCCGAGCGCGCTTCCCCCTGAGTTCTCCCACCAAGCCCTGCAGTCCCTCGTCCGCACCGGGACGGCGAACGGGTCGGTGACGGGGGAGCAGGTCGCGGAGGCCATGCGCGCGGCCGACGTGAGGCCCAAGCGGGGCCGCGTCGTCCTGCGTGCCCTCGGCGAGCAGGGCATCCACGTCGCCATGGAGGCCGGCCCGACCCGCGTCGCCGCCGCCACGACACGCACGACGAAGAAGGCGTCGGCGACGAGCCGGGCCGCCAGTGCCACGACGTCCAAGCCCGCGAAGGCGACGGCGACGAAGGCCACCGCCGCGCCCGCGAAGGCTGCCTCCAAGAGCACGGCCGCGAAGCCCGCGGCCAGGACGACGGCCTCGACGACGAAGTCCGCGGCCAAGACGGCCCCCGCGACGACGTCCGAGGCGGGGGCGACGAAGTCCACCGCGAAGACGGCCTCCCCGGCGACGAAGGCGACGGCGAAGGCCGCACCCAGGGCGAAGGCCGCGGGGACGAGGGCGACGCGGACGGCATCCACCGCGGTCGCCGACGACGCGCCGGCCACCGGCTCGACCCGCACCGCCAAGGCCGCGACGACCCGACAGGCCGCCTCCGTCGCGGCGTCAGTCGACGGTGCCGAGACCCCGGCGCCCCGCACGTCGGCGAGCCGCCGGGCCGCGGCCAAGGCCGCCGCCGCGGCTCCGGCCCCCGTCGAGGACCTCGAGGACGTCGTCGTCGAGGACGACGAGGAGCTCGAGGGCGCCGAGGGCGCGGTCGCGACCACGGAGGGTGAGAGCGAGTCGGGCGGCTTCGTGCTGCGCGACGACGACGAGGACGACGCCCCGGTCCAGCAGGTCGTCACGGCCGGCGCCACCGCCGACCCGGTCAAGGACTACCTCAAGCAGATCGGCAAGGTGGCCCTCCTCAACGCCGAGCAGGAGGTCGAGCTCGCCAAGCGCATCGAGGCCGGCCTGTTCGCCGAGGAGAAGCTGAACTCCGGCGAGAAGATCGAGATGAAGCTCAAACGCGAGCTGTGGTGGATCGCCCAGGACGGCAAGAAGGCGAAGAACCACCTGCTCGAAGCCAACCTGCGCCTCGTCGTCTCGCTCGCCAAGCGCTACACTGGTCGCGGCATGCTCTTCCTCGACCTCATCCAGGAGGGCAACCTCGGCCTCATCAGGGCCGTCGAGAAGTTCGACTACACCAAGGGCTACAAGTTCTCGACGTACGCGACGTGGTGGATCCGCCAGGCGATCACCCGGGCCATGGCCGACCAGGCGCGCACGATCCGCATCCCGGTGCACATGGTCGAGGTCATCAACAAGCTCGCCCGCGTCCAGCGCCAGATGCTGCAGGACCTCGGGCGCGAGCCCACCCCGGAGGAGCTCGCCAAGGAGCTCGACATGACCCCCGAGAAGGTCGTCGAGGTCCAGAAGTACGGTCGCGAGCCCATCTCGCTGCACACCCCGCTCGGCGAGGACGGCGACAGCGAGTTCGGCGACCTCATCGAGGACTCCGAGGCCGTCGTGCCCGCCGACGCGGTCAGCTTCACGCTCCTGCAGGAGCAGCTGCACTCGGTGCTCGACACCCTGTCCGAGCGCGAGGCCGGCGTCGTCTCGATGCGTTTCGGGCTCACCGACGGCCAGCCGAAGACCCTCGATGAGATCGGCAAGGTCTACGGCGTGACCCGCGAGCGGATCCGCCAGATCGAGTCGAAGACGATGAGCAAGCTGCGCCACCCGAGCCGGAGCCAGGCGTTGCGCGACTACCTGGACTGACGGGCACGGCCCGTCTGCGCCGTCGTTGCAGGTCAGCACTGCTTTCCGCGGTTGATAGGGGCCGTTTGCGCGGTGCACAGCGCTACCTGCCTCAACGGCGCATGGTCAAGCCGCGAGCTCGCGGCGTCACCAGCCCCTCGAGCACCCCCTTCCACTTCGTGGTTGTTGGCCAGATCGTTGGTGGGAGGACGCCGCTGACCCCGCTCACACAGTCCCGTGCCTTGGTGCCGCGCTACCCCCGGCCGGCCCGGACCACCCCTGGCCGGACGGGGTCTCATCGAGCCGGTTCGGTGCGTCCCCGCGAGGCAAACCGATGCTGGTGGCGGGCGACTTCAACATCTTGTGCGACTACGGAGAAGACGGCAACGAGTACTGGAGGCGGCGACCTAACGACCATTGCCGCCTGGCTGTCAGCGTCGACTGCTGACGGGGCGCATGACTCGTGCCCGGCGGAAGGCAGCGGCGAACCCACTATCGACTGCTCCGCCGTCCACCTCGTCGAAGCAAATTCCCTGAGGTCAAGGTGTTCCTCCCGCTCATGCCGGCATTGAGGTAGTTCCAGTCTCATGCCCGGGCGCGCATCGGCCTGCCACTCGACCTCGCGGCAGGTTCGCGCCCGCTGCACGGTCGGTGTCCGTTGCGCGCCGCTCTACCTCGATACCGGGGCGCGGGCGAATGCCCAGTTGCGCATCCAGTCGTAGAAGGACGGGTACGAGTCCTTGGAAGCGATGTCGCTACTCCCGAGGTCGGCGACGCGCTCGCAGGCTGCGCCGGTGGCCGAGCAGCGCAGCAGGTAGGTGTAGAGGTCGGCATCGACGGTGATCAGCACCGACTCGTCGGATTCCCACCACGTCCAGTACCCCTCCTCCCCTTCACCCAAGAAGTAGCGCTCTGCGAGTTCGGGCTCGGAGGGCGGCAGTGTGATGACGTCCTGTGGGTCGAGCGACTCGTCCGGCCCGACCGGTCGCACCCGCAGCTGGTGGATGCAGCAGTCAGACGGCGAGTCCGACGGGATGGAGGCGGTGAACATCTCTTTGGTGCCGTCGGGGGAGCGGTATTGCTCGCCCGGGTGCATCCACGGCATGACCAAGTCGAACGTCTCCGGCCCTTCCATCATGTCGTAGGCCAGCTCAGTCGGATGGAGGGTGCCGGCGCGGATATCCCAACGGGTGAGATAGGGGTCAGCCAGGGAGGCCTTCCAGTAACCGTTCCCGGCGGCGTCGATCCCCAACAGCTCGCGCCCGTCCCAGTTCTCCTTGTTGCGCTGGAGGGTATACGTGGCCAGCGCCGTGTTCGCCTCGGTGTCCCAGGTGAAGAACTCCACCCGATCCGGGTTCTCTTGGTGATTCACCCAATAGGCGATGCGGCCGTCCACGCTCAAGCCCGGCGGGTGAGCACCATCCGGCACCGGGAGCGGTTGAAGCCGGTCGCCCCGAACGAGCGCCCACGCCGTTGGCGCGTCCCCATCCTGGGGTTCGCTCTGGTCGCCGCCCACCAGGACCGTATCGCCGCTGACCCTGAGGTCCACCGCGACGAACGGGGCGGGGATCTGCTCACCGTTGATGTACAGGACCCCGTCGTGCCAGTACGGCGTGGCCGGCGGCGCGCCTGCCGGGAGGGCGTCGATCCACTGGTGCAACTCGGAGGGGAACGCCATGCTCGCCGCCGGGGTCGGGGTCGGGGTCGGGATCGAGTTGGCCGGCACCGGCTCCAGGGCACGACCACTGCGGCCCGCCCACTCGAACGAGAGCCCCGCTAGTACCAGGACCAGCACGGCGGCGGCGGTCAGGCCGGCGACCACAACCGCCCGGCGCCTCACCCGGCCGGGCGAGACCAGCTGCTCCAGCATCGAGCCTCCTGATAATGCCCTAGGCCACACCACCGGTGCCAGGCCCTCTACATGAAGGACGCATTGAGAGTGCGCTGTGGTTCAGTCCGGCTGGGAAGCCCATGGGACGGGCTTGGTCACGCCTGAGGGAGTGAGGTCCTCGTCAGTCAGTCTCGCAAGTCCCACTCTCGCCCAAGTGGCGGACATGAGACCACTCGCCCGGGGGCGCCTGGCGTGGATCCGATTCCCACCTCTGGCAACTGGGCTGCCCGTCGACTGAACCAGGGTCCTCCGTCGTGGCGTTCAGTGGGTAGGCGACCTTCTTGGGCCCGCCTGCGACGAAGGAGGCGAGATGCGACGCAGCGACGAGGAGGCGTTCTCCGCGTTCGTCGCCGAGCACAGCGCCACCTTGTTCCGCACCGCCTACCTGATCACCGGTGACTACCAGCGCGCCGAGGACCTTCTCCAGGACTCGCTGGTGCGGGTCTACCAGCGCTGGGCCCTGGTCGAGGCGATGGACCACCCGGTCGCTTACACCCGCAAGATCCTGGTCAACCAAGCCACGTCGTGGTGGCGCCGCCGCTCCTCGCACGAGTCGCCTGTGCTCGTGCGCGACGACCGCACGTGGGACGGCCGGCTCGAGAACGTCGGCGAACACGAGCGGGTCTGGGCGGCCGTGCTGGCCCTGCCCCCCAGGCAACGCGCGGTGGTGGTGTTGAAGCACTACGAGGACCTCAGCGAGGCCGAGATCGCCGCCGCCCTGGACATGGCGCCGGGCACCGTCAAGAGCCACGCCCACGCCGCCGCGCGGCGGCTGGCCGTTCTGCTCGCCGAGCCGGGCGCCGCGCCGGCACCAGCTCGGGAGGCAACGCCATGAACCTGGATCAGCAGCTGTCCCAGACCCTCCGCCACCTGGCCGAGCAGGTCGACCCACCAGAGGTCACCCTCGACGGCATCCGCTCCCTGGCCCACGCCAACCGGCGGCGCACCGTCGCCGCCACCGCAGCCGCCGGGATCTTCGCTCTCGCCCTGGCGGGCATCCCTCTGCTCACTGCCAGCCGTGACACCACGGCACCGCCAGTGGCACCGGAGCCAACCGGTGAGCTTTTCCGAGCCGACCTGAGGGATCCCTCCCGCTGCGTGGACAAGGGGATCGACGGGGAGCGGCCGCAGGAACCTGGCTTCCCGGCCGGGCCCGGACTGCAGGCGTGGATGGACGACCTTCCGGTCGGGGAGCCGCCGCTGTCCCCGTACTGGCACGACGGCGTGCTGCACGTGCGCGGAGTACAGGTCCCGGCGCCTTACGCCTCCGTGACGCTCGAGGCCGCCGGTGAGACCGTCCTGGTTGCAGGCGAAACCAGGTTCGAGGAGGGCGGAGCGTCACCGCAGTGGATGTTGGTGCGTGGCGACCAGCTCACGCCCCTTCCCGTCCCGGAGGGCTACAGCCCACAGCTGAGCGTCGACGGCCGGGTCGCGTTCTGGGAGGCCCACCCCACCGCTGAGATCACGCAGTTCGTCACCTGGGACACCGAGACGAACGCGCCTCTGGCTTCCCGAACCGTGCCGGGGAACATGTGGCTGGAGGGCTCCGTGTGTCGCATCAACCTGCTCGGTATCGACGCTGCAGGGAATGGCCACGTGCTGGACCAAGCGAGCGAGTCCCCGGTCGCCCGCTGGGACGTACGCGCCGACACCGTCGCACCGACCGAGCTGACCTACGACCCCACCAAGACGCTCAACCAGTTCGACGCGTTCAAAGGTCTCGAGGACGCGTTCGTCTCCCCGGACGGCACCCGGGAGGTCTTCACCGAAGCCGCCCCGGGAGACTCCCCAGCCGGCTGCTGCGCCACTCAGCTGAGGGTGCGCCCAGCACAGTCGGGCCAGCCCGGCGACATCGTCACCTTGCAGCTCCCCCAGGGCATCCCCTCGATGCGGCTGTGGGACGCCGCCACCGACCGCGGGACGTGGATGGTGTGGTGGGAGACGAACCAGACCGTGCTTCTGGACGCCCCCGTCGCCAACCACAGCTACCTTGTGCGCTGCTCGACCAGCAACGGGGCCTGCGAGCGGGTGTTCGACCTCGGCCGCAACAGCAACGAAGGAGCCCAGTACGTCCCCCACTGGGATGCGGACTGGGCCTTCGCCCGCGCCCCGGCTGCGGAGTAGCCCCACGGCCAGTCGGGGTGACTCAACCGCGAGTAGGTCCCCCACCTCGCCGCCTATGCCCTGGGCGTGCTCGGGCAGGGTAACGACCCGGGTCGGAGGTCCTTGCCCCGCTACCGCTCGTACGCTCCCGACGTGATCACCAACCGGCAAGGGGCCGCCTGCGAGACCGCAGCACAGTGGCCCCGCAGTGACCAGTCGTGGACATGGTGTCTGCCATCGAGCGTGGTTGCGCCCGGTCCAGACATGGCCTTGGGCCGCGCCAGGGTGCATCCTGACTTCGATGACGCGAAGCCGATACGTAGGCGACTGAACCCCGGGCCACCCTCGCGGCGTTGAGTAAGTGAGGCGACCACCCGGTCGACCCTTCTTCAAGGAGGCGAGAGTGCGGCAGAGCGACGACGACCGCTTCACGGCCTTCGTCGCCGCCAACACCGCGACCCTGTTCCGCACCGCCTACCTGATGACCGGTGACTCCCAGCGAGCCGAGGACCTGCTGCAGACCACGTTGGTGCGGGTCTACCAGCACTGGACTCGGATCGAGGCGATGGACCGCCCCGTCGCCTACGCCCGCAAGGTGCTGGTCAACCAGTCCACCTCGTGGTGGCGCCGCCGCTCCGCACACGAGTCCCCCGTACTCGTGCGCGACGACCGGTCCTGGGACGGCCACGTCGACGACATCGCAGAACACGAGCGCGTCTGGGCCGCCGTCCTGAGTCTCCCCCCGAGGCAGCGAGCGGTGACCGTGCTGAAGTACTACGAGGACCTGAGCGAAGCCGAGATCGCCGTGACCCTGGACATGGCGCCAGGCACCGTCAAGAGCCACGGCCACGCAGCCGCCCGCCGGCTGGCCCGGCTGCTCGCCGAACCCTCCGACCCGCCCGCCGAACCCTCCGACCTGCCCGCCAGACCCCCAGGACCGGCCCAAGGGGTCACGCCATGAACCTCGAGCAGAGACTGACCGACGCGGCCCTCCACGTCGCCGAGCACGTCGAACCACCTGTGGTCGACCTCGACGCCGTCCGTTCGCAGGCCCACGCGAAGCGGCGGATGACCGTCGCCCTTGCCGTGGCCGCCGCCATCATCGCGGTGGGCCTGGCCGGCATCCCGCTGGTTGCCATGGGCCGTGACACGACCGCGCCCCAGCCAGCGGTGACCCCGAGGAGCACCATCATCTTCACCCTGCCCGACTCGGACTGCGCCGCGGGCCGGTGCCTCAAGCCGAGGAGCTACAGCATCCCCCTGGGGCTGGACGACTCCGGACGCCGGCTCCGCGCACGGATGACCGTCCTGGCGGGCGGCTGGGAAGCCGTTGGAGACCATCACCGGATCACCCGGGAGGACCCCGCCGGTGCCGTGGTCCTGAGCGTCTACCAGCCGCACGAGTTCGCAGGCACGGAGCCGTGTCAGGAGGACGGAGCCACCAGGAAGGTCGCGCCGGACGCCACGGTGGACGACGTGGTGCGTCTCCTCACCACCCTTCCGCAGTTCGCGGTGGTGGAGGGGCCGCGCGCGCTCCCGGCCTTCGGCCGTGACACCAGCAACCTCAAGGTGCGGGCGAACCGGGTCAGCTGCTCGGCGGTTGCCGGTGCGCGGTACAACCTCGCGCACATCTACGGGAGCGAGGGCTACGGCGAGGGCTACGAAACCGACCCCAGTTTCGAATCCAACATCTACCCCGGCCGGCAGGTCCTCATCGAGTTCTGGGTCCTGACACTCGAAGGCAAACCCGTTGTCATCGAGGCACGTCAGGAAGGGAGCCCGGGGGACGCGATCATCCAGGAGCTCGACAAGGTCCGCGAGTCGCTCACGTTCGGGATCCGGCAGTAGACCAAGCTGTTCGCCGCATGGGCTCGGAACTCCACATACCTGGCGACCGCTTCGTTGTCATCAACCCCGGAGGCTCGAGAAGTCCCCTCTCATCGGCCGATGACCGCAGAGATCTGGCCTCGCAGCTGCGTGACTACGACGTGCAGGCAGTCTCCATCGGCCCCTTCAGCGTGGCCTTCACCGGCTCGGATACCAACAGGCCCTCAAGGGTGGGCATGGCTGGCATCCACGGAGGAATGGGCGCGCTCCTAGGTTGGCGCCGAGAAAATTGTGCTCACGGCACACGCCGGCTGACCGGGGCGCGGCCCAACGCCAAGCCGCACCGTCGGTGGACGTGCGGGCCGCTCTACCTCGATACAGGGGCGCGGCCGAACGCCCAGCCGCCACTGAGCCAGTAGGGGTCGTGCTGCGAGTCCTGCTGGTGGTTCGCATCAGTCCAGGGGCCGAGGTCCAGGACGCGCTGGCAGGTTCCGCCAGTGGCGGGGCAGCGCACGAGGTAGCTGCGGAGGTCGCCGTCGACGGCTATCAGCACGGACTCGTTGGACTCCCACCACACCCAGTGCTCCGGCTCGTTCAAGTCGAACAGCGGGTAGGGGACCGCATCGGAAAGGGACAGTGTGCTGACGTCCTTGGGGTCGAGCTGGTCGTCGGGCGCGACCGGGCGCACCCGCAGTTGGTTGATGCAGCAGTCAGACGGCGAGTCCGACGGGGCGGAACCGGTGAAGGCCCTCTTGGTCCCGTCAGGAGAGCGGTACGGGTCCTCCGAGGGCATCCACGGGACGAACCCGTCGACCCACTCGGGCGGGTCCCACGGCTCGTAGGTCAGGTCGGTCGCCGTAATCGTGTCGGCGCGGACATCCCACCGGCTGTACAGGTCGCTGGTGATGTAGTCGGGCTGCCAGTAGGCGTTTCCGGCGGCGTCGACCCCCCTCAGCTCGGCATTGTTACCCGGCACGGTTCTTGAGGCCAGGGCGGTGTTGGTCTCGGTGTCCCAGGTGAAGAACCGCGTGGTGCCGTTGTCCTGGCGAGCCATCCAGTACGCGATCCGGCCGTCGACGCTCAGCCACACGTCGTACGTGCCCGCCGGCACGGGCAGCGGTTCGAGCCGGTCGCCTCGAACGAGCCCCCACATCAACGGCCCAACGTCCTTGGTATCTCCCTGGTAGCCCCCCACCAGGACGGTGTCACCCGCGGCCTCGATGTCCACCCTGCCGTACGGGGCCGGGATGCGTTCACCGTTGACGTACAGGGTCCCGTCGTGCCAGTACGGCGTCGCCGGAGGCGCGCCGGCCGGGAGGGCGTCGACCCACCGCTGCATGGGCGACGCGATGCCCGAGCCGATTGACGCGCTGGTGCTTGGGTTGGCCGGCACCGGCTCCAGGGCCTGGTCGTTGTGGCCGGCCCAGGCGAACGAGAGCCCGGCCAGGGCGAGGACGGCCGCGGCGGTCAGGCCGGCGATCGTCGCCGCCCGGCGCCTCACGCGGCCAGTCGCGACCGGCTGCTCCAGCATCGAGCCTCCTGATGGCTCCTGGGCCACACCACCGGTGCCAGGCCCTCTACCTGAAGGACGCATTGAGAGTGCCCTTTGGTTTACCCCGGCTGCGACCTTCGTTGGGACGGGCCTGGTCACGCCGGAGGGAGTGAGGTGCTCAGGCAATCTCACCCCTGATTTGTCGGCTGCGCTCCAGGCACTGCAGCGGCAGACACCAGAACAAGGCGCTCGCCGCTTCCCGCCGGACCCGGGCCGTTGAGCTGCGCAGCGAGGGTTGGACCTATGACGCGATCGCGGACGAGCTCGGCTACGCGCACCGTGCCACGGTGTACACGATCGTCCACAGAAAGTCGACAGCGAGGCCCGGAGGTCCTCGAGACGCCGTCGCTCTTGAGCACGGAGAACATGCGGGAGAACCGCATCCGAGAACTGTGGCGTAGCTACTTCATCGACCGCCAAGTCAACGAGGTCCTGCACGGTCTCTTCAACGGAGGCGAGCCGCCGGACGAACTGGTCGCCCTGGTCACCCGGCGTGCCCCACAACGCCGCCTCCCATCCGAAGACGTCCAGTCGTCCTTGTTGCGCGTGCGCGAGCTTCGACTGGCCGCAGCCGGGGATAGCACGCCCAACAGCGGCGGGCCTACCTCGGGGCTGGCGTTGGAGCCGCCGACGGCAGTATGTAAACCGCGCCGGACAGAAGCGCAACTGCGACTGGTCAACGAAGGTCAGCGGCCAGGCCCAAGGGGACCGCGGCCGAAGGTGCGGTCGGCGTACCGGAGCTCCTTGAGTCAGGGCGCCTTCTACCCTGTGGAATCCACGCCCATTACGACGGCACCGATTGGCCGGCGACCCTGACAGCACAGGGCAGATCACCATCAACGGCCGCTCATACACGTCCCTGTCCGCCGCCGGGCAGGCGGTGAGGATCGCCTCCCGCGGGCCCGACGTTTCGCAGACCACCTTGGCAACAGACGGCTGGTCGTTCTGGCGAGCACAGGACCAACATGTGGGTGATCTCGTGACCCTCAAGGAGCTCCGGCGAAGGCACGTCATGCAGGGTCGCCCATGACGGCGCCCGACTCATCTCAGTCCAGGACATTTCACTGCAGCGCTCCTGACCTGCACGTTCACGACGCACAGATGCACAGCGCTCAGCCGTTCCTACTGCGCGACTACCTAGACTGACGCGCCTCGTCGTTACGCGGCATCTGTTCAGGTCAGCGGCCTTATTCAGATTGTCACGACACTCTCAGCGAGTCGCACTGCGCTCTTGGTCCAGATGTCTTCTACGGTCCGCTCTCGCAGGTACCCGGTGACTGAGCCGCCGGTCACAACGGTGCCTGCCGGTCGGTCGAACTCTGGGTCGTACTCCGGAAGGGTGAACGTATCGGCGAACGTGCACGCGAGGGTCTCCCTCGGATTGTGGTTCGCCACGTTGCCGCCGCCCTTGAGGTCCGCGTCTTCCAGCGACTGCTCGATCACTGATCCGTCGGGCAAGCGGGGAACATGAAATCACCGAACTCGATTGGAACCAACACGCCGTGGTCACCGACGATCCGACCCGGTGTGAAGGAGCCTGCGCCGCTGACCAGAACATCGAATGACTCGCCGTTGTCGCAGACGAGCGTGATGGTCTCCCGCTCGGGTGGAGCCGCAAGGGCCGGCCCGGCGCTCGCAGCGAAGGGCCCAAGCAGCAAGGAAGTCACAGCCCGGTGCTGACCCGGCGCCGCTGCGCGGGCATCCGTCCCTGCTCCGCTCCCGTCTCTGCTCCGCGGCGGCAGGGCGACCACAGCCATCGGTCATGGCTGGGCTCAGTAGCGCTAGAAGCCTCATGTCCTGCGGCGTGTCCGCCGACCCGACTGAGTCGCTCAGCAGAAGAGGGAGGGCACGTTACGCCCGTTGTCCACGAGCACGACCAGCCGGGTCGACCGCTGCACGTGGACGGCAAGAGGTACAGCAACAAATTCCACGGCGGCGGGTGATCTGCAGCCGGGCCAAGCGGGAGGTGCTCCGGACGCCGGACGGTGGCTCGGATTTCGTGGTTTCTCCGGACTCGGTCCGCCGTCTCGGGAATACTGCCCTGCCAGGAGTCCTGCCGGGAGGAGGCGACGCTCCGTCGCCACGGTGGTGCTCCGGAAGGGGAATAGCACCATGCATCGTTTCGCCTCGCGCCTCGGCCAGTCCATCGCCGTCGCAGCCGCTCTCGGTCTTGCCACGGCGACCACCGCAGCCGCCCACGAGTGCTACAACGCCAGCCGGTCCGAACAGGGCAACCTCAAGGCTGGAACACAGTCCAACACATGGTTCACCCTCGTGGTGGCCGACATCATCGCCGAGGAGGTCGAGGAAGGGTTGTACGACGCAGAGACCGGTGAGTGCATCCTCGACGCGTACGAGGGGGCCGGTGGTCAGGCATCCTTCACGGTCAAGGTCGTGGGCGGCAAGGACGGCCTCATCGCCGGGGGTGTCACGAACCAGGAGATCCTCTCCAACGGCAAGGGCATCGACCACATCTTCCCGGCGTACGGGGAGGCCATCTTCGGCGCCTATGGCGGGTGCGGCGTCGAGTTCTGACCCGAGCGCGGACGGGTGACCGGGAGGTTGTTGTGATGAGTATCGTCCCGGTCCTCCTCAGACCGTTCGGACGGTGCCCCCTCCGCAGTCAGGACTGCGGAGGGGGCATCCGTGTCAAGCGGCCTGGGCCCGCACGAGCCCGATCCAGCACCTCCCAGAGGCGTGCCAGTCAAGGATGTTTCATTGCACAGCGCTCTTGACCTGCGCGTTCGCCACGCACGGAAGCACAGCGCTCAGCCGTTCCTACTGCGCGACTTCGCCGAGTGGCCGGCGTTCCTCGCCGCGAACGGCGTGCCCGAGGAGCGGTGGAACGACGCCTCGGCCATCGAGGCCGAGGGACAGCCCTGCATCTTCGTCCAGAGGGTGCCTGAGCCCAAGACCGTCCAGAACCGGGTGCACATCGGCCTGCTCGCCGGTGGAGGGCCGTCCGTGCCGCTCGACGTCCAGCGCGAACGGGTTGCCGCCGAGGTGGCTCGGCTCGTGGCGCTCGGTGCGTCTCAGGTGGGCGAACACGCCGGCCTCGGGGTGCACTGGTGCGTCAAGCGCGACCTCGAGGGCAACGAGTTCTGCGTCTGACCCGAGAGGTCCCCACCCCGGTCTCGTCGGGACGAGACCGGGGTGGGACCAGGGGCGGTGCCGTCAGCGCCGGAAGTGGGCGCCGATCCGGTCTCCGGCCGCCATCGCCGCCCGGTCGGACGCCTTGCCCGTGCCGCTGACCGAGCTCGTCGACATCGCGTAGAGCAGGATCGCGTGGGCCGCCGCGTCGGACATCTCCTCGAGGGCCTGCGTGTTGACGTTGCTGATGGTGCCGTTGTACTCGAGCGCACCGTCGTAGGCGTCGTTCAGGGCCTCGTACAGGCCCGCGTCGGCGCCGTCACCGATGGGGTCGAGGCTGTCGCACGCCTCGTGGTAGCACGGGTCGTACGACACGGGCTCACCCTCGTAGGTCGCGAGGCCGCCGTAGATCGCCGCCTGCTCGTCGGTCTTGGCGCCCTCGGCCCCGGTGAACAGCCCGCCAGCCGGGATGCCCGCCGTGATGAAGGCGTCGTAGTCGGAACGTCCGCTGAACTCCGTCGGCTCCGACTCCAGGCCCACCGACGCGAAGTAGTCCTCGAAGACGCCCTCGATCGACCCGCTGCCCGTTGGGCCCTTGATCCCGAACGCCGAGCCGTCGCCGTCGTAGACGAAGCGCACGTAGTTGGGGGAGCCGATCATGTCGAAGTTGAGGTAGAGCTCGATGTCCTTGGCGTCCGACTTGCTGAGGCTGTCGACGTAGTACTGCGAGCCGATGAGTCCGGCCTCCTCGGCACCCCACCACGCGAAGCGGATGGTGTTGCGCGGCTCGATGTCGAGCTCCGCGATCTGGAGGGCGATCTCGAGCAGCGCCGCCGATCCGCTTCCGTTGTCGTTGATGCCGGGTCCGGCGCTCACCGAGTCGAGGTGGGCACCCGCCATGAT
This sequence comes from Fodinibacter luteus, assembly GCF_039541575.1. Lineage (NCBI taxonomy): Bacteria > Bacillati > Actinomycetota > Actinomycetes > Micrococcales > Intrasporangiaceae > Fodinibacter (ex Wang et al. 2009) > Fodinibacter luteus. The sequence continues at coordinate 227,644 of NZ_BAABGM010000013.1, read as the reverse complement.
GACGCGGTCGTCGCGACCGGTCGGCGTCTCGGCGATGAGGTTCTGCGTCGGGACGTCGAGCTGGATCAGGGTGTCGGTCTTGATGTGGACGATGACCTCGCCCTGCTCGACCAGCGACGCGAGCTCGTTGCCGATCTCGAAGGAGGTGCCGACGACCGGGATGGGGTCGGAGAAGGCGTCACCGAGCGTCGCGGACAACGGCTCCGTGCGGCCATCCTGGCCCTCGTTGAAGATGATGACGCCGACCGCACCGGCGTCGTAGGCGTTCGCCGCCTTGACGGCGAAGTCGCACGAGCCGCGCTGCACGAGGGCGATGTTGCCGTCGACGAAGTCGATGAAGTCCTCCGCCTCGCACCCGCTGGTCGACGTGTTGGCGTCTGCGCCGGGCGGCAGTACCAGGTCGACCGCCTGCACCGGCGCCTGGACGTCACCGCTGCCGGAGTACTCAGCGGTGAAGAAGTCCTCGTTGGCCGTGTAGGTGACCGGGTCGGGGGAGACCCGCTCGAACACGGGGTCGGAGAGCTCCTCGAAGGAGTTGAACGTGAAGTTCTGCACGGTCACGTCGTAGCCGGCGGCCTCCAGCAGGGCCCTGAGATAGTCCACCGAGGCGTCGTACCCCGGGGTCCCGCTGGCGCGCGTCCCGCCGTTGTTGTCCGCGATCTTCTGCAGCTCGGCCAGGTGGTCCATGATCGCCCCGGCCGCCACGGCCTCACGCAGCTCGCTGGTGTCGGCAGGGACTGCCGCGTTCGCGGTGGCGACCCCCGCCAGCACCACACTCGTCACTGCGGCGGCCGCCAGCGCAGCCCTCGACGTTCTCGGCATCGTTGCCTCCTTGGTTCATCGCCACATCCGCCACCGGACGGTGGACGGGCGTATCCGCACATCCTGTGACATCGACCACGTTGTAACGCCGTAAGAGTCGGCTGAATTCTGTGGCTCCGCACAGGTTGACGCACGACCGCTGCGGTGACTCCATGTCATCCGGGCCCCGGGCGGACGCGACGTGGGCCATGGTCGGCGCCGGCGGGCATGCCCGAGTTCTCCACGACGTGCTCGTCCGCGGTGTGGCCGGATCCTCGCAGTGAGCGGTCAGGCACGCGGCCCGCCTTGGGACGTCCCGGTGTTCACCGGCGAGGACGAGCTGGCCGCCTTCGTGGCTGGCACCGGGGCCGCCGTGCGCGACTACCTGGACTGAACCCGACGTCGCTCCACTCGGGCGACCACCGGACGACGATGCCGCGCTCCCACCCGGGAGCGCGGCATCGGCGCAGGACGACGTCGAGCGTCTTCGGTCCGGCGTCGGGAACGTCCTGCTGATGGTCCGGGCAACGTTCCGAGCCCGGGTGCGGGCGAACAGGTCCGGAGCTGGGGAGACGGACGGGTCAGTCGGGCGGCAGGGCGTCGTCGCGGCGACGCCAGAAGACGAGCGCGCGCAGGGCATCGCGCCAGAGCCTCCGGCCCTCCTCGGGAAGCAGGACGGCGCGCACCCGGTCGAGCCGGCGGCGCCGGGACAGGGCGCCCCGCCAGACGGTGCGGGCGTCGCCGGTGACGTCGTCGAGGTCGGATCCGGGTCGCGCGTAGCGCGCCTGCTCGAGGGTGGCGACGACTCGGCCCAGCGCGTCGCTCTCCTCGCTCGTGAGGTAGGCCGCCCGGCCGATCTGCCGCGACGCCTGCCGCGGGGTCGCGCCGTCGGGCGGCACGAACCCGATGTCCTGCAGACGCAGGAGGAGGGACTGCCACTCCGCCTCGACGCGCTCGGCGTCGTCGCGCGCGCGACGCTGCGCGCGGCGCCGGGCGAGCCACGCGCCGAACGGCACGACCGCGACGGCCAGGGCCGCGAGGAGGATGACGACGACGGTCGTCGCGTGGTCGGACACGAAGCGTCCGACCGACCCGGCTGCCCCGCTCCCGGACGTCGTCAGGTCCTCGGCGGTCACGTCGCCGTCGGGGCGAGTCGACGGTGCGGCCGTCGACGACGGCGTGGTGGCGCTCGGCACCGGGCTCTCCGAGGCCGCCGGGTCGGTGGGGGCCAGGCTGTAGTCCGGCGCGGTGGTGCTGCGGGACCCCGGCGTCGGCTCGAAGCGCACCCACCCGAGCTGCGGGAAGAACAGCTCGGGCCAGGCGTGGGCGTCACTGACGCGCACGACCTGCTCGTCGCCGTCGGCGACGCCCGGCAGGAACCCGACGGCCATCCGGGCCGGGATGCCGGCGGCCCGCGAGAGCATGATCATCGCCGAGCTGAACTGCACGCAGTAGCCCCGCTTGGTCTCCAGGAAGAGGGAGAGCGGGTCGACCGGGAGGTTCCCGTCCGCCTCCTCCTCGGCGACGTCGAGGGAGTAGGTGAACTGCGGTCCGCGCAGGTAGGTCTGGACCGCCCGGGCCACCTCGAGGGCCGAGTCGCCCTCGTCGGTCAGCTCGGCGAGCAGCGCCCGCACCTGCGCCTCGGAGCGCCGGTCGACCTCGAGCGTCGAGTCGTCGACCGGCGGGGCCTCGCCGTCGGCGGCGAACTGCCCGGCCTCCGGGTCGAGCTCGACGAACTCGGCCGTGTAGGAGCGGAACGGCTGGCTCACCTGCACGAGGCCGCCGACGGTGACGTTCCAGGTGCCTGCGGGGAAGGGGGTGCCGATGGTACCGGGCGGGAGGGCCACCTGCGGCACGCGCATCGCGTTGTCCGTCACGGCGATCCGCTCGACCCGCCGCGACACCTCGGACCCCGCTTCGGGACCCGGGATCTGGCCGTCGACGGGCACGAACGTGAAGTCCGGGGTGGCCTGCCACTTCCCGCGGCGGTAGGTGTCGAGGATGCCGACCCGCAGCGGCTGGAGGTCGTCGGACGTCGTGCGGTACCGCAGCACCGGGTCGTCGGACCGGCTGCCGAGGTCCTGCGCGATGTCGATGCTCGAGGACAGCCGCACGCTCGACCCGCCGCCACCGCGGGCGTCCTCCCTCTGTCCGAGGCCGTCGGCGATGAACGTCGTCGGGAGGTGCGGCACGACGGCCGGCACGAGCACGGCCGCTGCCACCGCCGTCGCCCCGAGCACCCGACCGGTCGTCGCGAAGGCCGTCGTCGGGTCGGCCATCGCACCGGACGACCGCGGCGCCGAGGTGCCCCAGGAGCGCAGCGACAGCACGCCCTGGCGCCCGACGAGGGCCAGCCACGCGAGCGCCGCGGGAACGGCGTACCAGGCACTCAGGCCGTCACCCGTGTTCGTCGCCGACCCGAGGTAGGCGGACAGCAGTGGGATGCCGGCCAGCGCGGGGCTGCGGTACGTCACCCCGATCGCGTCGACCGCCACGGCCGTGAGGCCGACGAGCAGGCTGATCGCGAAGATCGTGCCCCGGTCGGACGGCGCGGGGGCCGACGAGTTCGTCACCGTCTCCTGGGCCTGGGTGAGCAGGATCCCGAACGCCCGGCCCGTCTCGGGAGTGGGCACGAGGTCGGCCCACAGGTGGCCCCGCCCGTGGAGCAGGGCGGTGGCCTGGACGAGGAGGGCCACCTGGCCGACGACGACGAGAGGGCGTGAGGACGTCACGCGGCGCAGGCCCATCCCCGCGAGGGCCACGACGAGCACGAGGACGGCGCTCGGCCGGAACCACGTGCTCGGCGTGAACAAGGTGGTGACCGGCAGGGTGACGGCGAGCGTCGCGAGCGCCGCCAGCAGGGCCTCGACGGGCCGGACCCGGTTCACCGCGCTCCCACGACCTGGCCGCCGACGACCGCCGACCACGCGAGCGGCGGGGCGGTCCGCGCGTCGACGACCGTCGTCATCCACCCGGAGGACTGCAGCGACGCCACGGTGGCGGCCGGTGCTGCGGCGGGGGACCGGCCCGCCCGGGCGCGGCCCGAGAACGCGTCCGGGTCGACGACCATCGCCGCCCCGGCGGAACCCGGCTGGCGCAGCGCCGCGAGCGTTCGCACGTCGTCGTCGGCGAGGGGGCCGCCGACGTAGACGACGAGGCCGCCCTGGGCGGTCAGCGCGTTCGCCGCGTGCAGGACGGCACGCAGGCTCTCGTCGTGCTGGAGGCCGACCCGGGCCAGGGTCTCCAGCCCCTCCTCGAGGCTCTCGTCGTGGTGCGCGCCGGTGTCGGTGCCGGTGTCGGCGGTGAGGAGGTGGACGGCGTACCCGGCGTCGACGACGTGCGCGGTGACCGACGCGGCCGTCGTCACGCACCACTCGAGCGAGCTGCTGCGGCCCGACCCCCCGTGGCCGACGGCCCGCGAGTCGAGGATGACGACCGCCCTGCGCTTCGACGGTCGGTCCTCCTGGCGCACCATGAGCTCACCGGTGCGCGCCGTCGCGGGCCAGTGGATGCGGCGCAGGTCGTCGCCGTCGCGGTACTCGCGCACCGTCTGGTCGTCCTCGCCGTGGAGGGCGACCATGTGCGGCACCGACCCCTCGGAGCCGATCCCGCTGCCCAGCGAGCGGCCGGTCGGCAGGGGCAGGACCCGGGGGAGGACGACGAGCTCCGCGTCGCCGCTCACGGCGGCGCTGCGCAGGGTGAGGCCGAACGGGTCGCGCACCCGCACGCTGAGCGGCCCGATGCGGTGCACGCCCCGGGTGTGCGAGCGGACCGAGTACTGCACCTCCTGAGACTCGCCGGGACGCAGCGACGGGAGCACGAAGCGGGGCCGGTCGCCGAGTGCGTAGTCGATGGACTCCTCGGCCATGACGACGGGCGAGGCGCTCGACTCGGCGTTGCGGATCCGGACGGTGACGACGGCACGCTCGTCGATCGCGACCCTGGCCGGCACCGCCGTGCGCACGACGTCGAGCCGCAGCCCGTGGCGGCGGACGAGGGGGAGGGCCATCGCGACGAGCGCGAGCAGGAGCACGCCGACCCGGGTCACGTCGTGCTGGCCGAGGAGGATGCCGGCCGCGACGAGCACGAGGCCGCACCCCACGAAGGAGGCGCCGCGGGTGGTGAGGGACCGTCGGAGGGCTCGCACGGGCGGCTCAGCGGGTCGGCGCGGGGACCCGGACGCGCTGCAGGAGGTCACCGACGACGTCGGCCGTCGTGCGCCGGGCCATCTGCGTCTCGCCGGTGGGGATGAGGCGGTGGGCGAGCACGGGCACCGCGACCTGCTGGACGTCGTCGGGCAGCACGTGGTCACGCCCGGAGAGCGCGGCGTGGGCCCGGGCCGCCCGCAGCAGGTGGAGCGTCGCCCGCGGCGAGGCCCCGAGGCGGAGGGCGGAGCTCGAGCGGGTGGCGTGCGCGAGGTCGACGATGTACTGGCGGACGGCGGGGGACGCGTGCACCTCCCGCACCGCCTCGACCATCGCGGAGACGGTGGCGGCGTCGGTGACGGGCTGCAGGTCCTGCAGCGGTGAGACCCCACCGTGGAGGTCGAGCATCTCGAGCTCGGCCCGCGCCGAGGGGTAGCCCATCGAGATGCGGGCCATGAAGCGGTCGCGCTGCGCCTCGGGCAGCGGGTAGGTGCCCTCCATCTCGATCGGGTTCTGGGTGGCCATGACGATGAACGGCTGGGGGAGCGAGTAGGTCGTCCCGTCGACGGTGACCTGGCCCTCCTCCATCGACTCCAGGAGTGCGCTCTGGGTCTTCGGCGAGGCCCGGTTGATCTCGTCCCCGACGACGACGTTGGCGAAGATCGCGCCCGGCCGGAACTCGAAGTCGCGCACGTCCTGGTTGAACACCGAGACGCCGGTGATGTCGCTCGGCAGCAGGTCGGGGGTGAACTGCACCCGGCGGACCCGGCAGTCGATCGAGCGGGCGAGGGTCTTCGCGAGCAGGGTCTTGCCGACCCCCGGCACGTCCTCGACGAGGAGGTGCCCCTCGGCGAGCAGCACGGTGATCGCCGTCCGCACGACGGCCTGCTTGCCCTCGATGACCGAGTTCATCGCGGCCGCAAGGGAGGCCGAGACCTGGAGCACGGTGTCGAGCGAGGCACCCCGGGTGGTCTCGACCGGCTCGCGGTCGGTCGCGGTGCGTCGGTGGTCGTCGAGCTCGCTCACGTGGAGGTCCCTTCGTCGTCGGTATCCGCCCAACGATCGGTGGGCAGACCGCGTGCCCTCGATCTTGCCCCACGGTGGCCCCCCAGCGGGAGGCCGCAGCCACACCTGCGTGATCCCACCACCGTCACCCACCGAGCGCCAGAGAGCGACCCACGACAGCCCCCGCGCATCCGTTCCCGGCGGCTGAACGGGCCGGATGCCGGGTGGTCGGGTCGGGCGTCGGGTGAACCCGCCCCACTTCGCACCACCACGCTGACCTGCAGTGTAAGGCGAGAAATGCTCGAGAAGTGGGTGAGAACGGAGCATGGAGGGGCAGTAGTGGAGTAATGTGGGGGAAACCGGTGGAACCCGGAGGGTTGCGAGGGTCGAGGAGGTGGCGCCCGTGGACGCGTTCCTGGGCACCCACACGCCCCGGCTCGACGACAAGGGGCGGCTCTTCCTCCCCGCGCGCTACCGCGCCGAGCTCGCCGGCGGCCTCGTCGTGACGACCGGCCAGGAGGGGTGCCTCTACGTCTTCCCCACGGCGGAGTTCCACCGCATCTCCGCCGAGATGCAGGCGGCCCCCGGGTCCTCGCGCCCGGTCCGCGACTTCGTCCGGGTGTTCCGGGCCAGCGCCCACCCCGACACCCCCGACCGCCAGGGCCGCATCACCATCCCGGCCCCGCTGCGCGCCTACGCCCGGCTCGACAAGGACTGCACGGTCATCGGCAACGGCAACCGCCTCGAGGTCTGGGACTCCACGGCGTGGGCGGACTACCTCGCCGAGGTCATGCCGGCCTACTCCGCCTACTCCGTGCCGACCCAGGAGGTGGTGCCCGGCCTCTGACGTCCACCGTCACGGCATCCGCAAGCACGGCATCCGCCGCAGGACCCGACCCCCCGAGCACCGACCGACCCGACCGCCGGCCTCCAGCCGACCCGCTCCCGACGCGACTTCCCCCGCGCCGGGCCCGGATCGGATGGGGACCCGCAGCCGGGTCGCGCCAACCCACCGACCGCCACGACCCACCGCACGGACACCGCACCACCGACACGACGGCACCGAGACCGACCGGAGACACGATGAGCAGCGCAGGAGACTCCGCCGAGCGGCACGTCCCCGTGCTGCGCGAGCGCATCGTCGACCTCCTCGCGCCGGCGCTGGCCACCGAGGGGGCGGTCTGCGTCGACGCCACCCTCGGCCTGGGGGGCCACGCCGAGGCCCTGCTCGACCGCTGCCCCTCGGCACGCGTCATCGGCCTCGACCGCGACCCCCAGGCCCTCGAGCTCGCGGGCGCACGCCTGGTCCGCTTCGGTGACCGCTTCCTCGGGGTGCACGCGGTGTACGACGCGATCGCGGACGTCCTCGCCGAGCACGCGGACGGCACGGCGCGCGGCATCCTGTTCGACCTCGGGGTCTCGTCGCTGCAGCTCGACGAACCCGACCGCGGCTTCGCGTACCGCCACGACGCGCCCCTCGACATGCGGATGGACCAGCGCGCGGGCATCACGGCTGCGCAGGTGGTCAACACCTACCCGCACGGCGAGCTGGCCCGGATCCTGCGGACCTACGGTGAGGAGCGTTTCGCCGGGCGGATCGCGTCGGCCATCGTGCGCGAGCGCGAGAAGGAGCCGTTCACGACCTCGGCCCGTCTCGTCGAGGTGCTCCGCGCTGCGGTGCCGGCCGCCTCGCAGCGAAGTGGTGGGCACCCGGCGAAGCGCACCTTCCAGGCGCTGCGCATCGAGGTCAACGCCGAGCTCGACGTGTGGGAACGCGCCGTGGCGTCGGCCCTCGACGTGCTCGCCCCCGGCGGGCGGATCGCGGTGCTGTCGTACCACTCGCTCGAGGACCGCATCACCAAGCGGGCCTTCGCTGCCGGAGCCCACAGCCGCACGCCCCCCGGGATGCCGGTCGAGCTGCCCGAGCACGCCGCCTACCTGCGCCTGCTCACCCGAGGCGCCGAGGTGCCCGACGAGCAGGAACAGCACCGCAACCCCCGATCCGCCTCGGCACGACTGCGTGCCGCCGAACGCCTCGCACCGAACGGAGCCCCCGCATGAGCCAGCTCGCCCCGGCCAGGACGCTGCCCCGCACCGGCTCCCGCCGCTCGACGGGAGCGACCCCCCGCCAGCTCAGGGTCGTCGCGCCCCCGGAGATCCGCGGCAACGGTGCCTTCCTCGCCCTGTGCGTCCTGCTGCTCCTCGGGGGTTTCGTCGGCGTCCTGCTCCTCAACACCGCGCTGGCCAAGGGGTCGTACACGATGCGCGACCTCCAGCACCGGTCCGATGAGCTGACCGACACCCAGGACTCGCTGCGCCACTCCATCGACGCGGTCTCGGGCCCCGGGCCGCTCGCCAAGCGCGCCCGGGCCCTCGGGATGGTGCCCGCGGAGTCGCCAGCGTTCCTGCGCCTGTCGGACGGCAAGGTGCTCGGCGTGGCGAAGAAGGCCAAGGCGGACAGCACGTTTAGCGTGGTCACCGAGTCCACGGCCCCGACGAGGAGCACGACCGTGCCGAAGGCCACCACGCCCGCCACGAAGCCTTCGCCGACGCCGTCGGCGAGCCCGGCCGCCCGTCCCGACACCCCGCCCGTCCCGACGGTCCGGTACCGGTGAGCCCGCCGCCCGGGACCCCCGCCCCGCTGACCGCCACCCGCGGCCCGACACCCCACTGACCGCCGCCCGACCGACACCCCCGACGGAGAGCCCGTGACCCAGCGCAGGACGCCACCGCCCTCGGGGCGCGCGCGCCCCGGCTCGGCCCCCGCGGCCCGAGGCGGCGCCCGCCCCGCCGGGGCCCGCCCCACGACCTCGCGCCCCGTCGGCGGTCGCACCACCGGCACCCGCCCGGTCGGTGGTCGTCCCGCGCCCCGCTCCGGAGCGGCACCCCGCCAAGGCGCCGCACCCCGCGAGGGAACCGCGGCGCGCACCGGCGCCGCGCCGCGCCCGGCAGGCGCCCGCCGTCCCGCCGCGGCCACGGGCCGTGGTGGCGGTGGCGGTCGTGGTGGCACCGCCGGTCGGGGCGGTCGTGGCGGTCGAGGTGGCCCCGCCGGTCGCGGCGGAGCCGGAGGAGGGGCGGGCCGTCGCCGGGGCACGGCCCCCGGCGGCTCGCCGACCGGCAACCCGCGGCGGCGGATGCGCTTCCTCACCGTCGCGAGCCTGTTCGTCCTGAGCGTCTTCGGCGCACAGCTCGTGCGGATCCAGGGCTTCGACGCCGAGGCCGTCGCCGAGGAGGCCCAGCTGCGGCGGGCGACGGTGCAGGTCATCCCGGCGATGCGCGGCGAGATCCTCGCCTCCGACGGCACCGTGCTCGCGTCGAGCGCGGTGCGGGAGGTGGTCGTCGCCGACCAGCAGGCGGTGTGCACCCACGGGACGCGCAGGCACGAGTGCGACCCCTCGACGTCGGCGGCCGCCGTGGAGCGGGCCGCGACCGAGCTCGCCCCGCTGCTCGGGACGACCGCCGCCGAGCTCGTGCCCCAGCTCACCGGCACGAACCGCTACGTCGTGCTGAGCCGGGACGTCACCCCGCTCACGTGGAACAAGATCGCGGCCCTCCGGATCCCCGGCATCAACCGCGACCGCCGCGAGACCCGGTCCGAACGCGTCTACCCGCAGGGCGCGACGGCCGCCTCGCTCGTCGGGTTCGTCACCGGCGACGGCAACCCCGGCGGCGGTGTCGAGCTCATGATGGACGCCCACCTGCACGGCAGCCCCGGCCGGCAGACCTTCCAGCGGGGTCTCGACGGCACGATGATCCCGGTCGCCGAGAGCACCCTCGTGCCCGCGGTCGACGGCAACGACGTGACCCTCACCCTCAACTCGAGCCTGCAGTGGTACGCGCAGAACTCGCTCGCCCAGCGGATCAAGGAGACGGGTGCGCGGTCCGGCACCGTCGTCATCATGGACGTCGAGTCCGGCGACCTGCTCAGCGTCGCCTCGTACCCCACCTTCGACCCGGACACCGACATCGGCAAGAAGGGGGCGACCCTGCGCAACCTCGCCTTCGAGGACGTCTTCGAGCCCGGCTCGACCTCGAAGGTCATGACGATCGCGGCGGCCCTCGAGGAGCAGGCGGTCACGCCGTCGACCCCGGTCGTCATCCCGAACCGGCTCAGGCGCCACGACGCCAACTTCAAGGACAGCCACGAGCACCCGACGCTCTACCGCACCGTCGCCGGCACCCTCGCCGAGTCGAGCAACATCGGCACCATCCTCGTCAGCGAGACCCTCAAGCCGTCGACGCTCGAGGGGTACTTCCGCAAGTTCGGGATGGGGTCGAGGAGCGGCAGCGGGTTCCCGGGGGAGGCCTCCGGCGTGCTCGCGAAGAGCGAGGACTGGAGCGGCACGCAGCGCGCGACGGTCGCCTTCGGCCAGGGCGTGTCGGTGAGTGCGATCCAGGCGGCCTCGGTGTACCAGACGATCGCGAACGACGGCGTGCGCGCCACGCCGAGGCTCGTCCAGAGCCTCACCGACGCCGACGGCACCGTGCAGCCCACCCCGGAGTCGACGAAGGTACGCGTCGTGTCCCACCGCACGGCGTCCGACATCAGCCGGATGCTCGAGGGCGTCGTCAGCGACGAGGGCACCGCCGAGGAGGCCCAGATCCCGGGCTACCGCGTCGCCGGCAAGACCGGCACCGCCGAGTACTTCGACCCCCGGGTGGGCCGGTACTCGGGCAAGACGGCGAGCTTCATCGGGTACGCCCCGGCCGACGACCCGAAGATCGTCGTCGCCGTCATCGTCCAGAAGCCGGCGTACCCCTTCTTCGGCGGCTACGTCGCCGGCCCGGTCTTCAAGGACGTCACGACCTACGCCCTCCAGGAGCTCAAGATCCCCCCGACCGGCGCCAAGCCCGCGAAGGTCACGATCAAGGTGGACCCCGAGCGGGCCCTCGCCGACCCCACCCTGCTGCGCAACGGCACGAAGCCGACCCCACGGTAGGGTCCTCCGACGTGGCCGTACCCCGACCGACGCAGCTGCGCAGCACCCCGGTCCGTGACCTCGCGACCCTCGTGGGGGCCGTCGACGGGGCACCCGACACCTCGTCCGACGTCGTCGTCACGGGGGTGACGCTCGACTCCCGGGCCGTTCGGCCGGGTGACCTGTACGCCGCCCTCCCCGGAGCGCGCGCCCACGGTGCGGACTTCGTCGACGCCGTCGCCCGGGACGGGGCCGTCGCCGTGCTCACCGACGCCGCGGGGGTGCAGCGGGTGCACGACGCCGGCGTCGCCCTGCCCGTCCTCGTCGTCGAGCACCCCCGGTCGGTGCTCGGGGCCGTCGCCGCCCGGGTCTTCGGCACCGAGCGGCTGTCCCTGCGCCTCGTGGGCATCACCGGGACGAACGGCAAGACGACGACCGCCCACCTCGTCCACTCGGCGCTCACGGCGATGGGTCGCAGCACGGGCCTCATCGGCACCGTCGAGACCCGCATCGGGGACGAGCGGGTCGGCAGCGTGCGCACGACGCCCGAGTCGCCCGAGCTGCACGCGCTCCTCGCGGTCATGGCCGAGCGGGGCCTGGACACGTGCGTCATGGAGGTCTCGAGCCACGCCCTCGCCCAGCACCGGGTCGACGGGGTGCGCTACGACGTCGCCCTCTTCACGAACCTCTCGCAGGACCACCTCGACTTCCACGCGGACATGGACGACTACTTCGCCGCGAAGGCGTCGCTGTTCACCCCCGAACGGGCCCGGCAGGGCCTCGTGTGCGTCGACGACCCGTGGGGGCGCCGCCTCGTCGAGCGCGCCGGCATCCCTGTCTCGACGATCGGCAGCACGGCCGACGCCGACTGGCGGGTGACCGTCGACCCCGACGACCCGTCCGCCTTCCGCCTCGGCGCCGACGGGGTGGACCTCAAGCTGAGGTCGAGCCTTCCCGGAGGCTTCAACGTGACGAACACGGCGATGGCCGCCGCCGCCCTCGTGCTCCTCGGGGAGGATGCCGGGGCCGTCGGCGACGCCGTCCTCACCGACCCCCACGTCCCCGGCCGGATGGAGGCCGTCGCCGCCCCCGTGGGGACGAGTGCGCCCCGGGCGGTCGTCGACTACGCGCACACGCCGGAGGCGATCCGCGCCGCCCTGCAGGCCCTGCGTCCCTCGACCCCGGGCCGCCTCGTGTGCGTCACCGGCGCCGGGGGCGACCGCGACCGCGACAAGCGGCACGCGATGGGCGCCGCCGCGGCGCAGGTCGCCGACGTCGTCGTCGTCACCGACGACAACCCCCGCTCCGAGGACCCCGCCACGATCCGCGCGGCGGTGCTCGAGGGGGTGGAGTCGGTCCGGGCGGAGGGGCGGCCGGACGTCCTCGTCCTCGTCGTCGGCGACCGAGGCAGGGCGATCCGGGCCGCCGTCGACGCCGTGTGGGCCGACGGCCCGGACGCCACCGTCGCCGTCGTCGGCAAGGGGCACGAGCGGGGCCAGGACGTCGGCGGGGTCGTGCACCCCTTTGACGACCGGGCCGAGCTCGTCGAGGCGCTGCGACTCGCCGCGGGGGTGGGCCCGGCGTGATCGCCCTCACCCTCGCCGAGGTCGCGCGCGCCACGGGTGGCCGCCTCGAGGTCCCGTCCGGTGTGCGCCCCGACGCCGTCGTCGTCGACGGCCCCGTCGTCACCGACTCGCGCGAGGCCGGGCCGGGCAGCCTCTACGTCGCCCGGCTCGGCGAGCACGCCGACGGCCACGACTTCGTCGCCGGCGCCGTCGAGCGCGGGGCCGTCGCCGCCCTCGTGAGCCGGCCGGTCGAGGGCGTGCCGTGCGTCGTCGTCGACGACACCGAGCTCGCCTTCGGGGCGCTCGCCCGCGAGGTCGTCGCGAGGGTGCCCGGGCTCGCGGTCGTCGGCATCACCGGGTCGTCCGGCAAGACGAGCACGAAGGACCTCCTCGGGACCGTCCTGGCCGGGGCGGGGCCCACCGTCGCGCCCGTCGGGTCGTACAACTCCGAGATCGGCGTGCCGCTCACGGTGTGCCGCGTCACGAGCGGGACCCGGTTCCTCGTCGTCGAGATGGGCGCGCGCGGCATCGGCCACGTCGCCCACCTCGCCCGGGTCGCCCCGCCGCGGGTGGGGGTCGTGCTCAACGTCGGCACGGCGCACGTCGGGGAGTTCGGCTCCCGCGCGGCCATCGCCACCGCGAAGGCCGAGCTGGTCGCCGCCCTGCCGGCGGACGGGGTCGCGGTCCTCAACGCCGACGACCCCGTGGTGCGGGACATGGCCGCCGTGACGACGGCTCGGGTCGTGCTCGTCGGCGAGGCCGAGGACGCCCAGGTGCGCGCCGGCGACGTCGAGCTCGACGCGGGCGGCCGCCCCACGTTCACCGTGCACGCCCCGCAGGGCACGCGCGTCGTGCGGCTCGGCCTCGTCGGGCGCCACCACGTCGGCAACGCCCTCGCGGTGCTCGCGGTCGCCACCGAGCTCGGGATGCCGTTCGAGGAGGTCTGCGCCGCACTCGAGTCCGCCCGGCCGGTGAGCAGGTGGCGGATGGAGGTCGTCGAACGCGCCGACGGCGTCACGCTCGTCAACGACGCCTACAACGCCAACCCCGACTCGATGCGCGCCGCGCTCGCCGCCCTGGAACGGATGGGTCAGGGGCGGCGCACCTGGGCCGTCCTCGGCACGATGCTCGAGCTCGGCGACGAGTCGGAGGTGCTGCACGCGCAGGTCGGCGCCGACGTCGTCGCCCACGGCGTCGACGAGCTCGTCGTCGTCGGCGAGGCGGCCGCGGCGCTGGCCGCCGGTGCTCGCGACGCCTTCGACCACCCTGCAACGTCCGGCAGGTCGGGGGTCCCGACCCCCGACCTGCCGGACGTCGGGGGCACCCGGGTCCGCACCGTCCCCGACGCGGACGCCGCCCACGACCTCCTCGACACCGAGCTGCGCCCCGGCGACGTCGTCCTGTTCAAGTCCAGCCGCGACGCCGGACTACGGTTGCTCGGTGACCGACTGGCCGGGCAGCGAGAGGACCTGACGTGAAGGCTGTCCTCATCGCGGCCGTCGTGTCGCTCGTCATCGCGCTGTTCGGCACCCCGATGTTCATCCGCTTCCTCGTGCGCAAGGGCTACGGCCAGTTCATCCGCGACGACGGCCCCACGTCGCACCACACGAAGCGCGGCACACCGACGATGGGCGGCACGGTCATCGTCGCGAGCTCCCTCGTCGCCTACGCCGTGGCGCACCTCGTCACGGGGCAGGGGCCGACGGTCAGCGGCCTGCTCGTGCTGTTCCTCATGACCGGCCTCGGCTTCGTCGGCTTCCTCGACGACTACATCAAGATCAGCAAGCAGCGCAGCCTGGGCCTGCGCTCGGGCGAGAAGCTCGCCGGGCAGACCCTCGTCGCCGTCGTCTTCGCGATCCTCGCGCTCCAGTTCCCCAACGAGGCCTTCCGCACCCCGGCCTCGACGTCGATCTCGTTCGTGCGCGACACCGGCCTCGACCTCGCCTTCATGGGGGCGCTCGTCGGCGTCATCCTCTTCGTCATCTGGGCCAACATCATCGTCGCCGGCACGTCGAACGGCGTGAACCTCACCGACGGCCTCGACGGCCTGGCCACGGGGGCCTCGGTCATGGTCTTCGCGGCCTACGTGCTCATCGGCATCTGGCAGTTCAACCAGAACTGCCAGTGGAACCCGGGCACGAAGTGCTACGAGGTGCGCGACCCGCACGACCTCGCCATCGTCGCCGCCTGCGGCATGGGGGCGTGCTTCGGCTTCCTGTGGTGGAACGCCTCACCGGCCAAGATCTTCATGGGCGACACGGGGTCCCTGGCCCTCGGCGGCGGGCTCGCCGGCCTGGCGATCCTCACCCGCACCGAGCTGCTCATCGTCATCCTCGGCGGGCTGTTCGTCACGATCACCCTCTCGGTCATCATCCAGGTCGCGAGCTTCAAGACGACCGGGAGACGGGTGTTCCGGATGGCGCCCCTGCAGCACCACTTCGAGCTGCTCGGCTGGGCAGAGGTGACGATCGTCATCCGGTTCTGGATCATCGCCGGGCTCTTCGTCGCCCTCGGGCTCGGCCTCTTCTACGCCGAGTGGGTCGTGGGGGCCGGATGAGCGGCGGCACCACCGACCGGCTCGCCACCCTGACCCACCGCGACGCCGACTGGTCCGGGCTGCACGTCGTCGTCGCCGGTCTCGGCGTCAGCGGCTTCGCGGCCGCGGACGCCCTCCTCGAGCGAGGCGCCGTCGTGCTCGTCGTCGACGGAGCGGCACCGGCCGAGGGCTCGGCGATGTCCGAGCGCGCCCGCATCCTCGACGTCCTCGGCGCCCGCCTCGACCTCGGCCCCGGCGCGGTCGAGCGGATGCCGTCCGCCCCCGTCGACCTCGTCGTCACCTCCCCGGGCTGGCGGCCCGACCAGCCGCTCCTCGCGGCCGCCGCCGCGGCCGGCATCCCGGTGTGGGGGGAGGTCGAGCTCGCGTGGCGGCTGCGCCCGCGCGAGGGCGCCGCCCCGTGGCTCACGGTCACCGGCACGAACGGCAAGACGACGACCGTGCAGATGCTCGCCTCGATCCTGCGGGCCGCAGGGCTGCGCGCGTGCAGCGCCGGCAACGTCGGCACGCCCGTCCTCGAGGCCGTCATGGACCCCGAGCCGTTCGACGTCATCGCCGTCGAGCTGTCGAGCTTCCAGCTGCACTGGTCGCACTCGCTCGCCCCGCGGGCCTCGGTGTGCCTCAACGTCGCGCCCGACCACGTCGACTGGCACGGCTCCCTCGACGAGTACGCCGCCGCGAAGGGCCGGGTCTACGCCAACACCGAGGTCGCCTGCGTCTACAACGTCGAGGACGAGCGCACCCGGCGCCTCGTCGAGGCGGCCGACGTCCAGGAGGGATGCCGCGCGGTCGGGTTCACGCTCGGCGTGCCGGGCCCGTCCGAGGTCGGGCTCGTCGACGACGTCCTCGCCGACCGGGCCTTCGTCGTGGAGCGCCGCACCTCGGCGGCCGAGCTCGCGACCCTCGACGACCTGAGCGGTGGCGGCCCCCCGCCGGCCCCGCACCTCGTCGCGAACGCCCTCGCGGCGGCCGCCCTCGCCCGGGCGCACGGCGTCCCGGCCGCCGCGGTGCGCGCCGGGCTGCGGGCCTTCGTCCCCGAGCCGCACCGCATCGCCGAGGTGGGCACGGTCCGCGGCGTGCGGTGGGTCGACGACTCCAAGGCGACCAACCCGCACGCGGCGCGGGCCAGCCTCCTCGCCTACGAGAACGTCGTGTGGGTGGCGGGCGGGCTGCTCAAGGGGGCCGACGTCGACGAGCTCGTCGCGGCGGCCGCCGGCCGGCTGCGCGCGGCGGTGCTCATCGGCCGGGACCGGGCGGCGATCGCCCAGGCTCTCGCCCGACACGCGCCCGATGTCCCCGTCGTCGACGTCGAGCGCACCGACACTGGAGCCATGGACCTGGTGGTGAGGGAGGCCCTGGCGCTCGCGCGCGAGGGGGACGTCGTCCTCCTCGCACCCGCCGCCGCGTCCATGGACATGTTCGCCGACTACGGCGCCCGCGGTGACGCCTTCGCCGGCGCGGTCGGCCGGCTCGCCGCGGGGGAGTAGCCGGTGAGCAGCGCGACCGCACCGGCGCGCGCGAGCACCCGTGACGAGGCTCGTGCCACGGGCTGGCTCGCCCGGTTCGACTCGCCGGTCGCGACGTACTACCTCCTCGTCTTCGTCACGACGGCCCTCGTCGTCTTCGGGCTCATCATGGTGCTGTCGGCGTCGTCGATCGTCTCGCTCACCGGCAGCACCCGCTCGGCCTACTCGATCTTCCTCAGCCAGGCGATGTTCGCGGCGATCGGCGCGGTCGTGCTCGTCGTCGCCTCGCGGATCCGGGTGGGGGGGTGGAAGCGCCTGGCCCTGCCCGTCCTCGTCGTCGCGATCGTGCTCCAGCTGCTCGTGCTCACCCCGCTCGGCCACGAGGTGAACGGCAACCGGAACTGGCTGCGCCTCGGCCCGGTCACCGTGCAGCCCTCGGAGGTCGTCAAGGTGGGGCTCGTGCTCGCCGGTGGCCTCGTGCTCGCCGCCAAGCGCAGGACGCTGCACGCGTTCTCCCACGTGCTCGTGCCCTACCTCGTCCCCATCGCCGCCCTGAGCATCGGGGCCGTCGTCCTCGGCCACGACCTCGGCACCGTGCTCATCCTCGGCGCGATCGTCGCCGGGGTGCTCTTCGCGGCCGGGATTCCGATGCGCTGGTTCGCCTTCGCGGGCATCCCCTTCGTCGCCATGGCCGTCGCGTTCGTCGTGACGAGCCCGAACCGGCTCGGCCGCCTCGACGTGTGGCTCGGGCGGAACACCGACGAGTGGGGGGCGGCCCGCCAGCCCATCCACGGTCGCTTCGCCCTCGCCGACGGCGGGTGGTTCGGCCTCGGCCTCGGCGCCAGCCGCGAGAAGTGGGGCCTGCTCTCCGAGCCGCACAACGACTTCATCTTCGCGATCATCGGCGAGGAGCTCGGCCTGCCCGGCACCCTCGCCGTCCTCGTCCTCTTCGCCGGCCTGGCCCTCGCGTGCCACCGGCTCGTCATGCGCACCGACGACTTCTTCGTGCGCGTCACGACCGCCGGCATCATGACGTGGATCGTCGTCCAGGCCCTCATCAACATCGGAGCCGTCATCAACCTCCTGCCCGTCATCGGCGTGCCGCTGCCGCTCGTGTCGTCCGGTGGGTCCTCGCTCGTCACGACGATGTTCGCGCTCGGCGTCCTGCTGTCCTTCGCCCGTTCCGAGCCGGGATGCGCCGAGGCGCTGGCCGCGCGGCCGTCGACGCTGCGCCGCTCGCTCGCGGTGCTGCCCGGAGTGGGCCGGCTGCGGCGGGCCCGCTCATGACCGCCAACGGCCCCCGGTCGGTGCTCCTCGCGGGGGGCGGCACCGCCGGGCACGTCTCACCGCTGCTGGCCCTCGCCGACTGCCTCGGCCGGCGGTACCCCGGCATCCGCCTCACCGCGCTCGGCACGGCGGCGGGCCTGGAGGCACGCCTCGTCCCCGAGCGCGGCTACCCGCTCCTCGAGGTGCCGAAGGTGCCCTTCCCGCGGCGTCCCTCCGGCGACCTCCTGCGCCTCCCGGGCAACCTGCGCCGGGCGGTCCGGGCCGCCGAGCACGCCATCGACAGCACCGCGGCCGAGGTCGTCGTCGGCTTCGGCGGCTACGTCTCCACCCCCGCCTACCTCGCCGCACGGCGCCACGGCACCCCCGTCGTCGTGCACGAGCAGAACGCCCGCCCGGGCCTGGCGAACCGGCTCGGCGCCCGCGTTGCCGCCGGAGTCGGCGTCACCTTTCCGGGCACGGCCCTGCCCCGTGCGACCGTCACGGGGATGCCGTTGCGGCGCGAGATCTCGACGCTCGACCGCATGGCGCGCCGTGCCGAGGCGAGGGCCCACTTCGGGCTGGCCCACGCCCCCACCGTGCTCGTCACCGGCGGCTCGCTCGGTGCCCAGCGCCTCAACGAGGCCTTCGCCGGGGCGGCCGCCGCCCTCTCGGCGGCCGGCGTCCAGGTGCTCCACGTGGCGGGCACCGGCAAGGAGTTCGTCCCCGAGGGGGCGAGCGGTGCGCCGTACGTCGTCCTGCCGTACTGCGACCGGATGGACCTCGCCTACGCCGCCGCCGACCTCGTCGTCGCCCGGTCCGGGGCCAACACCGTGTGCGAGCTCACCGCGGTCGGCCTGCCCGCCGTGTACGTCCCGCTGCCGATCGGCAACGGTGAGCAGCGGCTCAACGCCGCGGCCGTCATCGCGGCCGGGGGAGGGCTGCTCGTCGACGACGCGCGGGTGTCCGCGGCCTGGGTCGACGAGGTCGTGCGCCCGCTCGCCCTCGACCCGGCCCGGCTCGCGACGATGGCCACGGCATCCGCCTCGGTCGGGGAGCGCGGCGGCGACGAGCTGCTCGCCGACCTCGTCGTCGCGGCCGCCGCCGGGGGGCGCTGACCGTGGCCCGACCCCCGGCCCGGTTCGACTTCACCGCGCCCGTGCCACCGCTGGCGAACCTCGGGCGGGTGCACCTCATCGCGATCGGCGGTGCCGGCATGTCCGCCGTCGCCCGCCTCCTCCTCGCCCGTGGCGTCACGGTGAGCGGCTCCGACGCCGCCGACGGCGCGACGCTGCACGCGCTGCGCGACAGCGGGGCCCGCGTGCACGTGGGCCACGACCCGGCCCACCTCGAGGCCGTCGACACCGTCGTCGTGTCGTCGGCGATCCGCGACGACAACGTCGAGCTCGCGGCCGCGCGTGCCGCGGGGCTGCGGGTCCTCCACCGCGCGCAGGCCCTCGCCGCGCTCATGGAGGGCTCGCGCCGGGTCGCCGTCGCCGGCGCGAACGGCAAGACGACGACGACCTCGATGCTCGTCGTCGGGCTCGTCGCCGCCGGGGCCGACCCGTCGTTCGCCTCGGGCGGTGAGATCGCGCAACTCGGCACGAACGCCACGCTCGGCGCCGGCCCCGCGTTCGTCGTCGAGGCCGACGAGAGTGACGGGTCGTTCCTCGTCTACCGTCCCGAGGTCGCGGTGGTGACGAACGTGCAGCCCGACCACCTCGACTTCTACGGCACCGCGGAGCAGGTCGCCGATGCCTACGCCGGGTTCGCCGCGACCGTCCCGGAGGGCGGCCTCGTCGTCGTCTGCCACGACGACCCGGGGTCGCGGCGCCTCGGCGACGACCTGCGCCGCCGCGGTGGGCGCACCGTGGTCTCCTACGGCTACGGCGAGGGCAGCGACCTGCGCGTGCTCGGCACGACCGCCGACGGGCTCGGCACCCGCTCCGTCCTGCGTGACGAGGGCGCCGACCGCACCCTCGACCTCCTCGTGCCCGGCGAGCACAACGTCCTCGACGCGTGCGGCGCCTACCTCGCCGCGGTCCGCGGGCTGGGCGCCGACCCGGATGCCGTGCTCTCCGGCCTCTCCGGCTTCGGCGGTGCCCGCCGCCGCTTCGAGGTGCGCGGCGAGGTCGAGGGCGTCACCGTCGTCGACGACTACGCGCACAACCCGGCGAAGGTCGCCGCGGTCGTCGGCACCGCCGCGCAGGTCGTGCGCCGCGCCGGCCCGGGCTCGCTGCGCGTCGTCTTCCAGCCGCACCTGTACTCCCGCACCCGCGACTTCGCGGCCGACTTCGCCCGCGCCCTCGCCCCGGCCGACCAGGTCGTCATCCTCGACGTCTACGGCGCGCGCGAGGCACCCCTCGACGGCGTGACCTCGGCCCTCGTCGGCGACCCGCTCGCCGACCTGCCGGGGGAGCGCACCGTGGTCGTCGGGGCGACCCGTGACGAGGCCGTCGCCGCCGTCGTCGGGGCGGCCCGGCCCGGGGACCTCGTGCTCACCGTCGGGGCCGGCGACGTCACGGCGCTCGCCCCGCTCGTCCTCGAGGGGTTGCGGCGGCGGGCCGGCGGGGGGCCCCCGTGAGCCTGCGCACCGACGGCACCGCGACCGAGCACGGCGTGGCGTCCGCCGCCAACCGGTTCCGGGAGAGGGCGCTGTCCAACCGGCGCCGGCCCTGGCGCCGGGCGCTGCTCACGGCGCTCGCCGTCGGGGTCGTCGCCGGCCTCGTCTGGGTGCTCGGGTGGAGCACGGTGTTCGGCGTCGAGGAGGTCGACGTGACCGGCACGACCGGCACCGAGGCCGAGGCGGTCGCCGAGCTCGTCGAGGTCGCGCCCGGCACCCCGCTCGCCCGGGTCGACACCGACGCCGTCGCAGACCGGGTGCGGTCCCGCGTCACCATCGCCGAGGTGTCGGTGCGCCGGTCGTGGCCGCGCACGCTGAGCGTCGAGGTCGTCGAGCGCACGCCCGCGATCGTCGTGCGCAACCCTGAAGGTCGACTCGAGGTCGTGGATGCCGAAGGGGTGTCGTTCCGCGTCGTGCGGACCGCGCCGAAGGGCGTGCCGGTCGTCACGGCGGCCGGATCGCGGGGAACGACCCGCGAGGCGCTCCAGGCGTCCCTCGCCCTCCTCGAGGCGTTGCCGAGCGACCTGGCGCCGCAGGTCTCCGGGATCACCGTGAGCAGCGCGAACCTCGTGACGTTCACCCTGGGCAAGCGCACTGTCGTCTGGGGCGGCGGCGAGGACTCCGAGCGCAAGGTCGCGATCCTCGCCGCGCTGCTCCCGACGAAGGCCAAGGTCATCGACGTCAGCGCCCCCGACACCCCCGTCACCCGCTGAGCGGCTGACCCGGGCCTCCCTGGGAGTGACCCGGCTCTCTCTGGGAGTTGACCCGGCCCCAACTCCCCGGGCCCACTTCGTCGGAGTGACCGGGCCCCACTTCCTGGGAGTGGCCGGGCCCCACTTCCTCGGAGTGACCGGGCCTCACTCCCCAACCTGCTGTGCTCCGTGTGACTGGTGGGACGCATGGGGCGGATGTGACCAGAGATCACTCACGTGCGAGGATTTCCCGAGGGGATGTCGCGACACGCCCACCGCCTCTTTGCCTGACCCCGCGGCCCGACCTAGCGTCGACCCATCGAACCGCGACCACACCATGACTGTCAACCTCAGGGTGAGGGTTTCGGAACACAGCACGACCCGACCGACTCCGTCCCAGGTGATCCTCGGACCCAGTGAAAGACCAGTGGAAGGCCCGCATCGTGGCAGCACCCCAGAACTACCTCGCCGTCATCAAGGTCGTCGGCATCGGCGGCGGCGGTGTCAACGCCATCAACCGGATGATCGAGGTCGGCCTCAAGGGCGTCGAGTTCATCGCGGTCAACACCGACGCCCAGGCGCTCCTCATGAGCGATGCCGACGTCAAGCTCGACGTCGGCCGCGAGCTGACCCGCGGGCTCGGCGCCGGCGCCGACCCCGAGGTCGGCAAGAAGGCCGCCGAGGACCACGCGGAGGAGATCGAGGAGGTCCTCAAGGGGGCCGACATGGTCTTCGTCACCGCGGGTGAGGGCGGTGGCACCGGCACCGGGGGCGCGCCCGTCGTTGCCCGCATCGCCAAGGGCCTGGGCGCCCTGACGATCGGTGTCGTCACCCGCCCGTTCACCTTCGAGGGCCGGCGCCGGGCCAACCAGGCCGAGACGGGCATCGCCGCGCTGCGCGAGGAGGTCGACACCCTCATCGTCATCCCGAACGACCGACTCCTGTCGATCAGCGACCGGGGTGTGTCGATGCTCGACGCGTTCCGCAGCGCCGACCAGGTGCTGCTCTCCGGTGTCCAGGGCATCACCGACCTCATCACGACGCCGGGGCTCATCAACCTCGACTTCGCCGACGTCAAGTCGGTCATGCAGGGTGCCGGCTCGGCCCTCATGGGCATCGGCTCCGCGCGGGGCGAGGACCGCGCCGTCCAGGCGGCCGAGCTCGCGATCTCGAGCCCGCTCCTCGAGGCGAGCATCGACGGCGCCCACGGTGTCCTGCTCTCCATCCAGGGCGGCAGCGACCTCGGCCTGTTCGAGATCAACGAGGCGGCCCGCCTCGTCCAGGAGGCCGCGCACCCCGAGGCGAACATCATCTTCGGTGCGGTCATCGACGACGCGCTCGGCGACGAGGTGCGGGTCACCGTCATCGCCGCCGGGTTCGACGGCGGGGCGCCCCAGCACCGCGCCGACGACCGCGCGCTCGGCACCGTGCAGGGCCGCTCGGTCCCGACCCCGACGCCGACGCCCGCCGTCAACGGGCACCGGTCGGCGCCGACGCCGGCCCCGCCGGAGCAGCCCGAGCCGGCCGCCGAGGAGCCGGCGGTGCGCACCGAGCGGGTCGACGCGCACGTCGAGCCCGCGCGCCAGCCCCAGCCGGCGCAGGGGCCGCCGCGCACCGTGACGTTCGACGAGAACGACGACCTCGACGTCCCGGACTTCCTCAAGTAACCGTCCCCGACGCGAGCACGAGGGGCGGGCCGGTTCTCCGGCCCGCCCCTCGGCATGTCGCGGGGCAGGGTGCTGCGGGATGTGCCGCGTGTGTCGTCGAAGGGTTGTCCGGGACGCGGTGCCCTCCGGACGTACGGTGGGGGGGTGTTCGCCTGGCATGAGCAGCGCAGCGGGGTGGTCCGCGCCGTCACCGACCGGGTGGGTGGGGTGAGCGAGGGGCCGTACGCGGGGCTCAACCTCGGTGCCCACGTCGACGACGACCCGGGTGCCGTCGCGCACAACCGCGCCCTGCTCGCCGAGGCGCTCGGACGCCCGGTCGTCTACATGGAGCAGTGCCACGGGGCCGACGTCGTCGTCGTCGACGACGTACCGGACCAGCCGCCCGCGTGCGACGCCGTCGTCACGACGTCGACCGAGGTGGCCCTCGCGGCACTCGTCGCTGACTGCGTCCCGGTGCTGCTCTCGGGGACGGGTGGCGTCGTCGCGGCGGTCCACGCCGGCCGCCCGGGCCTGGTCGCCGGCGTCGTCGGGCGGGCCCTCGAGGCAATGCGCGACCTCGGCGCCGGCGAGGTGGATGCCGTCGTCGGGCCCGCGGTGTGCGGACGCTGCTACGAGGTGCCGGCCGAGCTGCGCGACGCCGCCGCCCGGGTCCAGCCGGTGAGCGCCGCCGTCTCGTGGACGGGGACGCCCGCGGTCGACGTCGCCGCCGGGGTGGTGGCCGCCTTGCACGAGGCCGACGTCGCCGTGCGCTGGGTGCCGGGCTGCTCCCGCGAGCGCGACGACCTCTACTCGTACCGTCGCGACGGTCGCACCGGCCGGTTCGCCGGCGTCGTCGCGAGGGGTGTGGCGTGACCGGGGCCTCCCTGCCGCAGCCGTCGAGCGCGCGCCGGGCCGAGCTCGCCTCGCACCTCGCCGCGGTGCACGCGCGCATCGACCGGGCCCGGCGCGCCGCCGGGCGCGAGGACCCCCTGGCCCTCGTCGTCGTCACGAAGTTCTTCCCGGCCTCCGACATCGACCTCCTCGTCGGGCTCGGCGTCACCGACATCGGCGAGAACCGCGACCAGGAGGCGGCGGCCAAGATGGCCGAGGTCACCCGCCGCGACCTGTTCACCGTCCACTTCATCGGGCAGCTGCAGAGCAACAAGGCGTCCTCGGTCGCCCACTACGCCGACGTCGTGCAGTCGGTCGACCGGCCCAAGCTCGTGCGGGCGCTCGACCGAGCCGCCACGGCATCCGGCCGGGTCCTCGACGTCACCGTGCAGGTCGCGCTCGACGCCGCCGAGGGGCGCGGTGGCGTCGCGGTCCCGGAGGTGCCGGCCCTCGCCGACCTCGTCGCCGGCTCGGCGTCGCTGCGCCTGCGCGGGGTCATGGCGGTGGCGCCGCTCGGAGCCGACCCGCGCCCGGCCTTCGCCCGCCTGCGTGGGGTGAGCGACGGCATCCGCGCGGACCACCCGGCGGCGACGTGGATCTCCGCGGGGATGAGCGGCGACCTCGAGGCGGCCGTCGCCGAGGGAGCGACACACCTGCGTGTCGGCTCGGCAATCCTCGGATCTCGCGAGTCCCACCGGTAACTTCGGTCACGACGCACGGCGCCGAATGGGCGGGGCCGACGACCGAGGAGCACTCAATGGCAGGCGCGCTGCGCAAGACGATGGTCTACCTGGGCCTCGCCGAGGACCAGGGTCGCTATGACGACGAGTACTACGAGGGCTACGACGAGCACGCCGAGCACCCCGACCCCGTCGAGGAGCGCCCCGAGCACCGGGGCGCCGAGGTGACCCACCTGCCCACCCGGCACGCGGTGGCGCACGTCGTGAGCCAGCCCGAGGTGGGGGGCCTCTCCCGGATCACGACGATCCACCCGCGCACGTACAACGAGGCGAAGACGATCGGCGAGAACTTCCGCGACGGCGTGCCGGTCATCATGAACCTCACCGACATGAGCGACGCCGACGCCAAGCGGCTCGTCGACTTCGC
The DNA here is from genome assembly GCF_039541575.1 of Fodinibacter luteus. Taxonomy (NCBI): domain Bacteria; kingdom Bacillati; phylum Actinomycetota; class Actinomycetes; order Micrococcales; family Intrasporangiaceae; genus Fodinibacter (ex Wang et al. 2009); species Fodinibacter luteus. The sequence goes on along the minus strand of NZ_BAABGM010000013.1, from coordinate 202,967 downwards.
GGCCGGGCTCGTCTTCGGGCTGCACGGCTCGATCGAGCGGGTCACCTCCAAGGTCTTCCTCCTCTCGCCCGAGACCGTCGAGGTCAACGCCGAGGAGGGCCCGGTGGTCCCCGGCCGCGGCGTGTTCAACCAGAGCTGACGACCCCCGCGTTCCGGGGCGCCCAGCCACGTCGGTCACACTGCCTGCCATGAATGCCGTGCGCGGGGTCCTGCACTTCGTCGTCTTCCTGTACTTCCTCGTGCTCATCGGGCGCGTCGTCTTCGACTGGATCCGCATCTTCGCGCGCGAGTGGCGACCCCGCGGTGCCGCGCTGCTCGTCGCCGAGCCCGTCTACACGCTCACCGAGCCGCCGCTGCGGGCCCTGCGCAAGGTCGTCCCCCCGTTGCGGCTGGGCGGGGTCTCGATCGACCTGTCGTTCATGGTCCTGTTCTTCCTCGTCTACATCCTCCTTCTCATCCTCTGAGGAGTGTTCTGCCCCAAGGGAACCCGGGCGGCCGGCCGCGGTCGGCGCCGGCGGGGACGAGAGCCCGTGGAGTGGTGCGCAACTCACCGGCTGACGCCGGCAGGGCCAATTCGCGTAGTCTGACAAGTCCGGAACCGGTGCCTCCCCGCGCCCCCGTGCGCTCGTGCACCGGACCGGTGACCGAGACCCACTGGCCGCCCACAGGAGTTGAACATGGCTCTCACGCCCGAGGACGTCCTCAACAAGACGTTCACCCAGACCCAGTTCCGTCGGGGGTACGACGAGCGCGAGGTCGATGACTTCCTCGACGACATCGTCGCCGAGATGCGCCGGATGACCAAGGAGTCCGACGACCTGCGCGGCGAGCTCGACACCGTGCTCGAGGGCAAGGGGATGCCGGTCACGAGCCAGGTGCCCGGCGCCGCCACCAAGGACCTCGACGAGCTGCGCTCGAAGAACGCCACGCTCGCCGCCCGGGTCGCCGAGCTCGAGGGCACCCGCAGTGACCTCACCGCGAAGGTGAGCGAGCTCGAGGGCACGCACAGCGAGCTCACCGCCCGCCTCGGCGAGTTCGAGAACAAGAGCGGCGACATCGAGGTGCGCAACGCCGAGCTGCAGGGCAGGGTCGGCCAGCTCGAGCACCGCAACGCCGAGCTCGAGGCCCAGACCGCCGAGGCCGTGGAGAGGGCGACGGCCCTCGAGGCCGCCAACACCCAGCTCGAGGAGCGCGCCGGGCAGCTCCAGACCCGGGTGCAGGAGCTCGAGGAAGACCTCGGCACGAGCCGTGACGAGCTGGCGGCCCTGCGGACCGAGCGCGAGCAGGAGGCCGCCCGCCTCCAGCAGGAGGACGCCGAGCGTGCAGCCGCCCGCGAGGCGGCCGGCTCGCAGACCGACGAGGAGCTCGTGACCCTGCGCGCCCGCCTCCAGGAGGTCGAGCAGGACGCCCAGAACCGGATCGCGGCTGCGGAGAGCCGGGCCGAGGAGGCCGAGCGCGCCGCCGCGGAGCGGGCCCAGTCCGACGCCGACGGTGCCTCCGGCGCCGCCGCCCTCGCCGGTGCGGGAGGTGGCGCCAGCGCCGCCGGGGTCATCGCCCTCGCCCAGCGGCTGCACGACGAGCACGTCTCGGCCGGTGAGGCCCGGCGTGACGAGCTCGTGGCCGAGGGCCAGCGTCGCCACGACGAGCTCGTGTCGACCGGTCAGGCCCGCCACGACGAGCTCATCAGCACCGCCCAGGCGCAGCACGACGAGCTCATCTCGACGGCGACCGCCCAGCGCGACGAGATGCTCTCGACGGCGACCGCCCAGCGCGACGAGATGCTCTCGACCGCGACGGCCCAGCGCGACGAGATGCTCTCGACCGCGACGGCCCAGCGCGACGAGATGCTCTCGACCGCGACCGCCGAGAGCGAGGAGATGGTGTCGACGGCGACCGCCCAGCGCGACGAGATGCTCTCGACCGCGACCGCCCAGCGCGAGGAGATGCTCACGGAGGCTCGCGAGCGCTCGACCGGGATGGTCGCCGAGGCCCAGCAGAAGAAGGCGGCGGTGCTCGAGGAGCTCGGCCGTGAGCGTGGCCTGCTCGAGCGCAAGATCGAGGAGCTGAGTGGGTTCGAGCGCGACTACCGCTCGCGGCTGCACACCTACATCCAGGGCCAGCTCGCCGAGCTCAAGAACACCGGTGCCGACGCTGCGACGGACGAGGCGGCACAGGACGAGGAGGCCGCGCAGCCCCAGCCCGAGCACCAGGGCTGACGCCCGAGCGCGACGACCCGACGACGGGCCCGGCCACGTGGCCGGGCCCGTCGTCCCCGTCCGCGCCCCGGGTGCTGGGGCGACGGGACCGCTCCGCATCCGCGTGCCGCCGTTGAGGCAGGCAGGCGCACCCCGTATCCTCGCCCCACCAGTCAGGGCCGACGGAGCCCCGGCGTTCACCCGGGAAGTGGGTCCACATGGTTGCCAAGCTCGCGTTGTCCGTGGCCAGGCAGGCCGCCGCGACGGCGCGCAAGGCGGTCGGGGGCCGGGGCGGTCAGTCCACGACCACCTCCTCGACGGGCGCGGCGGGGGAGAGGGCCACGGGCTCGGCAGCGAAGGCTCCCGCGAAGAAGGCGGCACCCAAGGCCCGGGCGACCAAGGCCAGGCCCGCGGCGAAGACGACCACGAGGGCCGCGGCCACGAAGGCCGCGGCCACGAGGGCTGCGGCGACGAAGGCGGCTCCCGCGAAGAAGGCGTCGGCGTCCGCGAGGTCGACGGCGAAGGCCGCACCGGCGACGAAGGCGGCTCCCGCGAAGAAGGGCTCGGCGTCCGCGAGGCCGACGGCGAAGGCCGCGCCGACGACGAAGGCGGCTCCCGCGAAGAAGGCGTCCACGCCCGCGAGGTCGACGGCGAAGGCCGCACCGGCGACCACGGCGGCTCCAGCGAAGTCTGCGACGACCAGGACGTCGCCCGCGAAGAAGGCTCCGGCGACCACGGCGGCTTCCGCGAAGGCGGCAACGACCAAGACGTCGCCCGCGAAGAAGGCTCCGGCGGCCAAGACGTCGGCGGCCAAGGCTCCAGGGGCGAAGGCCGCTCGACCCACGAAGGCCGCCGCGACCACGACGACGGCGACGGCCGCGACGACCACCACTCCCCGGAAGGCAACGCCCGTGACCGACGCCGCACCCTCCGCCCCGGCTTCCGCACGCCGGACCACCGCACCCCGCAAGGCCGCGAAGCAGGTGCTTGCCGTCCGCGACGACGAGTCGCCGTGGACCGCCAAGGAGCTGCGTGAGGTCCGCGCCGAGCTCGAGCACGACATCGCCCAGCTGCGCACCGAGCTCCGGGACGCCGAGAGCGACCTCGTCGACCTCATGCGCGACTCGGGCGACGGTGCCGGCGACGACCAGGCCGACGCCGGGGCGAAGACCTACGAGCGCGAGCAGGAGATCTCCCTCGCCAACAACGCCCGCGAGATGCTCCTCCAGACCGAGCACGCGCTCGAGCGGCTCGACGACGGCAGCTACGGCATCTGCGAGTCCTGCGGCAACCCGATCGGCAAGCTTAGGCTCCAGGCCGCTCCTCGTGCGACCCTATGCATGCCATGCAAGATGAAGCAGGAACGCCGCTGACGCCCGTCCACCCCAGCCCGTCCACGCCGGCCCCGGACCACCCGTCCGCAGGCCGGCGGCGGCTGTACGCCGTCCTGCTCGGGCTCGCGGCCGTCGTCCTCGTGCTCGACCAGGCCACCAAGGTGTGGGCCCTGCGGTCGCTGACGCCGGGCGAGAAGGTCGACCTCCTCGGCTCCGGCATCAGGCTCAACCTCATCCGCAACCCGGGCGCGGCCTTCTCCATCGGCGACGGCGCGACGTGGGTGCTCACGGCCGTCTCGGTCGCCATCCTCGTGTGGGTCGTCGTCGGTGCCCGCCGGGTCGGCAACACGCCCTGGGCCGTCGCCCTCGGCCTGCTGCTCGGTGGCGCGCTCGGCAACCTCGTCGACCGCTTCTTCCGCGAGCCCGGCCCGGGCCGCGGCCACGTCGTCGACTTCATCGACTACTTCGGCTGGTTCGTCGGCAACGTCGCGGACATCGCCATCGTCGTGGGGGCGGGGATCATCATGGTGCTGGCCTACCGCGGCACCTCGATCGCCGGACCGGTGCACCGCGCCGAGCACGCGGATGGCTGACGCCCGCACGGTCCTCGTCCCGGACGGCCTCGAGGGTGAGCGGGTCGACGCCGCGATCGCGCGCCTGTTCGGGCTCTCGCGCACCCGAGCCGCCGACCTCGCCGCCGACGGCGGCGTCAGCGTCAACGCGGCGAGCGTCGGCAAGAGCCACCGGGTCAGTGCCGGCGACCTGCTCGAGGTGCAGCTCCCGGCATCCCCCGCGAGCCCGACCCTCGAGGTCGTCGCCGAGCCCGTGCCGGGGATGACGGTCGTCCACGAGGACGAGGACATCGTCGTCGTCGACAAGCCGGTCGGCGTCGCCGCACACCCGAGCGTCGGGTGGACGGGGCCGAACGTCCTCGCCGGCCTCAAGGCGGCGGGCTACCGTATCTCCACGAGCGGGGCGAGCGAGCGGCAGGGCATCGTGTCTCGCCTCGACGTGGGCACCTCGGGGCTCATGGTCGTCTGCACGAGCGAGCGGGCCTACTCCGTGCTCAAGCGCGCGTTCAAGGAGCGCCGGGTCGACAAGACGTACCACACCCTCGTCCAGGGCCTGCCCGACCCGCTCGTCGGCACGATCGACGCGCCGATCGGGCGCCACCCCGGGCACGACTACCGGTTCGCGGTCATGGACTCCGGCAAGCACGCGGTGACCCACTACGAGCTGCTCGAGGCGTTCCGCCACGCCTCGCTCCTCGAGGTCAGCCTCGAGACGGGTCGCACCCACCAGATCCGGGTGCACATGGCCGCGGTGCGACACCCCTGCGTCGGCGACCTGACCTACGGGGGGGACCCCACCCTGGCCGCCCGGCTCGGGCTCGAGCGGCAGTGGCTGCACGCCGTCGGGCTGGGCTTCGAGCACCCGGGCTCGGGGGAGTGGGTCACCTTCGAGAGCGGCTACCCGCAGGACCTCCAGCAGGCCCTCGACCGACTCTGACGACACGGGCCACGACACGCCGAGGGGTGTCCCCGGGGCGACCTAGGATGGTCGGCGATGTCCTCCCCGACCGCCCCGAGCCCCGCCCCGACGACCAGCAGGCCGAAGGGCTCGGACAGCTTCGTCCACCTTCACGTGCACACCGAGTACTCGATGCTCGACGGGGCCGCGCGGATCGGCGACCTGTTCGCCCGGGCCGCCGAGCTCGGGATGCCGGCGCTCGCCACGACCGACCACGGGTACGTCTTCGGGGCCTACGAGTTCTGGAGGAAGGCGCAGGGCACCGGGGTCAAGCCGATCATCGGGGTCGAGGCCTACGTCACCCCCGGCACGCACCGCACCGACAAGACCCGCGTGAGGTGGGGCGACGAGCGCACGAGCCCGGGCGACGACGTGTCCGGCTCGGGTGCCTACACCCACATGACGCTCCTCGCGCGCGACAACACCGGCCTGCACAACCTCTTCCGCATGGACTCGCAGGCCTCGCTCGACCAGGTCTACGCGAAGTGGCCGCGCGTCGACCGCGAGCTGCTCGACCGCTACGGCCGCGGCCTCGTCGCCACGACCGGGTGCCCGTCGGGCGAGATCCAGACCCGGATCCGGCTCGGGCAGTACGACCTCGCCAAGCAGGCGGCATCCGACCTGCGCGACATCTTCGGCGCCGAGAACTACTTCTGCGAGCTCATGGACCACGGCCTCGACATCGAGCGCCGCGTCCAGAAGGACCTCCTGCGGCTCGCCCGCGAGCTCGACCTGCCGCTCGTCGCGACGAACGACCTGCACTACACCCACCCCGACGACGCCACCGCACACTCGGCGCTGCTGTGCGTGCAGTCCGGGTCGACGCTCATGGACCCCGGTCGCTTCAAGTTCGACGCCGACGACTTCTACCTCAAGAGCCCCGCCGAGATGCGGCACACGTGGCGCGAGCTGCCCGAGGCCTGCGACAACACGCTGCTCATCGCCGAGATGTGCGACGTCTCGTTCACCGAGGGCGAGGGGCGGTTCATGCCGGACTTCCCCTGCCCCCCGGGCGAGAACGCCGAGAGCTGGTTCGTCAAGGAGGTCCAGCGCGGCCTGCACGAGCGCTTCCCCGGCGGCATCCCCGACTACGCGACGAGGCAGGCGGCCTTCGAGACCGAGGTCATCGTCTCCAAGGGCTACGCCTCGTACTTCCTCGTCGTCGCCGACTTCATCACCTGGGCCAAGGACCACGGCATCCGGGTCGGGCCGGGCCGCGGCTCCGGCGCGGGCTCGATGTGCGCCTACGCGATGAAGATCACCGACCTCGACCCGGTCCCGCACGGGCTGATCTTCGAGCGCTTCCTCAACCCCGAGCGGATGTCGATGCCCGACTTCGACGTCGACTTCGACGAGCGTCGCCGTGGTGAGGTCATCCGCTACGTCACGGAGAAGTACGGCAGCGACCGGGTCGCGCAGATCGTCACCTACGGCACGATCAAGGCGAAGCAGGCGGTCAAGGACGCCGCCCGGGTCATGGGCCACCCGTTCTCGGTCGGAGAGCAGCTGACCAAGGCGATGCCGCCGGACGTCATGGGCAAGGGCGTGCCGCTGTCGGGCATCTACGACCCGGGGCACGCGCGCTACGCCGAGGGCAAGGAGTTCCGCGACCTCGTCGCCCAGGAGCAGCACCTCCAGGAGGTCGTCGAGACCGCGAAGGGGCTCGAGGGGCTCAAGCGCCAGTGGGGCGTGCACGCCGCGGGCGTCATCATGAGCAGCGAGCCGCTCGTCGACGTCATCCCGATCATGCGGCGGCTCCAGGACGGCCAGGTCATCACCCAGTTCGACTACCCGAGCTGCGAGGCCCTCGGCCTGGTCAAGATGGACTTCCTCGGCCTGCGCAACCTCACGATCCTCGACGACGCGATCGCGAACGTGCGCAGCAACCGGGGCGAGGACGTCGACCTCGACGCGCTGTCCAAGGACATGACCGACCCGGCCACCTACGAGCTGCTCTCGCGCGGGGACACCCTCGGCGTCTTCCAGCTCGACGGGGGCGGCATGCGCACCCTGCTCAAGCTGATGCAGCCCGACAACTTCGAGGACATCTCGGCCGCGCTCGCGCTCTACCGTCCCGGCCCGATGGGCGTCAACGCGCACACGAACTTCGCCCTGCGCAAGAACGGCAAGCAGGCGCTCACCCCGCTCGACCCGCAGCTCGAGGGCAAGCTGCAGCCCGAGATGGTCGAGGCGCTCGCCCCGATCCTCGGCACGACCTACGGCCTGGTCATCTACCAGGAGCAGGTCATGGAGATCGCCCAGAAGCTCGCCGGCTACACGCTCGGCAACGCCGACCTGCTGCGCCGGGCCATGGGCAAGAAGAAGAAGGAGGTGCTCGACGCCGAGTACGTCCCCTTCTCCGAGGGGATGAAGGCCAAGGGCTTCACCGAGGCGTCGATCGCCGCGCTGTGGAGCGTGCTCGTGCCCTTCTCGGACTACGCGTTCAACAAGGCGCACACGGCCGCCTACGGGCTCGTGTCGTACTGGACGGGTTACCTCAAGGCCAACTACCCCGCCGAGTACATGGCGGCGCTGCTCACCTCGGTCGGCGACGACAAGGACAAGTCGGCCCTCTACCTCGGCGAGTGCCGCCGGATGGGCATCAAGGTGCTGCCGCCCGACGTCAACGACTCGATCGGGCAGTTCGCCGCGGTCGGCACCGACATCCGCTTCGGGCTCCAGGCGATCCGCAACGTCGGCCACAACGTCGTCGAGGCGATCATCGCGGCCCGCGAGGACAAGGGCCGCTTCACCTCCTTCCGCGACTTCATGTCGAAGGTCCCGGCGGTCGTGTGCAACAAGCGCACCATCGAGTCGCTCATCAAGGGTGGGGCCTTCGACGGCCTCGCCGAGACGCGGATGGGCCTGCTGCGGGTCCACGAGGAGTACGTCGACGCGTTCGTCGCCGTCAAGCGCCAGGAGGCCATCGGCCAGGACAGCCTCTTCGGAGCCTTCGGCGACGACTCGGCCGGTGACTCCGGGGCCGACCTCATGGGCCTGAGCCAGGTGCCCGGCGTCGAGTGGGACAAGTCGACCCTGCTGTCCTTCGAGCGCGAGATGCTCGGGCTCTACGTCTCGGACCACCCGCTGTTCGGGGTCGAGCACGTGCTCACCCAGCACGCCGACACCCAGATCGCGGCGCTCACCGCCGACGAGGGCGGCCGGCCCGAGGGTTCGATGGTCACCGTGGCGGGCCTCATCACCGGGCTGCAGGTCAAACGCACGAAGAAGGGCGACCTCTGGGCGATCGCGACGGTCGAGGACCTCGCCGGCTCGATCGAGTGCCTGTTCTTCCCCAGCGCCTACATGACGGTGGGGCCGATGCTGCAGCAGGACACCGTCGCCGTCGTCCGCGGCAAGGTCAACCGGCGCGACGACACCGTTTCGATCTACGCGCAGGAGCTCACGCTCCCCGACGTCAGCGATGGCCCGCGCGGGCCGGTCGTCGTCACGATGGAGACGGTGCGGGCCACCTCGCAGCGCATCGAGGAGCTCAAGGGGGTGCTCACCAACCACCCGGGCACGACCGAGGTGCACCTGCGGCTCGTCAAGCCGGGGCGGTCCGTGGAGATCCGGCTCGACCCGGCCTTCCGGGTCAACGCCACCGAGGCGCTCTTCGGCGACCTCAAGGTGCTCCTCGGTCCACGCTGCATTGCCTGAACGGTCGGGCAACACGGGCGGTGGTATGAGGTGCGTCACCCGTGGATGCCGGGTGCCCCGGGCTCGTGCGCGGCCGTGGGCGAACGGCAGGTGTGTCACCGACGTGACCTGCGCAATTCGGTGGTGCGCACCCTTCTCACGGCCCGACCGAGGCCCTAGGGTGGGCTCCGCCGTACACCCTCAAGGAGACATCTATGACCACAACCCGTCGGCGCGTCCTCGGCGCCGGTATCGCGGCCACCGCGATCGCAGCCCTCGTCGCGGGCACCCCCGCCCTCGCCGCGGAGGGCAAGAAGCCCGCCGCGACGGGCAACCCCAACTTCACGGCGGTGCAGCTGCTGTCGTTCAACGACTACCACGGGCACATCGAGGCCACGGATGGGCCGCTGTCCAAGACGCAGGACCCGTCACAGAAGGCGGTCGGAGGTGCCGAGTACCTGTCGAGCGCGCTCGACGCGCTGAGGGGATCGGCACCGCAGGGCCAGTCGCTGACCGTGGCCGCGGGTGACCTCATCGGGGGGTCGACCTTCCTGTCCGGGATCTTCCACGACGAGCCGTCGGTCGAGACCTTGAACGCGATGCGCCTCGACGTCAGCAGTGTCGGCAACCATGAGTTCGACGAGGGTACCGACGAGCTCCTGCGGATGCAGGACGGCGGGTGCCACCCCGTGGACGGCTGCTACTTCCCCGACGACCCTTACGCGGGCGCGGACTTCCAGTGGCTGGCTGCCAACGTCGTCAAGAAGGACGGCACGGGCACCCTCCTTCCCGGAACGTCCGTCAAGGAGGTCGGCGGCGTCGAGATCGGCTTCATCGGGATGACACTCGAGGCCACCCCGACCTTGGTCAACCCCGCGGGCGTGGCGTCCGTGGAGTTCGAGGACGAGGTCGAGACGGCCAACGCGCAGGCGGCGCTGCTCAGGGCGCAGGGTGTGGAGGCGATCGTCGTCCTCCTGCACGAGGGCGGCTACCAGTCCGGTAACTTCGACCAGTGCAAGGGCCTGTCGGGCCCCGTGGCCACGATCGCCGCGCAGATGACGCCTGATGTCGACGCCCTGGTCACAGGCCACACGCACCAGCCGTATGTCTGCTCGGTTCCCGACCCGGAAGGCAACCCCCGCCTCGTCACGAGTGCGGCGTCCTACGGCAGGGTCGTCACCGAGACCAAGCTCGTCATCGACAAGAGCACCGGTGACGTCGTACGCAACCGCACCTCGGCCCAGAACCACCTCGTCACCAGGGACAAGCTGACGCCGGATCCCGCTCAGACGGCCATCCTGGAGAAGTGGAGCACCCTTGGCGCTGCCAAGGCGGCCGAGGTGGTCGGCAGCAACAGCGAGGACATCACCGGTGACGCGAGTGGCGATCGTGGTGTCGAGACACCCATGGCCGACCTCCTGGCGGACGCCATTCTCTGGGGCACCGAGGCCCCTGAGAACGGCGGAGCGCAGATCTCCTTCATGAACGTGGGTGGTGTGCGGGCCAGCTTCCTGCTCGAGCCGAAGTACGCCGAGGCCCCGGGTGAGATCACCTACGCCGAGGCCTACGACGTCGCCCCGTTCGGGAACCTCCTCGTCTCCATGGACCTCACGGGAGCGCAGATCGAGGAAATCCTCGAGCAGCAGTACCAGCCTGTAGAGGCACGTGGCAGCCGCCCGATGCTGGCGCTCGGTGTGTCCGAGGGCTTCACGTACGAGTGGGACGCCACACAGCCCGAGGGCAGCAGGGTCGTCCCCAACTCCATGCAGCTGGATGGTGTCCCGGTGGATCCGGCCGCGACGTACCGGGTGTCTACCTTGAACTTCCTCGCCAACGGCGGGGACCTGTTCACTGGCTTCACCGAGGGAACGAACATCCTCGGTGGGTCCGAGGACCTGGCCAACCTTGTCGCCTACCTCAAGGTGAACCCCGGCTTGACCGCGCCGGAGGACCGCATCGCCGGGCTCTGACAGGCAACGACACAGCGCCGCGGAGCGAGCGAGGGCCGCACCCCACCCGGGGTGCGGCCCTCGCCGCGTTCTCCTTGCTCCCGCAGCGTCCGGCACCCTGGGGGCTGGGGGCACCAACCTGCCGGACGTCCCGCGGGGGTGGCCCGCAGCGTCCGGCACCTTGGGGGTTGGGGGCATCGAGCTGCCGGACGTCCTGCGGGGGTGGTCCGCAGCGTCCGGCGCCTTGGGGGTTGGGGGCACCAACCTGCCGGACGCTGTGACCGACATACAGTGACGCCATGCCGAGCCACGTCCCCCCCACCCCGGAGCGCCGACCCCACGTGCGCGAGCACCACGGCGACCGCTTCGAGGACCCCTACGCGTGGATGCGTGACCTCGAGGACCCCGCGCTGCTCGCCCACCTCGAGGCGGAGAACGCCCACGCCGAGGCCCGCACCGCGCACCTCGCGCCCCTGCGCAACGCGATCTTCGAGGAGATCCGCTCACGGGTCAAGGAGACCGACCTCTCGGTGCCCGTCGCGAGCGGCCCGTGGTGGTACTACTCGCGCACCGTCGAGGGCCGGCAGTACGCCGCCCAGGTGCGTGCCCCCCTCACCGACCCCGCGGTGCGGCCCGACCCGGAGGCCGAGGCCGTGTCGGGGGAGCAGGTCGTCCTCGACGGCAACGTCGAGGCGGGCGACAGCGAGTTCTTCTCGCTCGGGGCGCTCACCGTGAGTGCCGACCACCGCCTCGTCGCCTTCGCCGTCGACACGGAGGGGGACGAGCGCTTCGACCTCACGGTCCGGGTCGTCGCGACGGGCGAGGTGCTCGACACGGCGCTCACCGGCATCGGCTACGGGGTCGAGCTGAGCCGCGACGGCCGCTTCGTCTTCTACACCCGGCTCGACGACGCGTGGCGCCCGCACCAGCTGTGGCGGCACCGGGTCGGGGGCGACCCCGCCGACGACGTCCTCGTGCACCAGGAGGACGACGAGCGGTTCTGGATGGGCGTGTCCGCCAGCCGCGACGAGCGCTGGCTGCTCCTCGGCCTCGGCTCGAAGACGACGTCGGAGGTGCACCTCCTCGATGCGGACGACCCCGAGGGGGAGTGGCGCGTCGTCGCCCCGCGCCGCGAGGGGGTCGAGTACGACGTCGAACCGGCCGGCGACCGCCTGCTCGTCGTCCACAACACCGACACGCCGGACGCGGACCTGGCGTGGGCACCGCTCGACGCGACGAGCCATGAGCAGTGGATGCCGTGGCTCGCCTCGGGCGAGGGCGAGCGGTTCGTGTCGGTCGACGCCTTCGACACGGCATCCGTGCTGTCGCTGCGCACCGGCGGTCTCACCGCGCTGCGGGTGCTACCCCGCGACCCGGCGAGCCCGACGGGCCACGGCGACCCGTGGGACGTCGAGGTCGACCAGGCGGTGCACTCGATCGGGCTCGGCGACAACCCCGAACCGGGCCAGGTCGCAGTCCAGGTCGTCGTCGAGTCGTGGGCGAGCCCGCGCACCGTCCTCGACGTGGACCTCACGACCCGCGAGCGCACCGTGCTCAAGGTGCAGCCGGTGCTCGGAGACTTCGACGCGGCCAACTACACAGAGCGGCGGGAGTGGGCCACGGCATCCGACGGCACGCGGATCCCGGTGTCGGTCGTGCACCGGGTCGGTGTCGAGCCCGACGGCGGCAACCCGGGTCTGCTCACGGCGTACGGGTCCTACGAGATCTCCTCCGACCCCTACTTCTCGGTGGCGCGGCTCAGCCTGCTCGACCGGGGGGTCGTGTTCGCCGTGGCCCACGTTCGCGGTGGCGGGGAGATGGGTCGCGGCTGGTACGACGACGGCAAGCTGCTCGCGAAGCCGAACACCTTCACCGACACGCTCACCTGCGTCGACCACCTCGTCGCGGCCGGGTGGTTCGCGGCCGACCGCGTCGGCCTCGAAGGCGGTTCTGCCGGTGGGCTGCTCGTCGGCGCCGTGCTCAACCTGGCTCCCGAGCGTTTCAGGGTGGCCCACGCCGCCGTGCCCTTCGTCGACGCACTGACGACGATGCTCCAGCCCGAGCTCCCCCTCACCGTCGGGGAGTGGGAGGAGTGGGGCAACCCCCTCGCGGACCCCGAGGTCTACGCGGCGATGCGCGCGTACGCCCCCTACGAGAACCTGCGCGCTGCTGTCTACCCGGCGGTGCTCGCGACGTCGAGCCTGCATGACACGAGGGTGTACGTCACCGAGCCCGCCAAGTGGGTCACCCGGCTGCGGGAGACGGTGACGAGCGACCTCGTCGAGCGGCCGGTGCTGCTGCGCACCGAGATCGCGGCCGGGCACGGGGGACGCAGCGGTCGGTATGCCGCGTGGGAGCAGATCGCGTGGGAGTGGGCCTTCGTGCTCGACCAGCTCGGCGCGACCGAGCGGGTCGACGGCTGACCCCGGCGCGCTGCCGTCGCCGGGGTCAGCGGGTCAGCCGGTTCGCCGCCGGCCTAGCGGGTGAACAGGATGGGGCACGGACTGCGGCCCATGAGGCGCAGCGCCGTCGAGCCGACGTGCAGCCCCGGGAACCCTCCGGAGCCGCGGCTGCCGACGACGAGGAGGGCGGCGCCCTGGGCCCGCTCGAGGAGGGCGCTCACCGGCTCGGCCTGGAGGACCTCGTAGTCGACCTTGACGTGCGGGTGCTCGGCGCGCCGGGCCGTGAGGGCCGCCTCGACGGTGCGCTGGAGCTCGGCCTCGTAGGCGCTCCAGCTCGAGTCGCTCGCGAGGGTGGGGTCGGCCGCGCTGCGCGCCTCCCAGGCGTGGACGACGGCCAGGGCGCCGTTGCCGCGTGCGGCCTCGTCGAACGCGGCGGCGAGGGCCCGCAGGGACGGCTTCGAACCGTCGACGCCGACCACGACGGAGGCGTCCTCGGACGCGGGGTCGGTGTTCTCGTGGCCGACGACGAGCACGGGGCATCGGGCGTGCGTCACGACCTGCATCGCGACGGCGCCGACACTGGCGCGGCTGAAGACGCCGTGGCCCATGGCGCCGACGACGACGAGGGCGGCGGTGCGGGCGGCATCCACGAGCGCCTGGCTGGCGTAGCCCTCACGGATCGACGTCGTGACGGTGAGCGTCGGGTCGACAACGTGGGCCCGGGCGACGCCGTCGGCGACGAGTCGGTGGGCGTGAGTCGACACGACCGCCGAGCCGTCGGAGAGCTCGCCGAACCCCAGCATGGGCAGGTCGGCCGCGAAGGCGTGCAGCACGTGCAGGGGGAGCCCGCGGGCGCTCGCGACCTGCGCGGCACGGGTGACGGCCGCCATGGAGAGAGGGGATCCGTCGACCCCGACGACGACTCGTGGTGCACCCATCTGGGTTCCTCCGATCGCGAGTGGTCCGCGGCGGGCGGCTCGTCGTGACCGTCGGCTGCGAGGTCGCCCGTCGTCGTGGGGGGCGGCGCTCCCCACACCCTGACCGTGGCACGGCGGGGCACCCGACGCAAGGGCGCCGGTCACACGACGCGCGGCGAGTGCGGAAGTGGTTGCCCCGGCGACCGGTTCCGCTCTCTCGGCGGGCCGGGGGGAGCGGCATAGGGTGTCGGCCATGACGCTCATCGCCATCGAGTGGGACGACACCGCAGGGCGCGGCGGCCGCGGCGCAGTCCGCCTCCTCGACCAGACCCAGCTGCCCGGGACGACGGCCTACCGCAGCATCGACACGACGAGCGACCTCGTCGTCGCGATCGCCGAGCTCGCCGTCCGCGGGGCGCCCGCGCTGGGTGTGGCGGGGGCGCTCGGCGTCGTGCTCGCGATGGACGAGGGGGCTCACGAGGGCTGGGACGACACGCGGGTGCAGGCGGCGATCGACCGGGTCCGCCACGCGCGACCGACCGCGGTCAACCTCGCGTGGGGCGTGGACCAGGTTCGCGCGCTCGTGCCCCAGGGGCGCGACGTCGTGCTCGAGGCCGCGCGCCGGGTCGCCACCGACGACGAGGCCGCCAACCGCGAGCTGTCGCGCCTCGGCGCCGACTGGCTGCTCTCCCGAATCGACCGGGCACGGCTGCGGGTGCTCACCCACTGCAACACCGGCTCGCTCGCGACCTCGGCGTGGGGGACCGCGCTCGGGGTCATCCGCGAGCTTCACGCACGCGACCGGCTCGAGCTCGTCTACGCCGACGAGACCCGCCCGCTGCTCCAGGGCTCGCGGCTCACGGCGTTCGAGCTCGCCGCCGACGGCATCCCCCATTGGGTGCAGGCCGACGGTGCCGCGGCCTCGACGATCCTGCGCGGCCTCGTCGACCTCGCGGTCGTCGGGGCCGACCGGATCGCCGCCAACGGCGACGCCGCGAACAAGATCGGCACGCTCGGCGTGGCGCTCGCCTGCCACGATGCCGGCATCCCGTTCATGGTCGCCGCGCCGTGGTCGACGGTCGACCTGTCGATGGCCGACGGTTCGGGCATCGAGATCGAGGAGCGCTCGGGCGAGGAGGTCACGGTGCTCGCCGGGGTGCGCCTGGCCCCGGAGGTGTCGCCGGGGTTCAACCCGGCGTTCGACGTCACCCCGGCACGGCTCGTCGATGCCGTCGCGACCGAGCGCGGTGTGGCCGAGCCGCGCCGTGGGATCGACCTGAATTCCCTCTCCTGACCTCACCGGGCGCCAGGCCGGCTCAACGTGGGCCGATCGTCCAGCACTCGGAAGGCCATTCCTTCATCAGCTCAGTATGAAGGTATGATCTTCATATGGCTCGAGTGAAGAACAAGGCTTCACAATGTGTCCTCATCGGGGACGTCGTCGGCTCCCGGGGGTCTGCGGACCGGCACGCCCTGCACCGGGCGCTCGAGGACGGGCTCGCCGGCGTCGATGCCGCGGTCCCGGCGATCGCCGGGCTGCGGGTCACCGTCGGGGACGAGTTCCAGGCGTCGTACGCCAGCCTCGGCGACGCGCTCGAGGCCGCCCTGCGGGTGCGACTGGCGCTCTTGCCGGAGGTCGACACCCGCATCGGCGTCGGCCGCGGGCCGGTGACGACCCTCGACGCCGAGCGCGGGATCGAGGACGGGCCGGGCTGGTGGGCCGCCCGCGATGCGATCGAGGCCGCCGAGGAGGCCGCAGACCGCCCGGCGACCCGCCACCTGCGTACCACCTACCGGGTCGCGCCCGACGCCGGAGGCGCCTCCGCGGCAGGCGCCTCGTCCGAGGACGCCATCAACGCCGCCCTGCTGTGTCGGGACCATCTGGTTGGCTCGATGTCGGAACGCTCGATCCGGCTGCTGAGGGGGCTCATGGAACCGCACACGACCCAGGGTGAGCTGGCCGCTCGCGAAGGCATCAGCGCCTCGGCCGTGTCCCAGCGCGTGCGCGCCGACGGCATCGGTGCGGTGCTCGCCGCCCAGGCACTGCTCCGGGGGCTCGCGTGACGTGGCTCGCGGTGTGGCTCGTCGGGGTCGGTGTCGCCGACCTCACCCGGGCGGCGTCGGGGTACTCCCGTGGCCGTTGGCCGGTGGTCGCGGGGACCGCTGGCGTGGCGGTGCCGGCGGTGCTCGCCGGGCTCACCGCACCCGTGGACGTCGTCGTGCTCGCCACCTCGCTCGTCGCGCTCGGGCTGTGGGTGCGGTTCTCCGCCCAGGCCCTCGTGACCGGCACGGGCCACGGGCCGGCCCTCGCGGCGCTGGCCCTCGGCGGCACGTGGCTCGTCGGGCTCTCCGGGTGGGCGACGCCCGCCGGGGGAGTCCTCGCCCGCTGGCTGGCCTGGGCCGACCCGCCGCTGCTCGACGAGGCGACCGACCCCGGCGCGGTCCTCCTCGTCCTCGGGCTACTCCTCGTCAACCTCACGACCGCGAACCTCGTCGTGCGTCTCGTGCTGCTCGCGGTCGGCGCCATGCGGCCGGTCCGACCGCTCGAGGCCGACACCGGCCCGCAGCCGTCCGACCAGCTGCGCGGGGGACGCCTCCTCGGCCCGATGGAGCGCGTGCTCATCCTGGGGCTCGGGCTCGCCGGCCAGCTCACCGCCGCCGGTCTCGTCATCGCCGCGAAGGGGCTCATCCGCTTCCCCGAGCTGCAGGCCAAGCGCGACGACCGCTCGAGCGTCGACGGAGTGGGCATCGACGCCGTCACCGAGTACTTCCTCGTCGGGTCGTTCGTGTCCTGGCTGATCGCGCTCACCAGCCTCGCCCTCACGCGCTGACGATGCTGTCCTTCCACTGCGCCGGGAAGTCCGAGGTGCGGTCCCCCGCGAGGAGCAGCCGGTACGTCATCGCCGCCGCCTCCTCGAGGTTGAGCGCCCGTCGCAGGGCCATCGACACGGTGTCGCCGAGTGCCGAGCAGCCGTGGTGCGCGAGCACGACCGCGTCGTGGTCGCTCGCGGCCTGCGCGGCGGCATCCGCGATCTCCTGCGAGCCCGCCGGGAGGAACGGCACCCGACCCGCGCTGCCGAGGTAGAACTGGTGGTCCAGCGTCGTGAACCGGATCGCGACGCCGAGCATGTCGACGAGCAGGACGTGCTGCGGGTGCAGGTGGACGACGGCGTTGACGTCCGGACGCACGGCGTACGTGCGCTGGTGCAGCTTCCACTCCACCGACGCCCGGGCCGCGCCGCCGACGTGCTCCCCGTCGAGGGTCAGCTCGGCGAGGTCGCCGGGGGTGAGCCGGTCCAGCCAGGTGCCGGACCCGGTGACGAGGAACCGGTCGGTCCCCGGCAGCCGCACCGACAGGTTGCCCCCGCTGGCCTGCACGAGGCCGCGGGCGACGACGTGGCGGCCGGCGTCCAGCAGCTCGTCGATGAGGGTTTCGCGCTCGCTCGTCATGGCCCGATTCTCGCGCAAGCCCGACCCGCGAGGGCCGGCGTCCCGACGCTCACGCCGCTACGGAGACACCGACGCCTCAGGGCGGTCCGGAGTCTCGAGGGGCTCACGTCGGTCCGGACACGCCGACGGCGCCCGCGGGTGCGGGCGCCGTCAGTGGACCGGGAGGTGTCAGGAGGCGGCGGACTCCCCGTGCGCCTCGCTCTCGATGGTCTGGTGACCAGAGGTGTGGCTCACCGAGATCTTGCGCGGCTTGGCCTCCTCGGCGACCGGGATGGTCAGAGTGAGGACACCGTCGGAGTAGTCGGCCGAGATGCGGTCGGACGCGACGCCGTAGCCCAGGGTGAGCTGCCGGGCGAAGGTGCCCGACAGGCGCTCGTGCGAGAGCCACTGGACGTCGCCGTCGGGCTGCTCACGCCGCTCGGCGCGGATGGTGAGGGTGCGGTCCTCGACATCGACGTCGATCGTCGACGGGTCGACGCCCGGCAGGTCGATCGCGGCGACGAAGTGGTCGCCCGTCCGGTAGAGGTCCATCGGCATGGCGGCCGACGCCGGGGTGCGCAGGGCGCCGGAGAGCATGCGGTCGATGTCGCGGAAGGGGTCGAAGGTGGTGGCCATGGTGTGTTCCTCCGTGGTGCGGGGGCAGGTGCCCTGATGTACATGAGTGGGAACGGCTCAACTTTACCCCTTGTTCCCGACTCAATGCCAACTCCGAGAACGTCGGGGTCGCCCGCCCCGGAACCGGGTCGGCTGCTGGCACCGTTGGTGGGGTGACGGCTTCCGACGAGGGGCCGCGGAGCGAGGAGACGACAGATGGGCTTTCTCGACCGGTTGCTGGGGCGCACCCCGACCGAGCAGCAACGCCAGTCCGGATCCGCGTGGACCCACGGGTCGGCCCCAGCGCGTGGATCCGCCCCACCGCCTCCTGGGTCGAGCGAGGACGAGCGGGCCGTGGCGCGCTACCGCTACCTCCTGCGCACCGCGCCGCCCGAGCAGCTCGAGGCCCTGCACGCCGAGGCCTTCGCACGCCTGACCCCGGAGCAACGCCAACAGCTGCTGCGCGAGCTGTCCGCCGCGGCACCGGGAGAGGCCGGATCGTCGAGCGAGCCGGCCGACCTGGCCCGAGCAGCAACCCGAGCCGAGATGCGTTCTCCCGGCACGCTGCAGGGCACGTTCTCACGCGGCTCCTTCGGCGGGCCGGGGATGGGTGGCATGGTCGCGGGGTCGATGATGGGCACGATCGCCGGGGTCGTCGTCGGCTCCGCCATCGCGAACATGATGTTCGGCGGCTACGCGGACAGCCCCGAGGCGCAGGAGGCGGGCGACACGGGTGGCGACGTCGGCGGCGACACCGGTGGCGACGTCGGGGCCGATGCCGGCTACGCGGACTCCTCGGGCGGAGACGCCGGGGGGGACTGGGCCGGTGGTGACGGCGGCTGGGGCGGCGGCGGCGACTGGGGCGGTGGCGGCGACTTCGGGGGTGGTGACTTCGGCGGGTTCTGACGGGCTCGGCAACCACCATCCCGCGGCGACGGACACCCCCGGCGTCACGTCGGGTAGGCCCGCCAGCCGCGGCCGCGGTGCCAGCCGACGAGGGGCGACCCTCGCCACGCGGTCGTCAGCCACACCGTGCCCAGTCCCTCGGGCACGTCCGGGTCTGCGTCGGGCAGTGACTCGACGGGCCCCGTGAGGGGCAGGTACACGGCATCCGGCAGGCCCCCCTCGCCGACGCCGATGAACAGGTGCCGTTCGTCGACCCCGCGGGCGGCGACCACCTTGGTGGCTCGGCGTGCCACGTGGGCCACCGTGAGCAGGTCGGACACCGCCCGCGGCAGGAGTGAGAGATCTGCATCGATCTGTCCCGCAGCGTGGTTCGAGGTCACCGTGATGCCGCGTGGTCGGCGCCCGTCGTGCTCGAACGCGGCGGGGTGGCCGTGCAGCCTCGAGGCGGACTCGTGTGCGAGCCAGCCGAGCTCGGGGTCGCTCTCGAGCACCTCGGCCGGGAGCGCAGACGGTGACGTGACGTCGTGGGCCTCGCACAGCGTGATCGTGCGCTCGTAGGCCGCGCGCACCCTCGCGAGCTCCGATCCGACCACCTCGGCCGTCCACCACCACCGTCCCGGGTTGGGCCACGTGTAGCGCTCGCGCCCGAGCAGCGCGGAGCTGCGGCGGGCCTGCGTTCCCGCGTGGGTCGTGACCTCGACGGCCGCGGTTCGACCCCCGGGCAGGACGAGGTCGAGGTCGTGGGCGCCCTGGCGGATGCCGATGTCGTGGGCGCGGGCGGCGCCGCCGGTCGCACGCTCGAGCAGGACGGCGGCGAACCGCTCGTCCTGGCGCAGCCCGTCGAGGCGTCGTGGGTCACTCCCCATGGGGGAAGGCTAGGCGCCCGCGGGGACGGTTTCGGGGTGCCACCGCGCGAGGCGGCCCCGGTCAGCCGAACCGGCGCTTGAACTCCGTCGCCAGTGTCTCGCCGGCCGCGCCGACGAGGGCGCCGACGACCGGGTTGACGACGAGGGCCGTCACGGCGCCCGCGAACTTCGGTGCGTACTTGACGAACCAGTCGCGCACGTACTCCATCGTCGACAGCTCGGGCTTCTCGGCGGTGATCGCCGCCTCGAGCTCGTCGAGCTTCTCGGCCGCCGCGTCCGGGGTGTCGGGGTCGGCGAGGACCTCCCCCCGCAAGGTCGCGAACTGCTGGAACAGCGACGCGAGCTCGGCCTCGCTCGGCCCCTGCGACGACACGGTCGTGCTCGTCTGGCTGACGGTGCCGCCGATGGCGACCTGGCCACCGCTCACGTTGCTCACGGTGCCACGCACCGAGGTCCGAGCCTCTTCCTCACCCATGGTCTGTTCTCCTTCGTCGTCGTGCGGTGTCGGGATCAGGGTTCTGCCCGGCTCACCTCAGGTGACCGTCGAGAAGGTCAGGGTGACCGCGCCGCCGCAGTCGAGCTCGGCGTCGGGCGGGGGGGACTGGTCGATGACGAGCTCGGATGCCTGACCGTCCTCGACCGGGTCGAGCTGGGCGGTGAACCCTGCCCTCTCCACCTGGCTGCGGGCGGCATCCACCGTCATCCCGACGACGTTCGGGACGGTGCACGGCCCGCTGATGACCTTGATCGTCCGCGGGTCACCGGGTCGACCGGCGCTGCCGGTCGCCTGGACGAAGGACTCGAGGACGACGGACCCCTCGGAGACTCCGCGCAGCGTGACCTTCACGTCGGCGGTCTTCCTGACCGGCACGCCCTCGAGGTCACAGCTGAGCCCCTCGGGGATGGTCGTGCAGCGCGGCCGGCCTTCCACGATGTCCGCAGCTTCGCCGGACAACCCCACCGTCAAGGTGCCACCCTCACTCGGGCCGATGTCACGGCTGTCCAGGGGCCGGTTCTGCACCCGGACCGTGAACGCGCGTTCCTCGCCCACGACGAGCTCGTCGCTCTCACGGTCCAGGGTGAACGCGACGAGGTTCGGGGCCCCCTCGACGGGGGTCGGGGTCGGGGTGCCCGTGCCGGTCGTCGGAGGCGTCGTGGTGGGAGCGACCGTGCCCGTGGGAGCGGCCGTCTCCTCGTCCGACCCGCCGCGCGAGGCGAAGGCCACGACGGCTCCCACGACGAGGCCGATGACGACGAGCAGGGCGGCCGCCGCACCGAGCACCCGTCCCCACCGGATCGGGACCGGCTCCGGCGGAAGGGGTTCGGGAGGGACCGGCTCCGGAAGCGGGGGACTCGGTGGCTCCGGAGGCGGGGCCGGAGGGGTGCGTGTCGACCGGTCGACCACGGGGATGACCGTCGTCATGGCGTCGTCGACGACGGCGAGCTCGTGGTCGAAGAAGCGCCGGCTCGCCGTGTCCCCCAGGGCGTCGGCGGCTGAACGCCCGGCCTCCAGGGTGTCCCGCCAGGCCGACCACCGTCCGGCGAGCGCGAGGGGCTGCTGTGCCGCGGCGGCGAGCGCCACGGCATCCTCCCACCGACGGTCCCGGTCGGCCTGCCGCAGCGCGCTGGCGATCGTGGGGATCTCGCCCGCGACCTCCTCCGGGACCGCTCGCTCGCGCACCCACGCGGTGAGGACGACCGCGGCGCGCCGGCGCTCCTCCGGGGAGGCCGCCAT
Source organism: Fodinibacter luteus (assembly GCF_039541575.1). Lineage (NCBI taxonomy): Bacteria > Bacillati > Actinomycetota > Actinomycetes > Micrococcales > Intrasporangiaceae > Fodinibacter (ex Wang et al. 2009) > Fodinibacter luteus. Next base: position 181,450 of record NZ_BAABGM010000013.1, on the reverse strand, counting down.
GTGGTCGCGGGCCCGCCACCCCTGCAGGTCGTCGCCCTGCACGATGCCGCGCCGGCTGAGCTCGTGGAGGGTCGAACCGGCATCCGCGTGCCCGGAGAAGGCGGCGACCGGCCCGGCACCGACCGGTGCGTCGAAGGCTGCGAGGGCGGCGAGCACGGCATCCTCCTGGACGGACACCGAGCGCAGCACGGCGACGAGCAGGTCCTCGGGCTGCGCGTCGACGCCGAAGCCGCGGGCCACCGAGACCAGGTCGCCGTCGTCGGCTCGCACGAGGGAGGCGAACCGCACGAGCTCGAGTGGCGTGCCGTGCAGCACCTCGCTGACCCGGGTGCCGACGTCGCGCTCGCGCTCGCTCAGCTCGCGGCCCACCGCCGCCGCGATGAGCTCGACACCCTCGTCGGTGGTGAGGCCTGCGAGCGCGACGCCCTCGACCCCGTCGAACACGCGCTGCTCCGTGCCGGCGAGGAGGAGCAGGGACGAGGGGAGCTCCTCGCGCAGCGCGTCGATGTCGTCCCGGCCGAGGCTCGTGTCGTCGAGGACGACGAGGAGGCGCAGGTCGCACAGCGCGCTCGTGAGCTCCTCGCGCCGCGGCACGACCCGGCGGGACCCGACGTAGCAGGTGTCGTAGACGTAGGCGAGGGTGTCCGCCGTCCCGAGCCGGGCCGGGATGGCGATGACGCCGTCCGGTGTCGTCTCGGGAAGGGGGGCGTTGGATGCCGCGCGCAGCAGGGCGGTCTTGCCGATCCCGCCGGGGCCGTGCACCTCCACCGACCGGCCGGCGGCGAGTGCGGTCCGGACCCGTCGGAGCTCCGCCGTGCGCGCGACGAGCCCGGGGAAGGCCGGGGGCGGGCGCAGGACGGGCGGTGGACGCCGGACCACCTCGACGTCGGAGTCGGCGTTGATGACGACGTACGAGCCCTGCGCGGCGTCGATCTGGAAGACCCGTCCGCCCACCGCGACCTGGCCGCCGCTGACGTCGCTGACCTGTCCGTGGACCTCGGTCGTCGAGCCCGGGTCGGCGACCGGCGGGGTCGCCTCACCGGTGGCCACGCGAGCGGCCTCCCCGGCACCGCGACCGCGGGTCCGGCCCGCGACGGCTCGCACGCTCACACATCTGAACCTCCGTCCGACGGGGTTCCTGCGGATCCTCGGAGTGGCTCGGTGGGTCAACTGTAGCGACGGCGAGGGTGTCAGGGACAGAGCCGGCGGGCCCCGGCCGCACGGGGCGTCGGCTCGTGATACGTCTGCGGGGAGGGCCGTCCCGACCCTCCCGGCACCCGATGGTGGTGGTCAGGGGGTCAGTGGGCGGCCCCGGCCGTGAGGGCGTCCGCGCTGCGGCCGGCCCCGTGCGAGCGGCCCGGGGCTCGCACCCCGTTGACCGTCGACGAGTCGAACGCGAACGTGATGACCGCGGTCGCGATGGCGTCGGCGTTCGTGTCCAGGGCGTCGGTGTTGACGTTGCCGACGAGCGGCTGGTCGGCACCGAGGAGGGCGTACAGCGACTCGTCCTGGCCCTTGCCGGTGAGGTTGTCGCAGGACGCGTGGTAGCACGGGTCGTACGCCTCGTCGGCGACACCGCCGTAGCGCTCGGCCTCGTCGACCGTCTTGACTCCCTCGGCGCCGGTGAACAACCCGCCTGCCGGGATGCCGACCGCGATGAACGGGCCGTAGTCGGACCGCCCGGAGAACTCGGAGTCCTGCCACGGCAGCCCGCGCGACGCGTAGAAGTCCTCGAAGACGTCCTCGATCTCGGCCGAGCCCTCGGGGATGAACCCCGCAGGCGCGGTGCCACCGGAGTTGTCGCCGTCGTAGACCCCGAACATGTAGTTGGGCGAGGCGACCATGTCGAAGTTGAGGTAGAGGGCGATCCGGCCCCGGTCCGCCTCGGACAGCTGGCCGACGTAGTGCTCCGAGCCGAGCAGCCCCGACTCCTCGGCGCCCCACCAGGCGAAGCGGACCGTGTTGTTCGGCTTGACCTTGGCCATCTGGATCGCCGTCTCGAGCAGGGCCGCGCTGCCGGAGCCGTTGTCGTTGATCCCGGCGCCCTCCTGGACGCTGTCGAGGTGGGCGCCGGCCATGACCGTGTTGGCGTCGTTGCCCACGCGCGTCTCGGCGAGGACGTTGGATGCCGTGCGCTGCTCGGCCGTGAAGTCGACCGTGACGCGCACGGTGGCACCGGGCGTGCTCGCCAGGTCGGCGCCGGCGTCGTAGGTCGCGAAGACGACCGGGATCGTCAGGCCGGTGGCGTCACCGATCATGTTGAGCAGGCCGGTGCGGCCGGGCTGGCCCTCGTTCATGATGACGGCGCCCGCGGCGCCTGCGGCCTGGGCGTTGAGGGCCTTGACCGCGAAGCCGCACGTTCCGCGCTGGAGCAGGGCGATCCCGCCGGTGGGGAACCCGGCGAAGTCGGCAGCCTCGCAGCCGCTCGTCGAGGAGTTCGCGGGCAGCGACGGGTTGAGGACCAGGTCGACGGGCCTGAGGGCGCCGGTGGCCGTTCCCTCGGGGGCGCCCGGGTCGAAGGTGTTGCGCAGGAAGTCGGTGCCCTCGACGAACGTGCGCGGGAGCGGGCTGGTCCGTGCGAGCTCCGAGCTCTCCTCGACGTAGTCGAACTCGAAGTCCTGGACGACAGGGTCGTAGCCGGCGGCGTCGAGCTGCTCGACGACGTAGGCGACCGACTCCTCGTACCCCGACTGGCCGGCGGCCCGGCTGCCGCCGTTGGCGTCGGCGATGTCCTGGAAGGCCTCGAGGTGCCTCATGACCCCGTCGAGGGTCACGGCGTTCGTGAGCTTCGTGACCGAGTTCGGGTTCGGTGCCGCGGTGGCCTGCGGACCGGCAGTGGCGACGAGGGCGGCGGTGAGCGTGGCGGCGGCAGCGGCGGTCGTGACGGATCTGGTGCCCACAACTGTCTCCCGGTTCACTCCGGCGCCGGGGTGTGGCCGGATCGTCGCAGACTAGACCCGCCGCTGCCGCCTGGGAAGAGCCACGGATCGACCCGAGCCCGCCCCGGGGAGGAGACAGGAGAGGAGCGAGGCCTACGACGCCCGGGCGGTCGACACGTGGAGCAGCTTCCAGCCGACGATGGCGAACCAGATCGGCAGCAGCAGCCCGTAGAGCATGTAGCCCGAACCGATGACCGGGCGCAGCGCCTCGCTGACGATCCCGGCGGCACCCGCGAGCACGCCGAGGGTGGACAGCACCGGTCCGAAGAAGGACGCGCGGCGCATGGGCAGGGACAGGAGCAGGATCGCGGCCGCGGTCAGGATCCCCGCCCACGAGACCGCGTTGGTGGCGGCGATGAGCGCCTCCGCCGCTGAGGCCAGGGCTGGCCGGTCAGTGGCGTCGGCTGCCCGGTAGGCGTTGCTCAGCACGACGAGGCCGCCGTGGAGGGACTGGGGGCTGCTGCCCAGCGCGAGGGCGATGACCTCCGAGGCGACGCCGAACAGGCCACCGATGGCCGCGATGCTCTGGTCGACGCCCTTGAGGGCCACCGCGACCGCGGCGAACACGACCATGGCCGGGACCGCCAACCCGACGAAGGAGACCAGCTCGGTGAGGTACACGACCCGGTGCTGGGCGATGTACTCGAGCAGGGCGGCCCCCCGGGTCGGTGGCAGGGGTGCGACCACGACGAGGACCACGGGCACGAGGACGAGCAGGACGAACAGCAGCGCGGACCAGGCTCCCGCCCGGTACAGCGGCCCCCACGTCGGGTCCGGGTGGGGTGTCCCGGTGGGGTCGGTGCGTGTCCCGGCCGCACCGCCGGGCGAGGTCATCGGGCCCTCACGCCGGTGAGGTGGGGGTCGGACCCGGCGACCGCCGCGCGCCCGGTGGTCGGGCGGCGGTGGGCCGCGTCGCGCAGCCCAGGGGCGTCGTGCCGGTGCGCCCGCTCCGCTCGCAGGAGCAGGGTGAGCGCGACGAGCATCGGCACCGCGTACAGCCACAGCCACCAGCCGAAGAACAGCAGGCCGACGTGGAATGCCAGCAACATCACGAGACCGGCCCGCATCCTCCGGCCGCCGGACAGCACGAGGATGCCGGCCGTGGCCTCGCCCACGATGAGGGCGCCGATGAACACCCCCGTGTTCGGGACGACGAGGGTGGCCCAGGTGTCGCGCACGAACGCGAACTGCGACATCTGCCCGAACTCGGCGAAGGAGTCCCAGTCGGTGGCCAGGTAGACCACGTTGACCATCGCCCCGAAGACGAGGAACAGCACCCCCAGGGCGACCCGGGCCACGAGCCTGGCCCTCGGGCTGCGGTGAGCGCCCACGGACGCGACGACCACGGTCGCGCCCAGGAGCAGCCACATGACCTTCTCCATGGCGTTGCCTTCCACCCGGCCGCCCACGCCGTCGATCCCGTCGACGTCCGGCCACGGGGCAGCCGGGGACGGCCTGAGGACGATTGTCCCGCTCGTGGCACCGGCTGGGCCCACGGATGTGGCTGGCCTCACGAGCCGCCTGCCACGGTGGCGTCGACCACGATCGGGGCGCCGCCGCCGCACACCGGCGTAGCGTCGTTGGCGCCGGGTGCGCTGCGCGTCGACACTCCGGTCCGTGGGCCCGGCACACCACCGTGGCCCTGTGGGCCGAGAAGGTCGCTCCCATGTCCAACACGTCGTCGAACGCTTCGCACGCCGGGCCACTCCGCCCGTCGCGACCCTCCACAGCGACGGGTGGTGCCGGGATGACATGCACCCTCGACCCGACGTCGGCCGCGACGACGCCGCACAGGCCGGATCCGGCGCACCCCACCCCTCGCAGGGTGAGGCTGGCCGGTGCCCTGGTCGCCGCAGCCGCGCTGGCGGTGACCGCCTTCGCGGGGGTCTCGCCGTTGCTGTCCCCGGCCGCGCCCGCCGAGGATGCCGTCGCGGGGTTCTCCATGGACCGCGCCCGTGCCGACCTCGCGGTCGTGGCCGCGGTGCCGCACCCGATGGGCACCGCCGAGCAGGCGGACGTCGAGGCCTATCTGGTTCAGGAGCTGACCGCCATCGGCCTGGACCCCATGGTGGACGAGCAGCTCGTCACGATGGCGCCGGACCCGCCGAACTCGGTCTGGACGGGCACGGTGCGCAACGTCGTCGCCCGCATCGAGGGAACGGGCCCGGACGCCGACCAGGCCGTGCTGCTCGCGGCCCACTACGACTCCGTCCCCGCCGCCGCTGGGGCGGGCGACAACGGCGCCGGCGTCGTCAGCGTCCTGGCGGCCATGCGAGCCCTCGCGTCGAGCCCTCCACCGCGCCACGACGTCATCGCCGCCTTCGTCGACGGCGAGGAGCACGAGATGCTCGGCTCGCTGGCGCTCGTCGAGTCCGCCACGTGGATGGGGGACGTGCAGGTCGCCGTCAACACCGAGGGGGTCGGCAACGCCGGCCGGGTCACCCCTGCCCTCACGAGCCCGGACAACGGCTGGGCCCTGCGCCAGTACCTCGACGCCGTCCCGTCACCCGTCGTCTACTCCGCCTTCGACGCACCGCTGAACGCCACCGGACAGGGTGCCGACCTGGGTCGCTACCAGGACGTCGTTCCTGCCGGTCTCGAGCTGGTCGTCGTGGGTGGTCTGCCCGCCTACCATGCCGGCACCGACACCGCCGGGGGCATGCACGAGGGCACGCTGGCCGAGTACGGCGCCACCGTCGTCGGGCTGGCACGGCAGCTCGCTGAGGCGGACCTCGGGTCCGTCGAGGAGCCGAACCTCGTGGCGTTCACGGTCGTCAGGGGTGTGACCGCTGCCTACCCGTCGACGTGGTCGTTGCCCCTGGCCGTCCTGGGGGCGGTCGGGACGGTCGTCGTCATCGGGCTGGCGGTGCGCCGTGGTCGCGTGTCGCTGCCTCGGGTGCTCCTGTCGTGGCTCGTCCTCGGCGTCGCTGGGCTGGCCGGCATCCTTGCCGCCACCGGCTTGTGGCTTGCCGCGCAGGCCGTCGACCCACGACTGTCCGATGCCATCAACGGCGGTGTCTACGAACGGACGCCGTACCTCCTGGCAGCCGTGGCCGCCGGAGCGGCCGGGGTGCTGCTCGTCCTGTGGCCGCTGACGCCCCGGGCCACGGCGCTCGAGGTCGTGGCCGGTGCGCTCGTCGGGTGGAGCCTCGTGGCCCTGCTCCTGGCCGCCGTGCTGCCGGATGCCGCGTACGCCGCCACCTGGCCCCTCCTGGCCGCCATCGCCGGCTTCGCCGTGCTCGCCGCCCGCGAACGGTCTCCGCGGGTGACGCTGGCGACGGTGACCCTCGCCGCCGCCCCGGCCGTGCTGCTCATCAGCCCCCTCGTCGCCCTGTACTTCCTGCTGGCCGCACGCTTCGAGCTCATGCTGCCGGTGGCCACGCCGTTGCCGATGCTGTGGGTCGTGTTGGCCCTCACCGTCGTCCTCCCGCTGGCGCTGGTGGCTGGCCGCGGGGTCGGTTGGCGACCCGCTGCCGCGGCAGGCGTCGTGGCCGTGGTCCTCGTGGCCGCAGGTGCCGCGCTGAGCGCGGTGAGCACCGGGCCGCGGCCGGACCTGCTCGTCTACCACGCGGATGCCGACACCGGGACCGCGCGCTGGGTGGCCCTTCCGGTCGAGCTCGACACCTACACCGGGCAGGTCGCCTCGAGCGAGTGGACCGAGACGCGGTTCGAGGCGTCCCCCTTCCACCAGGCCGGTGAGACCGAGCCGGCCAGCGCGGCACCAGCACCCGAGATCCCGGCGGGCCGGCTCGGGACGCCGCGGGTGTCCGTCACCTCGGACGCCGCCACAGCCCAGGGGCGTGAGCTCGCCGTGCAGGTCACCGCTCCGCCGGGAAGCTACGCGCTGACCATCGATGCCCGCAGCGGCGCCGGCATCCAGTCCGTCGCGGTGAACGGCAAGGACGTGCCCGCGGCCACGACCGGGGCACCCAGCTCGGTGCGAGTCGTCGCCTTCGGCCCGCAGGCCGGCATCCCCATGACGCTCACCGTGCCGGCGGGGGCCGACGTCGAGCTGGCCCTGGCGTGCTACACCCTGGGCCTCGACGGCTCGCCGGCCGTCGACCTCCGGCCGCGCCCGGCGAGCCTCACCACCGGGGTCCACGAGCTCTCCGACGCCGTCCTCGTCACGACGGTCGCCCGGCTGCCCGGCCCCGGCACTCCCTGAGCGCGCCCCCGTGGTCCATCTCGCCTTCCCGGCGGGCCGGTTGAGCCGATGAGCGGCGGTCAGGTGTCTCGCCGGTAGTCGACGTGCCTCGGGTCCATGGTGGTCGTCATGACGTGGACGTCCTGGACGGTGTCCAGCACCGAACCGGAGCCCGTCCCGGTCGGGAGCCAGGTCTCGACCCGCACGACCCACCGCCACACCGCGGGCGTGACCTCGGGAACGCGGGCCAGGGGTCCTTCGCAGTCCAGGCAGACGGGGTCGAAGGCACTCGCGTGCTCCCGGCACCAGTACACGGTGCATTCGGTGATGTCGCCCGGGTCGTCGAGGTGAGCCTGTGGCGGCCAGCGCAGCGTCAGGGTCGCTCCCTCGTCCGGAGCCCATGCCGCAGAGGTGAGGAAGGAGTCGGTCATCAACCGGCGATGGTCCTCGGACCAGTGAGCAACCGGCGGGAGCGCAAGCTCCTCAGGCAGCTCACCGATGGCCTCGCGGCCGCGTCGGGTGTGCCGCCCACTCGAGGAGGAGTCCGCGGCGAGCTCGGGCACAGGGAACGTCGAGGGGAGCGGTCGGTGCACTTGGTGCTGGACCGGCAGCACGGGAGCGTCGTCTCGGGGATCCATCGGCCTCGACCTCCCTTGAAGCCACTGACCGTACGCCGTCCCCGTGCGTATGGCGAGACCCGCCGTCGGCCGACCTGCCGCAGCTCCTTGGGTCGATCGCTGGGTGAGGGACGCGACGGGCACGCGACAGGGCGCCTGACGCAGACCGAGGGGTCGGCAGACGGCGAAACGACGCGGTCGGCACGAGTGGTGCTACCGCGAGCTTGGCGAAGCGCTGTGCGGGTACAACCAAACCACAAGCTCACCGAAGGAGGCCTGGGATGGCGAAGGATCTCAGTAACGCCGCCAACCGCAAGAAGCTGAAGAAGTCGTCGTTCGCCTTGCCGGAGCAGGAGAAGTACCCGATTCCTGATATCGATCACGCGCGGAACGCCTTGGCCAGGGTGGCCCAGCACGGGTCGGAGGCCGATTGCTCGTCCGCCGACGTCGGGGCGAGGAGTTGCATCGATCCGACCTTCTTTGTCGGCCACGGCCGACAGCGTTCAGCAGGTGGCGATCCGCCACCCCCGGATCCCAAGCGCAGCAGCACGTGAAGCAAGGTGCACGAACGTCCGGACATGTCGCGATCCGAGGTCGCCAGTCGGCGTTGAGACGCACGTAGAGTCGGCTGCCGTGTGCGATCCGAAACCTGGTCCGTCCCACCCTGTCGCCGCCCGGTCATCGGGGGCGCGGACGCCGGGCTGGAGCCTCACGGTCGGGCAGTGTGCGGCTCTTGGTCTCCTCGAGGGCGAAGCGGGCGGCCGACGCGACGCGCCGGTCGGGATCCGAGGTCAGCTCGCGGAGCCGCTGCACGGCCATCGGGCCGGGGATGTCGGCGAGGGCGCTGGTCAGTCGTAGTCGCTGCTCAGGTCTGCCGTCGGCCAGTGCCCGTGCGATGGCGCGATCGACCTCCAGGGCAAGCCCGTGCCGTTCGGCGAGCGCGCCGAGGGTGCCCGCGGCGTCGCCGTCGTCGTGGCCCTCGACGATGAGGCCGGTCAGTACTGGGATCGATGCTGGGTCGCCGTCAGCGCCGGCGGCGAGGGCGGCGCGGCGGTTCACCAACGGGTCGTGGTGGGGGAGGGCCTGTGCGAGCGCGGCTCTCGAGGTGGCGGTGTTGACCTTCTCGAGTGCCTCGACCGCGCGACGGCGGCGGTCGGCGTCCGCGCAGTCGAGCGCTTCCCGCAGGAGCGGCACCGCGGCATCTCCGGCTCGGGCAAGCGCCCAGCGCAGTGATCCGGCCACAGCCGGATCCGGCTCGCTGAGGGCCGCCTCGACCACCAACGGCACGTCACGCCCCAGTGGGTCGGACAGCGAGAGCGCGAACCGGTGGCGGGCCGACGGGCTGGTCGCTTCCAGCCCACGCAGCAGCCCCATCGTGTGCAGGACGTCCGCCCAGTCCGCGGGGTCGCTGCCGTGGACCCGCTCGAGCGTCCGCAGGAGCTGCTGGTGTTGCCGGATCCGTTCGCGGGTCCGGTCGATCAGCTGCTCCACGAGGGTGACCGGAACGAAGTCCGGGGTGTCCAGGGCCGCCGCGACTTCCTTGAGGGTCAGGCCCAGTGAGCGCAGAGCCTCGGCGTAGAACAGCCGGCGGAGCTCCTCGTCGGTGTAGTCCCGGTAGCCCCCCGGGGTGCGGCCGCTCGGAGAGACCACGCCGGTCCGGTCGTAGTGGCGCAGCATCCGGGAGCTGATCCCGGACCGCTGCGCCACCTCGCCGATCAGCATGCGTCGGTCCCGACCAAGGGCGCCCCCCGCAGCGTACGAACCCGCTTCGCCTCCTCGACCGCCAGCTCGAACGCCGAGTCCGGGTCCTCGATGAGCCTCAGGGTGGCGATGGCGTGCGCCCGCACGGCCTCATCGGACGCGTCGCACGCCGCCTCCACGACTGGTACTGCCGCCTCGCCCAGCATCATCAGTGCCTGGCTCAGGCTCAGTCGGACATCTCGCGGCCCACGCCCGAGCTGCGTGCCCAGCAGCTCGGCGAGCCGTTGTTCGGCACCGTGCGGAACGAGGCCGGCGGCGGTGCGCCAGGCGGTTCGCGCCACCTCGTCGTCGGCGTCGATGAGCAGCTGCGGGCCGATCGCGGCCCACGCCCTCGGGTCGCCGATCTTGGCGAGCGTGTGCAGTGCCTGGCCCCGAGCCCGGGCCACCGGTGAGGTGAGCTCGGGCAGCAGCCGGTCCACCACGGCGTTGTGGTCATGCTGGGTCAACGCCCAGGTGAGCATGTCGCGAACGAAGAAGTCCGACTCGACCGCGCACCGCGCCACCAGCACGTCGACGAGCTCCAGCTCTGGGTTCGAGCCGGCACTCAGGGCCGCCGCGAGCCGAACCTCGGTGCGTGAAGACGCGAGCGCCGCGGTCACCTGGCGCATCCTCCGGGCGTTCTCCTGGGTCATCTGGGACCACCTCCTGCATCCATCAAAGACCTTGACACCGTGACAACGTCAAGCGCTTACAGGTCCACGCGCCATCGCTCAGGGGGGCACAGCCTGTCCGGCCAAGCACGAGCGTCCCGCCACCGGCTTCGGAAAGCATCCTTGGTGGTCATGACCTGATGCGCGAGCTTCGCCACTGCCCAGCCGCGCGGCACCCTGCCCGCGAGCCAGCCACCGAATCACGGACGCCACGCCCGTTGGCGGCGATAGGGCACAGGGCGAAACCACGCAGTTGTAGTCGACTCCGCGGTGCTCGGCTTCACGGCAGGGCGGGCTCGTGCTGCTCTCGCTGGAACTGTTGGGCGGCGTCTTCGGTGATCAGTCCTTCGTCCGCCAGCCACTGCACGGCGCGGATTCGTGCCCTGGCGTCCCGCAGGGCGTGCCAGGCCGAGATCAGCTCGGGGTGCCCTGGTAGAGCGTGCTCTTGAAGCGCCGGAACGCGCCCTTGCCCTCCAGACAGCGGCCTCGTTGCTCGCCGGCGCCGCGGTCGCTGATGCCCTCGGCGAAGTCGACCATGTCCTGGTACCAGACGTAGGGCGGGAGAGGGTCGATCAGGATCAGGTCCAGCTCGTCGAGCTCGACCGGGTTCTCGCCATCGACGCCCAGGTCGCTGGTCCACAAGACAAGCTCGCCCGTTCTCGGGTCGATCAACCATCGATGCTCGTAGTCGGTCTGATCTGCCAGCGCGGTGGCGATCTCCTCGACGTCGATGGCGTCCAGGTCGAGCATCCACCCAGCGTAGGACCGAGGTCGTGGCAACCGGTCGAGCCCGGCACCTGCTGCGGTGGAGGGCTTTCGTCTCGTTCGCCACACCGCCACGCCGCCCCCTCACCACGGGTGTACGGAGGACTGCAGAGATCTCACGAACGGGGGATCGCCATGGTGACGTTCCACATCGTCGATGAAGCAGTCATCCAAGCGACTCCGGGGCAGATCGAGGAGGCGTTTGCCGACGAGGCCGCCGGACGCAGCCACTGGTGGGGCCCGAAGGTGCGGATGCGAACCCGTGATGGCCGCTCGCCTCACCACATCGGCACGGTCACGGACTACCGGGTGGCCACCCATGGACGCGCAGACGGGGCCGGGTGCCGCCAGGTTCGTCACACGGGTCACCCAGCGCGAGCCCGGTCGAGTCGTCACGGAGTACTTCGACGGCGCCTTCCGCGGCCACGCGGTCTTGACCACCGAGCGGGTTGCCGAGGGTCGCACCCGCATCCGCAATGACCGGCAGCCGCAGACCCACGGCCTGGTCATGGGGATCATGGCGCGGCTGGTCGACATCGGCGCAGGCCACTCAGGCCTGATGCGCGACGGTTACGCCGGCATGGAGCGATACATCGCCCAGAAGCACACCGCGCCACCGGCGTGAGATGCCGTTGACCGCGCCCAACGCACCTGCCGAACTCTGGCGCCGCGATCAGTCGGGCTCCCATGGCATGAAGCTACGCGGCACGCGGCGATGAGGGCTACTCGCGTGATGTCAGGGCCCTTCCCCTCGAACCCACTTTCGTCACACGATGTGTCTGGTGGTGAGCGACGAGCAGCCATGCGGGGGCCGACGAGGCCGGGGCCGGCTACGACGTCGAGGCCCTCAAGCGTCGCGGCCGGGGCCGACCCGGACGTGGCGCCGAGCCGATGCAGGTGGTCGCGGTCCGGCTGACCGCTGAGGAGCTGGAAGCCCTCGATGCTGCGGCCTCCAAGCACGAGATGAGCCGATCCGAAGCGATCCGGGCAGCACTGGCGAGCTTCGCCGCGTGAAGGTCCACCCCAGCGCCCTCAGACACGGGGTAGGCGCGGAGGATGCCGTCCGGGCCGCCGAGCGGGCGCTGCAGATCGAGCCGCTCACCGAGGAGGAGAACCCTGAGCGTGAACTGCGCCTACGCATCGACACCCGGGCGCGGCTACTCGAGACCGTCGTGCTCGTCTTCGACAGCGGCGATCAGGTGATCATCCACGCGATGCCGGCCCGCGCAAGAAGTACCTGGACCTGCTGCCGTGAGAGTCAAGGCCAAGCTGCTCGATCGCCCGCCCGTTTCGCGGCAGAGACGCAGGTGCGGTCGGTTGGCCGTCTTGCATGGAGGCGGTCCCGCAGCCCGGCTCGCGCTGGTCTTTGTGTGGTCCGTGTCATGATCGGCTTCGATGTCGGGGCATTCCTGCCGGCGCCCGCTGACCTGGCGGTCTAGATATCTTCCACTTCGATCGGGGACCGGGATGACTTCGCGGATGGGTAGCCTGAGCACGATCGAGGCATGGGAGCGCGAGGAGGGCGCCCCCGCCCCGCTTGGGGCGACCTGGGTGGACTCGGAGCAGGCATGGAACTTTGCGCTGTACTCGCGGGCCGCGAGCAGCGTGACGCTCCTGATCTACGGTGCCGATGATGTGGCCACGCCGATCCTGCAGGTCGCGCACGATCCTCTGGTGCACAAGACCGGCCGGATCTGGCACTGCATGGTCAGCGCCGCCCGCGTTCCCGGTGCGGCGTACTACGCCTACAAGGTCGATGGCCCTTCCGCAGGGCGCAACCACTTCGTGCCCGCCAAGGTGCTCTGTGATCCCTACGCGCACCGGCTGCACTTCCCCGACACGTTCTCGCGCGAGGCGGCGCGCGGCGACGGGCCCAACGACGGGATGACCGTGCTCGGCTGCCTGCCCCACGCCACCTCGGGCCAGGAGCCGGCACCGACAGCAGCGCCACGACACACGCACGACACGGTCATCTATGAAGCCCACGTCAAGGGGTTCACGGCTCGTGAGAACAGCGGTGTGGCGGCCGACCGCCGGGGCACCTTCAGCGCCTTGGTCGAGAAGATCCCGTATCTCACCGAGCTCGGGATCACCGTCCTCGAGCTGCTTCCGGTGCAGCAGTTCGACCCCCAGGAGGGCAACTACTGGGGGTACATGACGATGAGCTTCTTCGCCCCGCACCACCTCTACGCCGTCGACGACCCGGTGACCGAGTTCCGTGACATGGTCACCGCGATGCACGCCGCCGGCATCGAGGTGTGGCTGGACGTGGTCTACAACCACACCTGTGAAGGCGACCCCTGCGGGCCGACGTACAACCTGCGCGGAATCGACAACGACTCCTACTACATCGTCGCCGAGGACGGCTCGTACGTGGACCACTCCGGGTGCGGCAACACCACCCAAGGGGCCGACATTGCCATGCGGGCGCTGGTGCTGCGCAGCCTGCGGCACTGGGCCGAGCTGGGCGTCGACGGGTTCCGGTTCGACCTGGCGTCCATCCTGGCCCGGGACGCCGACGGAGCATTCGACCCGACTGACACCCCACCGCTGATCAGCGAGATCGGTGTGCTTGCCGCCCAACAGGACGTCAAGGTGGTGGCAGAGGCCTGGGACATGGGCGCCTACCTGCTCGGCCGCTCCTTCCCCGGCATCATGTGGCGGCAGTGGAACGGCCGCTTCCGCGACGACGTCCGGGGCTTCGTCAAGGGCGACGACGGCCTCGTTCCGGCGTTGATGACCCGGGTCTATGGCAGCGCTGACCTGTTCCCCGACGGGCCGGGCGACGTCTACCGGCCCTACCAGAGCATCAACTTCGTCACCGCCCACGACGGGTTCTGCCTGTACGACCTGGTGTCCTACAACGAGCGGCACAACGAGGCCAACGGCCACGGCGGAAACGACGGCGCCAGCGACAACCGCAGCTGGAACAGCGGGTGGGAGGGCGACGAATCAGTGCCGGATGAGGTTCTGGCGCTGCGCGTGCAGCAGATGAGGAACTTCTTCGCGCTGATGATGCTGAGCAACGGCGCCCCGATGATCGTGGCCGGTGACGAGTTCGCCAACACCCAGCGCGGAAACAACAACCCGTACAACCAGGACAACGAGACGACCTGGCTCGACTGGGACCGCCTCGAAACGCACCGCGACCTGTTCGAGTTCGTCAAGGGCATGATCGCGCTGCGCAAGTCCCGGCGCAGCATCGCCCGGAGCCGGTTCTGGCGCGAGGACGTGCAGTGGTTCGGCACCACCGGTGCGCCCGACCTGTCGGCAACGTCACACACCATCGCCTGGCACCTGTCCGGGGCGACCTACGACGAGGACGACCTGTACGTGATGGTCAACGCGTACTCGGCGCCGCTGGAGTTCACCATCCAGGTCCCGGGGTCCTGGCGGGTCCTGGCCGACACCAGTTCGAGCCGACCACCGGACCCATCCACCGCCGCCCCCACAGTCCCCCACGGTGCGCTGGCAGTGCAGGCCCGGTCCGTCGTAGTGCTTAGCGGCCGACCGGCCTGAACGGCAAAGGCCAGGACGTCCCGAGCGCGGACGGATGCCCAGTTGCGGGCGGTGAAGTGGGGCAGGTGTGGCGCTCTCTTTCGTGGTGGACCGGTCAGTGTTGGATCCGGCTGGTGAGTGCGTCGTTAGCGATGCGCCAGGACCGCGCCATGGAGGTGCCGCCATGGCCGTCACCTTCGTCGATGCGCAGCGTCGAGCCGTGCCAGCGACGGTGCAGCTCCCAAGGAGTCGCGGCGGGCGACGAGATGTCCCGCCTGCCGTGAATGAGCATGCCGGGGATGCCTTCGAGTCGGTGCATCTGCTCCAGGATCGGGGGATCGCAGAAGCCGTCGTGCGACCAGTAGTGCGTCGTGAGCCGGACGAACGCGTGCCGGAACCGTGGGTCGTCCCAGCGGGTGTCCCTCTTGAACTGACCGACGCCGATCGAGATGTGCGTGTCTTCCCACAGCGCCCACTCCTGTGATGCGGCCTCACGCACGGCGAGATCAGGGGAGTTCATCAAATGCGCGTAGGCCTGGACGAGCCGGCCATGCCCGCGCCGGTAGCCCAGTCCGGCAGCCTCGGCGTGGGAAGCGAGGCGGTCCCAGGCTTCGGGGAACACCGCCCGCATGCCTTCGGTGACCCAGTCCACCTCGCAACGGCTGGTCGTGGTGACGGCATACAGCACGATGCCGAGCACCCGATGCGGGTTTTCTTGCGCGTATGCCAGCGCCAGGGTCGAGCCCCACGATGCCCCGTTGAGGATCCAGGCGTCGATGCTCAGATGCTCGCGCACACGCTCCAGGTCGGCGATCAACTGCGTGGTCGTGTTGTCTGACAGCGAGACCTGCGGGTCCGAGGCATGAGGAACGGACCGGCCGCACCCTCGCTGATCGATCCCGACGACCCGGGTCCGGGACAGGTCGAAGCGGGTGCGGTACTGGCTCGTGCCCAGCCCGCCACCCGGACCGCCGTGCAGATACACGGCCGGCACCCCGTCGCTTGGTCCGCACTGTTCCCAGTAGACCGCAGCGCCACCGTCGACCTCGAGCATCCCGTCCGCGTCGGGGCCAACCAGAGCAGCCACTGGTCCATCACACCACGACCCCACCGCCGCGTGCTCAGCTCACCCCCACAGCCAGCAGTACACCCCCGCGGCTGGCTCGCGTACACCCGGACTCGTTGAAAGGCGCACCAGCTCAAGGCGTTGAGACGCACCAGCTCGGACCCTGGCCAGTGGCGGCACGGAAGACGCCTGTGGGGTCTCGTCTGGTGGGTCTCAGGGGGGACGCTGGCGTCTGGTGAGAGAAAAGAATGGAGGCGGCAGCCGCCTGGGTCGACGGTTGTGTGGAGGTGTCGGAAATGACTGGAACTCTGCAACGGCCCGTCGTCGCGAGCCGCGAGCGTGCTTATCTCGCTGCGGATGCGTTCCTGTACGCAGCGATGATCTACCTCGTCGTCGGGGTGGTGCTGGAGGGTATCGCCTACCTGTTCTCCGCCGGAGAGATGGGGCTCGGCGGGCTGGGCATGCCGCTGGCCGTCATCGGCGGCCCTCTCCTCGCGTGGCGGGTCTACGGCCGGCACTTGGGATGGCGCGAGCTCGTCGCGGCAGTCGTCGGAGCCATCCTCGGCGGTGCCGTGCTCGGGTTCGCGTTCTTCGCCCTCTTCGCCCTCACGCGCTTCATCCCGAGTCCCGTCCCGGAGGAGGAGGGGCCGTGGGGCAAGATCATCATCGCCGCGCTGGCGGTCGTGGCCTTCCTGACCAAGCCGGTCTTCGTGGCCGTCCGCGACCTGGCCGGGGTCAAGGAGCACGCGCGGCGTCACGGGCTCCGGCTCGCGGTCGTCGTGCTCGGCTTGATTGCCATCATCGCCAGCGTGTTCGTCGGCGGCGAGACGGCCGAGCTCGGCATCTTCCTGCTACTGCCGGCCGTCCCGGCAGCGGTCGCTGCGGTCGCCATGGACTGGAAGATGGCCTCAGCCGAGACGTGGCTCCCGACACCTCACCATTAGCCGCCTTGTCTTGTTGGCCACATCACACGGCCGAGGCAACGCCGTGGGTGTACCCCGGAAGTGGAGACCTCTCACAAGGGGGAGCGTCATGGTGAAGTTCCACATCGTCGATGAAGCGCTCCTGCAAGCAACTCCAGAAGAGGTCGAGCAAGCGTTCGCTGACGAAGCGGCCGGGCGCAGCAGCTGGTGGGCGCCGAAGGTGCAGGTGCGCACCCGAGACGGGCGTCTACCGCACGAGGTCGGCACGATCACCGACTATCGCGTGGCCACCGTCGGCCGTGCAGACCGACCAGGGGCTGCATGGTTCGCCACTCGCGTCACACGTAGCGAGCCGGGCCGGGTCGAGACGGAGTACTTCGACGGAGCCTTCCGGGGCCGAGCGGTCCTGACCACGGAACGGGTGGCCGATGGTCGAACCTGCATCCGCAACGACTGGCAGACAGAGACTCATGGCCTGCTCATGGGGATCCTGGCGAGGCTCCTGAACATCGGTGCGGGCCACTCACGTGTGATGCGGGAGGGCTTTGCGGGCATGGAGCGTGACATCGCCAGGAAACGCGCCACGTCATCCGCGTAACTCCCACCACCGTTTTCGACGGGAGGTTCCACTGTGTGCGTGACAGGACTATCCGTCACCGCAGCCGAGTTCCCGGCCCCGACGGACGATGCATCCGCGCAACTGAACGTCTGGAGACGGCTCACGGCTGCCCTTCGTTCCTCGGATTCCGGAATCGCTGGGAGGCGAGGCTGATGAAGAAGGTGTCCATCGTCACCGGGGGTGCATCCGGCATCGGACTGGCCCTCGGCACTGGGCTGGTGCAACGGGGATGGCATGTGGTGCTGGCGGACCTGCAGGAGGTCGCGGCAAAGCAGCACGGCGAGCGACTCAGCCGCATTGGTCCCGGCTCGGCCGTCGGTGCCCATGTCGACGTCCGCGACCCCGACGCCGTCGCACACCTCGTTGCGTCAACCCACCGCGAGCACGGCCAGCTCGACCTGATGGTCAACAACGCCGGCATCGGCATCGGGGGCGAACCCGAGGAACTCGAGCTCGTGCACTGGGACACCATCATCGACACCAACCTGCGTGGCGTGATCCACGGCTGCCACGCCGCCTACCCGGTCATGCTGCGGCAAGGACACGGCCAGATCCTCAACGTCGCGTCCACGGCGGGCCTGATTCCCAGCCCGGGACAGATGGCTCCCTACGCGGCCACGAAGTTCGGCGTGGTCGGCCTCAGTTATGCCCTTCGCGCCGCGGGCGCCGATCACGGGATCCGGGTCAGTGTGCTCTGCCCGGGGTGGATCGACACGCCCATGCTGGATGGAGCCTGGCCCCAAGACCTGCCCATCCCGCCCTCGATCGCCAGTTCACCGCCTCTTCGGGAGGGCCTCCTGCAGTCCGGGGCCCGCATCTACCCGGTCGATCGCCTAGCCGAGGATGCCCTGCGCGGCCTTGAGCGCGATAAAGCGGTACTGGTGATTCCGCGCGAATGGCACCGCAACTCAGTTCTCTTCCGCCTGGTGCCGCCACTGATTCAGGCGAAGGCGCTGGCGATGACTCGCGCGATGCGCACGACGGTCGGGCAGCGGACGCATCTCTAAGGATCAAACAGCCCGCCTGTACAACCCAGGCGCCACTGAATCACCGGTCGCCTTACCAGCTCGGCGAGCCAGGACTTGGCTGCGCTTCCTGCGCCACCGCGGCGACGTAGGGCCTGAACCAGGCGCGCGGATCCTGCACCAGCCGGGCGACACCCGGCGGTATGACACGTCCTCCTCGTGCCAGCGAGCGAGCGAGCCGCGCGATGTGCACGCGCCGGGCGCCGCCGCCGGGTCGCTCGCCGTGGCTGCAAGTCGGGGGGTACCGGTTCGCTCCGTCAACGTGTCGACCCGCGAAGGCACCCGAGGGGGATGGCTCTGCCTCAGCCGGACGTCGCGGCTCGCTCCATGGCGCGTTCGAGGGCGTTGGGGAACCGCTGTTGGAAGTCCAAGATCGCAACCCACTCAGGAGTGATGTACACACGCGTCATCTGCGGCGAGATGGGGCGCAGGTTCTCCAACCAGGCACGACCTGCCTGCTCGCCCTGCGTCCGCAGCGTCATCGCCTCGTACTCCGGGGCGATCCCGTCAACGACATCCGTGCGTACGCTGCCTCGGATCTGGAGCACGTTGTAGGGCATCGTGTCGGTGTCTATAGAAACGGCGACTTTGGCTCCATCGCGCAAAGCCTTTGTCTTTGGCGCATCGGTCGGAGTGCCGAGCACGAGTTCCGTCCCGTTCCAGTGGAACCCGATGGGCACCACTCGAGGAGTTCCGTCAGTCCAGACGTAGGCCAAGCGGGCGGGCGCCTTGGACCGCAACAGGCGCTGAGCCACGGGATGATCCAGTAACGCAAGGTCACCTTGTCGTGTCGTCATAGCCACTCCCGTCGCGAACCTCGACAGACCCCCTGCCCCTTCCAGATTCCTCTTGTCCGAGGTCGGGGTCAATGGTCGCCGGTTGATTCCACGGCTGGTCAGGCGGTCCGTTGAAGGGGTCGACCGGCGCGCTTACGTCCTCTGCCGGCGACACCTGTGGAGCCGGGCTGCTCGTGATCAAAGCTCATTTCCGTGCCTGCAGCGCTCGATGGGACGCGGCCGCATCTGGGGCCACGCATCGGGCAGCAGTCGTCAGCACCAGCGACCGCTCCGCGGCGCTGATACGCACTTCGATCTCGGCCCTTTGCCGCTGTGGGCCCGCTGACAACGTCGTGCTCTCGGACCTGTCGAGCGACATGCTGACCCCTGCGTCCGTGACCGGCGCAAGATGAGGTGAAACAACCGGCGCCCAGCAGCCATGAGGTAGGTGTGGACGACCAGCAACGGCACTTCGCCGCCGTCTTCGACGCCACCTACGCCGACCTCGTCCGTTTCGCCGCCCGCCGCGTCCCCAGACACCAGGCCGAAGACGTCGCCGCCGACGCGTTCACCGTCGCCTGGCGCCGCCACACCGACCTGCCCACCGAGCCCGATCAAGCCCGCGCCTGGCTGTTCGGGATCACCCGCCGACTCCTCCTGGCCCGCCACTCCCACGGCCAGCACCTGCCCACCGTCGCCCTGGTCACCGACCCGCCGGTGCCCGGCCACGAGGACACCGTCGTCGCCGCCACCGATCTTGCCGCCGCCTTCAACCGGCTCACCCCCGCCCACCAGGACGCCCTGGCCCTCACCGTGTGGGACGGCCTGACCGGAGCCCAGGCCGCCACCGTCCTGGGCATCACCCCTCTGGCGTACCGGCTCCGGCTGAGCCGGGCCCGCACCGCGCTACGCGCCCAGCTCCTGCCCGCAGCCACCACCCGCCCCCGCATCAGCCCCCCGCAAGGGAGCCGGCCATGACGTTGACCGACCAGCTCGCCGACCTTGACCCCGCCCGCGGCATCCCCGACTCGGTCACCGACAGCCCGGCTGCCCGGGACCTGCTGGCCCACCTCCTCGCCGACCAGGCCAGCAGAAGCGAGGAGAGCGGCATCGAACCCACTAGCGTCGACGAGTCCTCGAGTGAGCACCTCGAGCACCTCCCGCCCGCGCACCGGCCACACCGGGCCCGCCGCCGGTTCCTTCTCGCCGGCGCGGCCGCAGCCGCGCTCACCGCCGTGCTCACCGTGCAGACGTTGCGCCCACCGGAGGCCTACGCCACCTGGACCGCGACCCCACGCCCGGCCACCCCCGCCGAGCTGGACAAGTGGGGCAGGCAGTGCCTGGTGACCTGGGCCGTCGAGGACCACGACTTCAGCGTCCGCCTCGCCGAGGTCCGCGGCGACTTCACCTACATCGTCCTCGGCGCACCCGACGGCTTCGAGGCCACCTGCCTGACCGGCGCCTCCGGCGCCTCCGACGCCTCCGGCGCCTCCGACGGCTCAGACGTCCCGGACCTGTACGGCGTCGGCTTCCTCGCCCCGCTCAAGCAGACCCCAGCCACCGACGCCCTGGTCACCAACGGGGTGCGCGACTCCTTCAACAGCGACGGCTACGCCGAGGCCGAGGTCACTGGCAAGGCCGGCAGCGACGTCGTCGCTCTGACCTTCGACGGCGACGGCACCCCCGTGCACGCCACCGTGCAGGACGGGCACTTCGCCGCCTGGTGGCCACTGTCCGAACCGCCCGCCCTGGACGCCGGACTGAACCCGAACGTCACCATCACCCTGGCCGACGGCACCAGCACCACCCGCCCTATCAATGACTTCAACGTCATGCCTCGCTGAGCGGCCCCACGCGGCACGGAGGGGGTGCCGCGTGGGGCCGGGAACGCTCACGGCTACGGCTGCTGCTCGAGGGCCTACCCGCGCCACCCCCATGACGACCGGCACCGATCAACACACCAAGCTCGCAGCCAGGACCATCCAAGATCAGCCAGCAGTCGACTGGTCGGAGCACGGGGCGCCGACGAGACGCTGACAGCGGCGACGAAGGGCCCGGGCCCGCCGCGCGCTCGGCCCCAGATCAGTAAGGCGTTCAGGCGGCTGCTGCTGAGACGCAGCCCGAGTTGCATCGCTGCGCTGAGCGCCCACTAGGTACCGGACTTCTTCGTCGGCGCCGGGTAGGGGGTCTTGCCCTGGGCGAGGGCGTCGGTGAGCTGTTCGATGCGGCGGGTGCGGGTCTCCGGTCGCACTGCGGTTTGGATGCGATTGAGAAAGGCGAAGCGGTTTCGGCTGTCCAGCGCGGCGTAGACCTCGGTGAGCTCACGCGCTGCCAGGGCGGCGGCGAGGTCGTCCGGCACGACTGCGGTGGCCGGGCTGTCGTAGGCGGCGGCCCATCGGCCGTCCGCCTTCGCCCTTTCCACCTCAGCCAGGCCGGCGGGTCGCATCCGCCCCTCGGCGGTGAGTCGCTCGATGCGCTCGCGGTTGATCTTCGACCAGACGCTCTTCGCGCGCCGGGGGGTGAACCGCTGCACGTACCACTCGTCGTCGAGCCGCCGCGCGATGCCGTCGATCCAGCCGAAGCAGAGCGCCACATCCACGGCCCTCGTCCAGTCGAGCGACGTGACGCCGGCGCCCTTCTTGGCCATCCGAACCCAGACGTGCGTGGCGGTCGACGCGTTATCGACAAGCCAGGTCTCGAACGCCTTGTCGTCCTCGAAGAACACCGCGTCGGTGTGGACCATCGACATGTCGGCAGCCTACGGCCACGTGGTTGAGCATCTGGACGCCAGACGAGTCGCCCTGCCTGGCGCACAACAGACCCCTATCGGGCGGCGGTGGCGCTATGCCCGTGATCGGTCGGAGCGATTAGCGGCAGTGACGCACGTTGTGGATGTCCCGCACCGGTGGGACGTCTCGGCCGAGGTGAACGGCGATCCGGGCAGCAACTATCGGGCGCGGACCTTGTTGTTGCGTGGGTTGTGCTCGAGTTCGGCCAGGCGGAGGTGCTCAAGGAGCGGAGGCAGGTACATGCCGAACCGGCCCCGGTAGCCCCTGCGGAGCCCGTACCAGCCTCCGACGGGGTTGGTGTCGTCGCGTCCCCATGCCTCCACGGTGCCGGGCTTTGCGGGTTTTTGTTCGTCGGCGGCGCCGAGCTCGACCCAGTCGCCGTGCGCGGTCAGCATGGCGTGCAGGTCCTCGATGGCGCGTAGGTGGTAGCGCAGGGTCGTCGCCCCGACCACGCAGACCAGAGCCGGGGGGTCGGCGTCCGGGTCCCGGTGCATCTGATACTCCGACGTGCCAGGCGCCGTGGTCAGAACCCAGGGGTCCTCAGCGGTGCCGGATCTTCAGCCATCGCCGTCGTCCCTTCTCCTTTGGATGCCGCCCGGTCGCGCCAACGCCGCCCGCATTGCACCTCGACGGATCATCCCACCGTGGGTACGTCGCGGGGAATGCCGGCCGCGGGAGCAGTCGGGCGGTCCCGCGGCGGCGCTCACGGACGGCTCTGGCCGGCCCGCCGGCGGACGATCACGCGGCTGCTATGACGTACCTCGATGTTGGGCGCTTATCCCGATGAGCCCGCTGCTGGCCGAGCGCAACTGCTTGCAGCCTCCGAGGCTCCTTGCTGTGTCCGTGGCAGCGGTGATCTACCTGTCGCCCGGGACGGCATGCCCGAACTCGTAGGCGTAGATCACCAGTTGAGCCCTGTCCCGGCACTCCAGCTTGGCGAGTAGGTGGCTGACGTGCGTCTTCACGGTGCCGTAGCCGAGGTGCAGCCGTGCAGCGATGTCGTGGTTGGACAGGCCCTGGGCGACGGCGAGCAGGACATCGCGTTCCCGGTCGGTCAGCCCGTCGTCGTGCACCGTGGGGCGAGGGGCGGGTAGCGCGGCGAACCGTTCGATCAGCCGCCGTGTGATTCTGGGATGCAGCAAGGCCTCGCCGGCGGCCACCACCTCGATGGCCTCGAGCAGCTTGTCGGGTCGGATGTCTTTGAGCAGGAAGCCGCTGGCGCCCGCAGCGCAGTGCCTCCAGCACCAGATCGTCCTCGTCAAAGGTGGTGAGCACGACCACCCGGGTGCCCTGGCACGCGGGCTCCGCGAGGATCGCGCGAGTCGCCGCGAGCCCGTCGAGGTGCGGCATCCGCACGTCCATCAGGACGACGTCGGGCGAGGCGCGCCGGCACAGCGCTATCGCCTCCAGGCCGTTGCTGGCCTCGCCGATGACCTCGATCTCCGGGGCCGATCGGAGGAGGAGGACGAACCCGGCCCGAACCAGGTCCTGGTCGTCGACGACAGCGACCCGGATCATCGGGTGCCGCCAGCGGGCAGGGTGGCGTGCACCCGGAAGCCAGCGTCGTGCGTGCCGTACTCCACCGCTCCTCCGACCAGGCGGACCCGCTCGGCGAGGCCGACGAGTCCGTGGCCGGACGGGGTTCCCGATGGCGTCCTGGCCGGGCCGGGGTCGATGACCTCGAGGTCGATCATGTGGTCGATGGCCGCCACGGTGACCATGGCCGTCGACGCGGCCGAGTGCTTGATGACGTTGGTCAACGACTCCTGGATGACGCGGTACGCCGTCAGCGAGACGGCGGCGTCCAGCCCCGGAAGGGGGGCGCGCGAGAGCTCGATGTCGAGCCCAGCGGCCCGGACGTCGTCGACCAGCGCGGGGAGGTCAGCCAGGCCGTGAGTCGGTGGCCGGGCGCTGTCCTGGGTCTCCTCGCGAAGCATGCCGAGCATCGACCTGGTCTGCACGAGCGCCTTGCGGGCGGTGTCGGCGATGATCTCGAGGCTGCGCTGCGCGGCGGGTACGTCGCTGCGGATGACGTGGGCCCCCACCCCTGCCTGCACGGCGATCAGCGACATGCTGTGCGCGACCACGTCGTGGAGGTCACGGGCGATGCGCAGCCGCTCCTCGGCTACCGCCGCGTTGAGCTGGTCGCGCTGCTGCTGGCGTCGTGAGCGGATCGCGTCCCCGATGGCCCAGGCGGCTGTGAGCAGGGCCAGCGCCTGGAGGAGGTCGGACAGGCCGAGGTCTGGTACGTCGAGCAGCGCCAACCCCCCGAAGCACGCGACCCCGGCACCCAACCCGACCAGCGCGTCCCGGCGCTGTCCGTGGGCGGCCAACGAGTAGAGGCTGAACAGCGACAACACCGACAGCAGGCCGATGTAATGGTCGGTCAGGCTGACCACGAGAGCGCCCGCGACCATGACTGCGTACGACGCAACCGGCCGCCTGCGGCGCCAGGCCAACGCCCCGGCGGCCGCCAAGGTGGCGACCGCCGAGAGGATGTTCGGCTCCGCGAGCCTGGGATCGATGGTGCCCGGGTCGGTGCTCAGCAGCGAGGCCAGCGCGAACACAGCAGCCACGATCCCGATGGCTGGGTCGAGGTACGGCGACAGCCGCCGTGACGCCTCGACCCAGCCGGGCTGCGCCTTCATGGGGCGAGACTACGGCCCGCTGCCGGCACGAGCCCACGCGCTGTGGCCGTCGGCTCGCCCTTCGCGGCCGTGGTCCGCCACACCTGTGCCCTCAAGAGCAGTGCCCCGGCCGCCAGCACGCAGACAGCCAACGTCGCGAACCCGGTCTCCCCGGCGACGTAGGCCATGTTCCAGCCCGCGGACGCCACGACCGCCACGGCCCCCAGCTCGAACACGGTGTTGACGACGTTGTGCGCGATTGCGACGGGCCACACGGTCGCGGAACGCTCCCAGACCCAGGCGTAGAAGACGCCGCCCGCGGTGATGACGGCGACCGCCATCGGCGCGGCCACCCAGCGCGAACCGCCAGTGTCATACGTCGTCGCGATCAGGATCAACGGCAGGTGGAAGCAGCCGTGGAAGAACCCGGTGACGACTGCGGCCTTCCTCTTGCTGGTCAGCTGCTGGAACCGCGGCAGGAGGAATCCTCGCCACCCGATCTCCTCACCAACGATGATCGCGGTCCCGATCAGCGCGTTGATGAGCAGGTTGATCGCCCGTTCCGCTGTCGCGTCGGCCAGCCGGATGTCTGTCAGCTGTCCCGCCCCGATCACCAGCGCGGTGCCGTACGCACCCGCGACCAACACGAACGGAAGCGCGATCGCTGCCGGCCAGGCCCTCAGCCCGGCCCGCCCTAGACCGATGCCCCGCCACAGCTCACGCCTGCCCCCTTTGGGGATCATGGTGAAGGTCAGGGTGCCGACGGCCACCGTCGGCACCGCAACGCTGAGCAACAGGTTGATCTGCGCATCGGGCAGCCCGATCGCAATGGCGAGGGCCAGCGCGTACGCGATGCCCAGGAAGGCGACGATCTCGCGTCGCGGGTTCAGTGAGGTGGAGTTCATGGCTCAACAGTCGTCGTGGAGCCGGAGATGCCGCGTCTGGCTGAAGACCCCTCTTGGCTCTGTCTGGAGCTAGTGAAAGGAAGGGACGGACGTCCTCGAGTTCAGCCTCGTCGCGGCGGTGTGCCCGACGCGAGGTCAGTTCTCCAGGAGCAGCTCGAAGTCGAGTTCGTGCTCGATCCGCACTGCGGTGGCGACGACCTCGTACTCAGCGGTCCTTGATGTCCACCATGACCAGCCCGACGCGCCGACCCCAGCGTGACCAGGTAGCCCGCTAGCCCGGCGGCATCGACGAGCTCACCTCGGCGCACCACGGGCGTCGACGTCCACTCCTGCACGAGTGTCTCCGCCACCCACAAGCGATCACCCTGCGCGATCCTCCTGACCAGCGGATTCGAGTCTGACGCCACCCCACCATCATCCGCCGGCTCACGAGGTGCAGCCATCGCGCCGCGTGCACGTGCCGTCGTCAGGGAAGGTCGACAAGCGGCGAACTGCGCAGCTCTGACGCGCCGCGGCGGACACACGTTCGCCACCGTGCTGCGGTGGTCGCCGGGACCCGGGGGGCGGGGAGGTGTTGGCGGTCTCGGGATTCGGTCCTGGCTACGACTGGCTGTGCAACACCCGGTCCGACTGTGTCAGGCGCACCGTCGACTGGTCGAGGCAGGGCCCGTGGTGGCCTTCTCTCCCAGTTGAGTGCCCTGGGCCCTCCCGGTCATGGTCTTCAGCGGTTGCGCGGGGTCAGGCAGAGCGGAATCCCCCACCCTGGCACCTTGGCTGCGAGGGTGGCTGGCGACCACCTGGACGCCTGAGCCCGGAGGAGATGCCATGAGCAGTCACGACCAGCCCCCTACTGAGCACGGCCGGGACGAGCACGCCCGGACCGACCATGAGGGTGGCCGCGCGCAGTACCTGCGGTTCGGTCTGATGATCCTGACCTCATCGGTCGTGATGTACGTGGTCATGTACCTCAACACGTACTCCATCGACCACGTCTTCTGGAGCTGGACCCGGTTCTTCATGACGATGATGTCGGCCGCGACGATGACGGTCATCATGTTGGGCTTCATGCTCGGCATGTACCGCAACCGCACTGCGAACGCAGCCATCGCTGCCGGGGCGGTGGTGCTCTTCGGCGCAGGCCTGTTCCTCGTCCGCTCACAAGCCACCATCGGCGACGTCGCATGGATGCGCGCCATGATCCCCCACCACTCCATCGCGATCCTCACCAGCGAGCGCGCCAACATCGAGGACCCCCGCGTTCAAGAGCTGGCCGACGCCATCATCGAAGCGCAACGTAAAGAGATCGAGGAGATGAAGACCTACATCGAGGACCTCGAGTCGCGGTGAGAGCGAATCGGCGCTTCCGGGGCATCGGCCCTCAGGAGCTTGGCTCACGATCATGGGCCTGAACGGCTCGGAGGCGTCAGCTTGGCTCTCGGCGGTTGACGGCCTCCAGCAGTCGCGGGCCGCCCTCGACGACGACGACATCGGACCCGGTCTTGACGCCGGCCTCTTTCAGCCCCTGGAGAACGGCCCGCACCACCTCGTGCTGGGCGAGTCTGGTCTCCATCTGACGAGCGCCGGACCAGAAGCGCAGATCCAGCCGAACGGTCGCCGAACCCACCTCCTGGAGCAGGGCCTGCGGAGCCGGCTCAGGGAGCACGGCACCCACCGACGTCATGGCCGACTGCGCCGCGCCGACCGCGGCATCCAGGTCGCTGCTGTCGTCGATGTCGATGGTGAGCGTTGAGCGAACCTGCTCGAACCCGGTCTGGACCGTGACGATCTCGGAGTGCACCAGCGAGTTGGGGATGAGCACGAGCCGGCCGTCGAAGGTCCGCACCGCCGTGCTGGTCAGCGAGATGGCCGTCACGGTGCCGGCGACGTCGCGCACAGCGATCTGGTCGTCGACGCGGAACTTGTCCCGGGCCAGGATCACCACCCCGCGAACATGTTGCCCAGGACAGTCTGGAACGCGATACCGGCAGCGATGGTGATCACCCCGATCCCACCGAGCGCGTTGACCGGCCGCACGCTGGGGAAGACGACCGTCACCGCCGCCGCGAAGGAGAACAGCTGGGTGAGCGTCCGGGCCAGGGCGGCGAAGATGGCGCTGGCGCTGGCAGAGCGACCCCGCCACAGCAGGTACCTGCGGGTGCACCAGCCGAGTGCCCGGCTCAGCAAGTAGCCACCGGCCAGGATGGCCAGCCCCCAGGAAACGGCCTGCCAGCTGATCGCCGGCAGGGCCACCGCACCGTCGGCGGTGGCCAGGTCCAAGAAGGAAGCAGGGTGCATCCGTGGAGTCTGACATCGAACGTCGCGGGGCTCGTGGGCGCTCTTTCGCCAACGCGGCCCCGGGCGCGTCGAGATCATCGACTCCCACTGACCGAAGGAGGAACACCGATGGCCACCATCGCGCCCATCCACCCCGGGAGGTCCTCCTCGAGGACTTCCTCACCCCGCTGCAGGTGGCGCAGCACCGCATGGCCGTCTCCATCGGCGTCCCACCGCGTCGAATCAACGAGATCGTCCACGGCAAACGCCGGATCACCGCCGACACCACGCTCCGCCTGGCACGCTACTTCGGCACCAGCGACCGGTTGCGGCTCAACCCGCAGACCCGCTGCGACCTCGAACTCGACCAGGGCCACCTCGGCGCCGCCCTCGAGCAGATTCACCCCCTTCAGAGCGCCTGACACCCGGGCGTCACGCGGCGATGAGACACCCTGCCCGCCCTGTCATGCCTTATATGTGGGTGATCCGGGTGGTCACCGGCGCTCCTACGTTAGGGGTGTCCGTTTCTCCTCGAGGAGGGCACCCCGCTGGCACCGTCGGTCGACGTTGCGGGCCGCTCTACTTAGTTGCCGGGGCCCGGCCGAACGCCCAGCCGCCGCTGAGCCACTGCCCTGATGCACTCCGATGGCGGCGAGCCTCAAGCTCGGGCCAGGTATGCGAACTGCAAGCGGCGCAGTGACGCACGCTCTGAGATGCCAGGTCAGCGCAGGGTGCTAGCATTGCTGTCACTGGAGGAGGTGGCGAGAATGAGCACTCTTACGATCAGGCAGCTGGACGAGCGCACGCACGCTCGGCTTCGAGGACGGGCGGCCGAGCACGGCAGGTCGGTCGAGGCCGAAGTCCGAGCAATCTTGGACGCAGCCGTCAACCGTCCCGAGCGCAACTTCCTGTTGTCCCTGCATGCCTCCATGGTCGAGGCCGGCGGCGTTGATCTCGAGGTAGCTGCGCGCACCGACCAGCCGCGCCCGGTCGACCTGCCGTGATCATTGCTGACACCAACGTGGTCTCGGAGTTCATGAAGGACACCCCTGATCCGGTCGTTGTCGAGTGGGCGGAATCGATCGACGCGTCGGAGCTGACTATCTGCGTGGTGACGGTTGAGGAGATCGAGCGCGGGCTCGGACGGCTTCCGGACGGGCGCCGGCGGCGCGACCTGGAACAGCGGTGGTCACGCCTGCTTGAGGAGTATGCGGAGTCCGTGGTCGTCTACGACGTACTCGCCGCGAGAAAGACAGCAGCCATCTTGGTGGCGGCCGAAGGTGATGGTCGGCCCATCGCCCTGGCAGATGCTCAGATCGCCGGGATCTGCCTTGCTGATGGATACGAGTTGGCGACCCGCAACGTGAGGGACTTCTCGGCCACCGCCGGCCTCCCCGTCATCGACCCGTTTGCCGGATAGCCAACGCACCGTCACGCGGCGTATAGACGCACGTAACGCGACCATGGGCTCCAGTCCATCGACTACCGGTAGGTGACCGTGGTTTGACAAGCTCGCCCCCGCCGCCTTTGGCCTCCCGCCATAATGGTTGGAGGTTCACACGTCCAGTTGCTGTGCTCGGGCCGCCTTGGTTGAGAAGGGAGCTCCTCTTCCCTGGGTTGCCGGCACTGATGGAGAATGCAGGTGAACATCGACGGTCGTGGTATCGACGCGCGCCATACAGCGATGCCGGTTGGCGAAGGCGCTATCCAGCGCGCGAAGATGCGAGCGGCCGAGGCGCACCGCGGGCAGCTCGACAAGGCTGGCCGGCCGTACTTCGAGCACCCCCAACGGGTTGTCGGGCGCCTGGTGAACCCCACCGCGGATGAGGTGGTGGTGGCGTGGATGCACGATGTTGTCGAGGACACCGGGGTCACCTTGGAGGAAATCGAGAAGGCGTTCGGCTCAACGGTCGCCGCCGCGGTCAATGCCATGACCCGTCGATCTGAGGAAGCTGACAGCGAGTACTACGCCCGGGTCAAGGCCAATCCCATCGCTTTGAACGTCAAGGCGGCGGACCTGGCCGACAACACTGACCCTGCCCGCCTGGCGTTATTGGACTCGGCACAGCGGGCACGTCTCGAGGCGAAGTACGCGCATGCCCGGCACGAACTCGGGATCCACTGAGCCCGCCGGCCTATTCACCGGCACGCGGCGGTGTGACGCACCAACCAGGTCACGGGTCGACTGTCACGGCGTCGTTACTCGCCGGCCCGCCACTACTCTCGCGGTGTGCCCGAGTTCAGCTGGCGAGCGGCCAACGACGCGACGAGCGAGGACGTCGAGGCCGTGTTCGACGCCGGCGGCGCCCGCAAGTGCCGCTGCCAGGCGCTGAAGGTCCCGGGCTGGATCTGGCGCGACACGACACAGGATGAGCGTGACGCGGCGCTCCTGGAGCAGGCCGGCTGCGGTACGAGCGGCCCCACCTCCGGCCTGGTCGGGTACGTCGACGGCGCGCCGGCCGGCTGGGTCGCGGTCGAGCCGCGGGAGTACTACCCGAGGATCTGGGCCCGGCAGAAGGCGTGGATGCGGATGGACCCCGACCTCGAGGGCGTGTGGTCGGTCACCTGCTTCCTTGTGCGGAAGGGCTTTCGTCGACAGGGACTGATGTACGAGCTGGCCGCCGCCACCGTCGAGTACGGCAGGCAGGTCGGCGCTCGCGTCCTGGAGGGGTACCCCACCGAGCCGCCGCCGGGCAAGATCGTGATCTGGGACGAGGCGTCGGTCGGGCTGCTCCAGGTCTTCCTCGACGCCGGCTACCAGGTCGAGGCGTCGCCCACCCTGCGCCGCAGGGTGGTGCGACACCGACTCGGCGGGACCCCCCAACTGGCGAGGCGCTCGGGACCAGACATTGCCCTGATGGTGATCTCTCACGGTCATGACGCGGCCTACGACAGGGGCCACCTGCCCAGCCGGGAAGGTCGCTCATACGCTGAGGTCATGACGGTCCGGCCGACTGTGCGCAGTGGACGCCGAGCGATGGATCGAAGTGCAGCGCGCTGCCGTTCTCCGCGGCGACCACGTCTCGGCCCGCGATGCCCCACGACCGTCGAGGACTGGTGCGAGCAGTGGCTCGTCGCCTACGGCACGCACAAGGCGTCGACAGTGCGTCAGGCCCGTACTCACGTCGCACAGATCAAGGCAGAGTCCGGCCCAATGGCCCTGGTCGACGTCAAAGCCATCGGCGGTGAAGGCATGGACGGCTCGGCTCGCCAGTGAGGGCAAGGCCAAGTCCTACGTCTACGTGCTGCATCGGCGGATGAGCCAGATCATGGGCGATGCGGTGCTGACGGTCTCATCCCTCGCAACCCTTGCTCGAGGCGTACCTGGCCGCGTGCCGGCTCGCAGCGGCCATACGTCGCCAGCACGGAGCAGGTGTGGGCGATCCACGACGCCATCGAGGCCCACGCTCGGCCGGCAATCTGCTCGGCGCCTTCGCTGGTCTGCGTGTGAGCGAGGCGGCGGCGCTACGCCGAGACGACGTCGACTTCATGCGCGGCGCGATTCATCCGGCCATCCAGTGGGGCGGCGAGCCTCTCAAGTCAGAGACGTCGCGGACCTCGATCCCGATTCCGCGCGAACTCGCCACCATGCTGGCCACGGACCAGCCGACCATCGTGGCCGGTGCCTACGGTCGCCCAGTAGGGCCGTGGCAGATCGAGCGGGCCTTCCGCGAGACGCGGGCGAAGGTCGCGGGCCTGCCGGCCGGCTTCCGCTTCCATGACCGACGGCACTACTTCGCGTCGATGCTGATCGCATCCGGGCTCGATGTGAAGGTGGTCCAGGCGCGCTTGCGGCACGCCAGCGCCACGACGACCCTCAACGTCTACGGTCACCTGTTCCCAGATGCCGACGAGACGTCGAGGGCCGCCGTGAGTGCTGTCCTCGCGATGCGCCCGGCTTCTGCTAGTACGGATACTTCTCCGGAAACAACGATGCCCTGACCGGCGTCATAGCAGGTCAGGGCATCGTGTCGATCAGATGTCGAAGTACATCTCGAACTCGTGCGGGTGCGGCCGGAAGCGGATCGGGTCGACCTCGTTCTTGCGCTTCCACTCGACCCACGTGGCGATGAGGTCCTCGGTGAACACGTCGCCCTGGAGCAGGAACTCGTGGTCGGCCTCGAGGGCGTCGAGCACCTCGGGCAGCGAGCCCGGGACCTGCGCGATGGCCTCGTGCTCCTCGGGGGGCAGCTCGTAGAGGTCCTTGTCGACCGGCTCCGGGGGCTCGATGCGGTTCTTGATGCCGTCGAGGCCGGCCATGAGCTGGGCGGCGAAGCACAGGTACGGGTTGGACGACGGGTCCGGGATGCGGAACTCGATGCGCTTGGCCTTGGGGCTGTCACCGGCGATCGGGATGCGTACGCAGGCGGAGCGGTTGCGGGCCGAGTACACGAGGTTGACCGGCGCCTCGTAGCCGGGGACGAGGCGGTGGTACGAGTTGACCGTGGGGTTCGTGAAGGCGAGCAGTGCCGGGGCGTGCCTGAGCAGGCCACCGATGTACCAGCGGGCCAGGTCGGACAGGCCGCCGTAGCCGCGCTCGTCGTAGAACAGCGGCTCGCCGTCCTTCCACAGCGACTGGTGGGTGTGCATGCCCGAGCCGTTGTCGCCGAAGATCGGCTTGGGCATGAAGGTGGCGGTCTTGCCCTCCTCCCACACCGTGTTCTTGACGACGTACTTGAACTTCATCATGTCGTCGCCGGACTGCAGCAGCGTGTTGAAGCGGTAGTTGATCTCCTGCTGCCCCGCGGTGCCGACCTCGTGGTGGCTGCGCTCGACCTGCAGGCCCACCTCGGCGAGGTTGAGGCAGATCTTGTCGCGGGTGTCGGCGAAGTGGTCGACCGGGGGCACGGGGAAGTAGCCGCCCTTGAACCGGGTCTTGTAGCCGCGGTTGCCGCCGTCCTCGACGCGGCCGGTGTTCCACGCGGCCTCGACGGAGTCGATGTAGTAGTAACTCGCGTTGGCCTTGGTCTCGAAGCGCACGTCGTCGAAGACGTAGAACTCCGCCTCGGCGCCGAAGTACGCGGTGTCCGCGATGCCGGTGGACTTCAGGTACGCCTCGGCCTTCGCCGCGATGTTGCGCGGGTCGCGGCTGTAGGCCTCTCCCGTGAACGGGTCGACGATCGAGAAGTTCATGATGAGCGTCTTCTCGAGCCGGAACGGGTCGACGTACGCGGTCCTGGGGTCCGGCACGAGCTTCATGTCGGACTCGTGGATGGCCTGGAAGCCACGGATCGAGGACCCGTCGAACATCTGGCCGTTGGTGAAGAAGTCCTTGTCGACCGTGGACGCGGGCACGTTGAAGTGCTGCATCACACCGGGCAGGTCGCAGAACCGGACGTCGACGAACTTGATGTCCTCGGACTGGATGAAGTCGAGGACCTCGTCAGCGGAGCTGAACAATGCTGAACCTCCTGGTTCGGAGCGTGGGGCCGGGCGAAGCCAGCCCGGGGGCGTCGAGACGACCCTAGGGAGGCGCCGTTTCCCGACCATGACCCTCGTGTTTCGCCGGTGTAACGCCACCGACCGTATCAGTGGGTGAGACCCACCGCCCGACAGGCGGACCCCACGAGCCCGATCCGCGCCCCCCCGCGGCGGCCGGCCGGGTCCGGGCCGGAACCGGACCGCCCGCGCACCGACGCTCCCGCATACAGTGGCGTCGTGCCCACCCCCGCCGACCGCCGGATGCCGTCCGGCCCCCCCGCGCGCTCGTCGGGCCCGGCCGCCGCCCCGCAGACGCCGACGTTCCTGCGCCGCCTCGGCGCCCTGCTCATCGACTGGGTCATCTGCCAGCTGCTCGCGCTCGGCCTCGTCGGCGGCGACACCGCCGGGAGCGTGGCCGCGTTCGCCCCCCTCGGGATCTTCGCCCTGCTCAACATCGTGCTCGTCGGGCTCACCGGGTCAACGGTCGGGCACCGGCTCCTCGGGCTGCAGGTGTGGCAGGTGCGGCCCGGCGCCTTCCCGCTCCAGGTCGTCGTGCGCACCGCGCTGCTCTGCCTGTTCGTCCCGGCGGTGCTGACCGGGCGGGACGGGCGGGGCCTGCACGACGTCGCCGCCGGCACCCGCATCGTCCGACTCTGACGCGGGCCGGCGCCTCCTCGAGCCCGACCGACGTCCACCCGCTGTGATGCAGGTGACAACATCGTGAATTGCTCAACTACTACGAGATGTAGGAGACTAGGCCGTGCCGGACCACCGAACCGGCACCACCACTAGGGCAGGAGCGGACATGAGCAACACCACCACCACGCCGGCCGCGGCCGAGGTCACGAGCAGCGGCAACGGTTTCGTCAAGATCTCCGGGATCATCATCGCGGTCATCGGCGCGATCATGCTCATCGGCGGAGCCAGCACCTGGGTCCTCGTGCAGAACTCGCTCGCCGACGAGCGCATCACGGTCGCCGAGGACGCGGACTGGTTCGCCAACCAGGAGGTCAACGGTCCCCTCACCGCCTACTCCGAGGCCCTCATCATCGAGCAGCACGCCCTGGAGACCTCCGAGGGCAAGACCTACGCCGAGCTCGACCGCGAGGACCCCCGGCGCGTCGTCGTCATGAACGGCTCGTTCCTGCGGGCCTCCCTCTTCACGAGCGTCCTGGCCTTCGGCGTCAGCGCCATGGCGATGGGCGTGGGCCTCATGCAGGTTCTCGGCGGTCTGGCCCTCGTCAAGCTGTCCAAGCAGCACCAGGTCTGACCAGCGTTCCGACCACGAGCAACGGCCCCGGCTGCAGAGCCGGGGCCGTTCGACGTGCGACGTGGGATGCCGAGGCACGAGCGGGCGCCGTGCCACGGCATCCGCTCGCCTCACCTCACTTGCCGCGCATCGCCTTGCGGTCGACGCGCACGCGGGTGGGGTCGATGCCCTTGGGGATCGGGGGACGCATGCCGCCGAGCGACTTCAGCCGCTTGTTCACGACGGCGGTCTCGGCCTTGGTGAGCACCGGGCGCATCCGGGTGAGCTTGCCCGAGATCTTCTTGACCGGGACCTCGCCCTCGCCGTCGCCGACGACCCACAGGTGCACCGGCACGCCGGGGGCGACCCGGCTCACCTTCTTCTCCTCCTGCTTGAGCAGCCTGGTGACGCGGGCGTGCGGACCCTCGCCGATGAGGACGATGCCCGGGCGGCCCAGCGCGCGGAAGACCATGGCGGCGCCTGCCAAGTCGCTCGGGCGGGTGGTGCCACGCGCGCCGTCGATCGCGACGGGCTCCTGCGCGGCGTACCAGCCGCGGCGGCCCATGCCCTGCAGCGCGGCACCTGCGGCCCCGGGCTGGCCCTCGAGGGCGCGGTACATCGCCGTGTTGCCGCGACGGTTCATGACGACGACCGCGGCGAGCAGGGCCGCGGGCAGGGCGACGAGCACCGCGTACCAGACCCACAGGCCACCGACGAGGGCGCCGATCCCCACGATGACGGCGGCCGTGCCGACCGCGGCCAGCAGCATCCACCAGCCCAGCTTGGGGTCGAGGCTCTTGATGGCGCGGTAGGCCTGGCGGATCTCGGCGATGCGGCCGGACTTCTTCTTCGCGGGCTGGTCGGACACGGGAGGTCGAGCTCCTGGATCAGGGGGGCGGGATCCGCGGGATGCCGCGGACGTCGCAGATCAGGATACGGTGCCGGCCGTGCGGGCGACCAGCGACGCCGCCTCCTGCCGGGCCGGGTCCGCCGACGCGGCGGCGAGGTGGGACAGGTGCTCGGGGATGGGGCGGCCCCAGCGCTGCATCGCCGTGGCCCACAGGCGCCCGGCGCGGTAGCTGCTGCGGACGAGGGGGCCGGCCATGACGCCCTTGAACCCGGTGTCCTGCGCGACGTCGGACCAGTGGACGAACTCCTCCGGCCTGACCCACCGGTCGATGGGGTGGTGCTTGGGGGAGGGACGCAGGTACTGGGTCACCGTGAGGATGTCGCAGCCCGCGTCGTGCAGGTCGCGGATGGCCTCCTCGACCTCGTGGTCCTGCTCGCCCATCCCGAGGATGAGGTTGGACTTCGTGACGAGCCCGGCCTCCCGGGCCATGCTGAGCACCCGCAGGGACTTGTCGTAGGTGAACGCCGGGCGGATCCGCTTGAAGATGCGCGGCACCGTCTCGAGGTTGTGCGCGAACACCTCGGGTCGCGCGTCGAAGACCTGGCCGACGAGCGCGGGCTCGGCGCCGAAGTCGGGCGGGAGGATCTCGACGCCGGTGTTCGGGTTGAGCGCATGGATCTGGCGGATCGTCTCGGCGTAGAGACCGGCCGCGCCGTCGGGCTGGTCGTCGCGGGCGACGCCGGTGACGGTGGAGTAGCGCAGGCCCATGGAGCGCACCGACTCGGCGACCCGGCGCGGTTCGTCGAGGTCGAGCGGCTGGGGGCGCCCGGTGGCGATGTCGCAGAAGTCGCAGCGACGGGTGCACGTGTCGCCGCCGATGAGGAAGGTGGCCTCGCGGTCCTCCCAGCACTCGAAGATGTTGGGGCAGCCGGCCTCCTGGCACACCGTGTGCAGGCCCTCGCCCTTGACCATCGAGTGGATCTGGGTGAACTCCGGCCCCATCTTGGCGGTCGTGCGGATCCACTCCGGCTTGCGCTCGATCGGGGTCTCGGCGTTGCGCGCCTCGACCCGCAGCATGCGGCGTCCCTCGGGTGCGACAGTCACGCCCTCCACCCTACGCGGCAGGCTGCGTCGCACCCGAACCCCCGCCTCAGGTCACCCTCCCGTGTCGAACGTGGGTGATGCTCGCCGTCCAGGCGAGGATCTTCACCCACGTTGCGGGTGGGGGGCTCAGCCGAGGACGTCCCCGAGGTGCTTCTCGGCGTAGGGGAGGACGTCCTGCACGGTCACGGCGCGGCCTGCCTCGAGCGACAGCGAGGACACGCCGGCATCCGCGATGCCGCACGGGATGATCGCGTCGGCCCACGACAGGTCGGCGTCGCAGTTGAGGGCGAACCCGTGCATCGTGACGCGCCGGCTCACCCGGACCCCGATGGCCCCGAGCTTGCGGTCCGGGCCGCGGTCGTCGGCGAGCACCCACACCCCGCTGCGGCCCTCGACGCGCACGGTCTCGACCCCGACGTCGCGGCAGACCCGGATCATGACCTCCTCGAGCCGTCGGACGTGCGCGACGACGTCGATGGGCACCTCGGGAAGGCGCACGATGGGGTAGCCGACGAGCTGGCCGGGCCCGTGCCACGTGATCTTCCCGCCGCGGTCGACGTCGATGACCGGCGTGCCGTCCACTGGGCGCTCGTGGGGCTCGGTGCGCTTGCCGGCGGTGTAGACGGCCGCGTGCTCGAGGAGGAGGGTCGTGTCGGGCAGGGTGCCGTCGACGACCTGCGCGTGCACCTCGCGCTGGGCCCGCCAGCCCTGCTCGTAGTCGACGAGGTCGGGGGCGAAGCCGAGGTGGACGAGCCGCATGGGGGCCACGGTACGCCGGGGGAGCGGAAAAGCGTCCACGCCCGGGTGGGGCCTGCCCCTAGGCTCGGCAGCATGAGCGACGCGCCCGACGACCTGCGCAGCCGGTCCCGCCGCCCCCGGCGCGTCATCTGGGGGGCCGTCCTCGTCATCCTCGCGTGGCTCGTCGTCGCGGGCCTGGGCGGCTCGGCGCAGGGCCAGCTGTCGGGGGTCCAGACCAACGACAACTCGACGTTCCTGCCCGAGAACGCCGAGTCCACCCTCGTCAGCGAGGCGGTGCTGGGGTTCACCGACAGTGACACGCTGCCCTACCTCGTCGTCGTCGAGCGCGGGGACGGTGGTGCCCTGACCCCGCAGGACCTGCAGGCCGTGGCCGAGTTCGCGAGCGGCGTGCCCGCACTGCCGCTGCCCGAGCTCGGCGAGGGGGTGACCCTCGGCGACTACCTCGTCGGGGACGGCGCCCCGGTTCCGATCCCGTCGGCCGACGGGGAGGCGGCGCTCGTCACGGTGCCCCTCGACGCGACGACCGGCACCGAGGCGAGCGGTGAGACCTCCGCCCTCGTCGAGGGGGCCGAGGCGATGCGGGCCGAGATCGCCGAGACCCTCGTGCCGGCCGGTCTCGACGGCTACGTCGGTGGCCCCGGTGGGCTCATCGCCGACTTCGCCGAGGCGTTCGCCGGCATCGACGGCATCCTGCTCGGGGTCGCCCTGCTCGTCGTCCTCGTCATCCTGCTCATCGTCTACCGCAGCCCGATCCTGCCGTTCGCGGTGCTGCTGAGCGCCGTGTTCGGGCTGAGCGCGGCGTCCCTCGTCGTCTACCAGCTCGCGGTCAACGACGTCATCACCCTGTCGGGTCAGTCGCAGGGCATCCTGTTCATCCTCGTCGTCGGGGCCGCCACGGACTACGCCCTGCTCCTCGTGAGCCGCTTCAAGGAGGAGCTGCACGACGAGCCCAGCTCGTGGGTCGCCCTCAAGCGGGCCTGGCGGGGAGCGGTGGAGCCGATCGTCGCCTCGGCCGCGACCGTCATCCTCGGCCTGCTCTGCCTGCTCCTCGCCGACCTGCGGAGCACGTCGGGCCTCGGGCCGGTCGGCGCCCTCGGCATCGCCGGCGCCCTCCTCGCCTCCCTCACCTTCCTGCCCGCCGTCCTGCTCCTCTTCGGGCGCAAGGCGTTCTGGCCGTTCGCCCCCAAGATCGACCACGTCCACGCCGAGGACGTCGTCGGCACCAAGGGCGTGTGGGGCCGGGTCGCCGACCTCGTCGGCACCCACCCGCGGCGCACGTGGGTGCTCACCCTCGTCGCACTCCTCGCGGCGGCCGCCTTCGCCCCGACCTTCTCGGCGAGCGGCGCGACCATCGAGGAGACCTTCCTCGAGGACACCGACTCGATCACCGCGCAGAAGGTGCTCGCCGAGCACTTCGCGGCCGGCGCGGCGACCCCGATCCAGATCGTCGCCCCCGAGGCCGACGCCGACGCCGTCCTCGAGGTCGTGACGAACGACGAGGGCGTCGACAGCGCCTACGTCGGGCTCGTCCCGCCCCAGCCCGGGCAGCCGAGCGTGCCGCCGGCCGTCGTCGACGGCACCGTCCTCGTGCAGGCCACGACGGTGGCGGCCTCGGACAGCCAGGAGGCGCAGGACACCGTCAGCCGGCTGCGGACCGACCTCGACGCCGTCAGTCCGGAGGCCCTCGTCGGCGGCAACGCGGCGACCAACCTCGACGTGCTCGAGGCGAGCGCCCGTGACCTGCGGGTCATCGTCCCGGCGATCCTCGTCGTCATCTTCGTCGTGCTCTCGCTGCTGCTGCGCTCGATCGTCGCGCCGCTGCTGCTCGTGGCTGCCAACGTCGTGTCGTTCGCGGCGACGATCGGCATCTCGGCCCTCGTCTTCGAGCACGTCTTCGGGTTCGCCGGGGGCGACCCCGCGATCCCGCTCTACGGGTTCGTCTTCCTCGTCGCACTCGGTATCGACTACTCGATCTTCCTCATGACCCGGGTGCGCGAGGAGGCGCAGCAGCGGGGGACCCGGCCCGGCATCCTCGTCGGGCTCGCGGTCACCGGCGGCGTCATCACGAGCGCGGGCATCGTGCTGGCCGCGACGTTCTCCGCGCTCGCGGTGCTGCCCCTCGTCTTCCTCGTGCAGATCGCGTTCATCGTCGCCTTCGGCGTCCTCCTCGACACCTTCGTCGTGCGGTCGCTGCTCGTGCCTGCCGCGGCGTACGACATCGGCCCGCCGGTCTGGTGGCCCCGACACCTCGCCGCCGACCGCCGGGGTGGCCGGCCGCCGACGTCGACCTAGGCTGGCCGGCATGACGCGCGTCGCACTCGCCGGCTACGGCTCCGCCGGCCAGACGATCCACACCCCGGTGCTACGCGAGGCCGGACTGCGGGTCGTCGCCGTCTCCACCCGCAACGAGGAGCGGGCCGCGGCGGCTCGCTCCGACCACCCCGGGGTGCAGGTCGTCCCGACGCTCGACGCCCTCCTCGCGGTCCCAGACGTCGACCTCGTCGTCCTCGCCACCCCGAGCGGCGGGCACGCCGACCACGTGCGGCAGGTCGTCGACGCCGGGCTGCCCTGCCTCGTCGACAAGCCGCTCGCGGTCGACACCCGGTCGGCCGCCGACACCGTGCGGTACGCCGAGGCGGCCGGAGTGCCCCTCACCGTCTTCCAGAACCGCCGGTTCGACCCCGAGCAGGCGACGGTCGCGCGGGTCGTCGCCGAGGGGCTCGTCGGCACCCCGTTCCGGTACGAGATGCGGTGGGAGCGCTGGCGCCCGGTGCCGAAGGACCGCTGGCGCGAGAACGCCGCACCGGCCGAGGGCGGCGGCATCCTGCTCGACCTCCACAGCCACCTCGTCGACTGCGCCGTGCAGCTCTTCGGCCCCGTCGTCACGGTCTTCGCGACCGTCGCGGCGCGCACGACCCCCGCCGAGGACGACGCCTTCCTCGTCTGCCGGCACGCGTCGGGGGTGGTGTCGCACCTCGGGGCGACGTCGGTGTCGGGCGCGCCCGGTCCGAGGGTGCGCCTGCTCGGCACCGAGGCGGCCTACGTCATGGCCGACTTCACGGGGGAGCCGTCGATCTGGAGCGGTCAGGCCGACCCGGATGCCGGGCACAGCGGCTGGCTGTACCGCGACGACGAGCGTTCGCCGGTCGTGCGGGCGGCGGCGAGCCAGGCCGACCTCTACCGGGCCGTCGCCGCGGCGCTCGCCGCACCCGACCCGCAGGCCGCGATGCCGGTCGACCCATGGGATGCCGTCCACACCCTCGCGGTGCTCGACGCGGCGCGGGCCTCGGCGGCGCAGGAGCAGGTCGTGCCCGTCGAGACGCCCTCGCGCACCGCGTGAGCCCGCTCGCCCTGGAGGGGACCTGACCGGGTCCGGTTCAGGGCGTGGGCAGCCGCCGCGGCTCGAGGCGCTCCTCGCGGATGCCGTCCCCGTCGCGGGTCACGACGTAGGCACCCTTGCCGTCGGTCTCGCTGACCGCCTCGACGAGGTCGGTGCCCCGGTAGACCAGGCCCACCCCGTCGTCGGTGCAGTGCGTCTCGGGCAGGGTGCCGTCCGCGACGAGCGCGTGGACGGTGGGTCGGCGGCGTTCCTCGGAGTCGTAGTGGACGCCGCTGCCGAAGGGGAGCAGCGCGAGCCCGTTCGTGACCGCGCGCAGCTCCGGCCCGAACGAGTCGGTGCAGCCACCGGTGTACCAGCAGATCGAGCCCGCGGACACCCCGGCGAGCACGACGCCCGCCTCCCAGGCGGCCCGCATGGCGGGACGCAGCCCGTGCACGTCCCAGACGGCGAGGAGGTTCGCCACGGATCCGCCGTTGACCCAGACGACGTCGGCCGTGAGCAGGTGCGCCGGGACGTCGTCGAGGTTGGGCATCGGGAACAGGTCGAGGCACGTGATGTCGAAGCCGGCCACCCGCCCCGCCTCGAGCGCCCAGTAGTTCATCTGCAGGGGGTCGCCGGATGCCGTGCCCACGAAGGTCACGCGGGGTCGCCGGCCGTGGGCGCCGGACAGCTCGACCGCGTGGTGCACGAGCGCGTCGAACTCGAACTGGGTGCGCCGTCCGGGGCGATATCCCCCGGACGTGGCGATGATCGTCGGTGCATCGGCCGTCATGGACGCCAGCCTAGGGGCCCTGTGGACAACTCCGCGGCCCGGTCGGAGGTCACTGTCAGGCTGGGGACATGGACGGGGACGAGGGGTGGGTGGAGGTCGAGGCGGACGGTCGGCGGGGGTCGGCCGGCCGGTGGGACGTGGCCGACGCCGCGCCCCCGGAGGTGCCGGGGTTCGAGCTGGGCGAGCTCCTCGCGCGCGGCGGGACGAGCGAGGTGTGGGCGGGGGTGGCCCTCGACGGCGGGCGGCGAGTGGCGGTGAAGGTCGTCCACGCGGCGGCGATGGCGGTCGAGGCCGCGGCGCGCGAGGCCGCCCTGTCGGCGCACGCGGCATCGGCGCACGTCGTGCCCGTCGAGGCCTGCATCGGCCTCGACGACGGCCGGGCCGCCCTCGTCATGCCGCACCTGCGCGGGGGCTCCCTGCACGGCCTCGTCCGCGCCCGGGGCCACCTGTCGCCGGGCGAGGTCGTCACGGTGCTCGCACCCGTGGCGTCGGCCCTCGGGCGGCTGCACGAGCTCGGGGTCGTCCACGGCGACGTCTCGCCCGGCAACGTCCTGCTCGACCTCGAGGGCCGACCACGGCTCGGCGACCTCGGCCTCGGCCACGTCGTCGGCGAGGTCTCTCCCGGCGTGTGGGGCACCGACGGCTACGTGGCCCCGGAGGTCGTCCTGGGCGCCGACCCGACGGCGGCCGCCGACGTCTACGCGCTGGGAGCCCTCGGCTGGCTCTGCCTGTCGGGCACGGTCCCCGGCCCGCCCGGGCTGCGCCCTGCGCTGGCCGAGGTGTGCCGGGCCGGCGAGGGCTCGGAACCGGTGGTTCGCGCCCTCGACGCGGCGCTCGCACCGGATCCGGCCGACCGCCCCGGGGCGCACGAGCTCGCGTGGCAGCTCTTCGAGGCGGCCGAGCCCGAGCCGCTGCGGCTCGTGCGTGGGGACGACGACGTGAGCGCGGTGACCTACCGGTTGAGGGCTGCCGCGGGCCGACCGCCGCAGCGGCCCGCCCCGCACCCGCTTGCTCGGTGGGGTGCGGCGGCCAGGCGGCTCGTACCCCACCGTCGGGTCCTCGCCGCGAGGGAGGTTCGGCGGGGCCGGGGGAGGCACGCCGCCGCGAACGCGCAGCCGCGATGGCGGCGGCCTGCCCGTCTCCCCGCCGACCGTGGCCTGTCCGTGGTCCCATCCGTGACGTGGTCCGTGGCGGCGGTCGCCCTCACCGCCCTGCTCGTGGTCGCCGTCGCCGCGCTCGGGGGCGACGTGGGTACGGCCGAGGCGCTCGGCGGCACGACCGAGGCGCGCAGCTCCCGAGGAGTGGGCCCGGGGCCGGTGGGTGCGTCCGCGGTCGAGCCCTCACCGCCCGCCCCGGGCACGGGCCGGACTGCGTCGGGCTCGGTCGCGGGCGAGGCCCCGGATGTCGCGCGGCGCGATCCGCGCACCGATCCGACCGCCCCGCGGAGCCGGCCGAAGCAGCTCCTCGACGTGCTCGCCGAGGCCCGGGCCGCCGCCTGGCGCGAGGCGACGCCCGAGCTGCTCCACGCGGCCGACGCACCCGGGTCGGCGGCGGCTGCGCAGGACGCCGCCGCCGTCGCCGAGCTGGCCCGGGCCGGGCTGCGCTACCCGGGGCTGCGGTACACCGTCGTCTCGGCACAGACGGTCTCGGTGGCCGACCGGGAGGCCGTCGTGCGCGCCCGCATCGACACGGGCCCGTACGACGTCGCCGGGCCGTCGGGTCGCACCCCACGTCCTGCGGCGGCCGGCGACCCCGTGCTCGTCGAGCTCGTGCACACCGATGTCGGGTGGCGGGTCCGCGCCATCCGCCCGGCGGACTGAGGAGGTGAGGTCGTCAGTCGACGAGCCAGCGCACCGCCGACTCAAGGTCCGGGTGCTGGTGCCGGAAACCCGTTTCGACCAGGACGTCGCCGACGATGCGCTTGCTGCTGAGGATCTCCGCGGCGAACTCGCCGACGACCAGATGCACGCCGAATCGTGGGGCCGGGAAGAAGGAGGGCCGGTGCATCGCCCTCGCCACTGCCTCGACGAGGTCGCGCTGGTGCACCGGTTCCCGGCTGACAAGGTTGACCGGCCCGGTGATCTCAGGGCGGTCG
Organism: Fodinibacter luteus; assembly: GCF_039541575.1. NCBI lineage: Bacteria > Bacillati > Actinomycetota > Actinomycetes > Micrococcales > Intrasporangiaceae > Fodinibacter (ex Wang et al. 2009) > Fodinibacter luteus. The sequence continues at coordinate 138,482 of NZ_BAABGM010000013.1, read as the reverse complement.
AGGAGGTGGAGGATGGCGCCGACCTCGTCCGCGAGCGTGATCCACGACCAGTACATGCGTCCGCCGGCCATGGGTCCCCCCAAGCCGAACCTCGTCAGGGTCAGGAGCCGTGACATCGGTCCGCCCCCAGCGAGGATGATGCCGCTGCGGCAGTAAGCGACCGACGCACCGGCTGTCACTGCCGGAGCGGCCGCGGCCTCCCAGGCGGTGACGACGTCGGTGAAGAACGTGGACCCCGGTGCGCTCTCCTCGGTGAGTGGCTCGTCTCCACGGTCTCCGTAGTATCCCGTCGCGGAGGCGCACACGAGCCGCACCGGATGGTCGGCGTTCGCGACCGCCGTGGCGACTGTGTGCGTCGAGTTCACCCTGGACGCGAGGATCTCCCGCTTGTACGAGGCAGTCCACCGCTTGTCGCCGGGACCGGCGCTGGCCAGGTTGACGAGACCGTCGACGCCGTCGAGGGCTGACGGGTCCATGTGGCGACTCGACGGATCCCACTGCAGCTCGTCCGGTGCGCGGGGTGGACGCCGGACGAGCCGGACCACCTCGTCACCGCGCTCCCGGAGCGCGGTGACGAGGGCAGAGCCGATGAGGCCGGACGAGCCGGTGACGACGATGCGAGCCACGGTGCCGGGACCTGCGCCGTCAGAGACCGAGGTCGGCCTCGAACGCGCCCTCCTCGAGGCGCTGCTTCATCGTCGAGAGGAAGCGCGCGGCATCCGCTCCGTCGACGATCCGGTGGTCGTAGGACAGCGCGAGGTAGACCATCGAGCGGATGGCGATCGTCTCCCCGCCGTCCTCGGCGGTGACGACGACCGGCCGCTTGACGACGGCTCCGGTGCCGAGGATGGCGACCTGCGGCTGGTTGATGATGGGGGTGTCGAACAGCGCCCCGCGCGAGCCGGTGTTCGTGATCGTGAAGGTCCCGCCCGCGAGGTCGTCGGGCATGATCTTGTTGCTCCGCGTGCGCTCCGCCACGTCGGCGATGCCGCGCGCCAGGCCGGCGATGTTGAGGTCGCCGGCATTCTTGAGCACGGGCACGAGCAGGCCCTTCTCGGTGTCGACAGCGATGCCGAGGTGCTCGCCGCCGTGGTAGGTCACCTGGTCGTCCTCGATGCTCGCGTTCACCGTGGGGTGGGCCTTGAGGGCCTCGACGGCGGCGAGGGCGAAGAACGGCAGGAAGCTCAGCTTCGTGCCCTCACGCGAGGCGAAGTCACCCTTGGCCCGGTCGCGCAGCCGCGAGATGCGGGTGACGTCGACCTCGACGACGGTCGTGAGCTGTGCCGACACCTGGAGCGACTCGACCATGCGCCGAGCGATGGTCTTGCGCAGCCGTGACATCTTCTCCGTCGTCCCGCGCTTGGACGCCGCGGCCGTGGCCTCGGGCTTCGCCGCCGCGGCCGGAGCCTGGGCAGTTGGTGCAGCCGGTGCAGCCGGTGCGGGCTCGGGGGCCTTCTGGGCCTCGGCGGCGGCGAGGACGTCCTGCTTGCGGATGCGTCCGCCGATGCCGGTGCCGGTGACCGACGCGAGGTCGATGCCGTGGTCGGCGGCGAGCTTGCGCACGAGCGGGGTGACGTAGGCCGCGGCGTCGCGCTCGTCGGATGCCGCGCCGTCACCACCGGACGCGGCTGCCGCGGGGGCCGCGCCGCCCGACGGGGGAGCCTGCTCGGGCGCGGAGTCCTCCTGCTCCGGGGCCGGGGCCTCGGCCTGGGCCGGGGCGGGTTGCGGCTCCGCCGGCTCGGGCTCTGCCGCCGCCTCGGGCTCGGGTGCCGGGGACTGCGCGGGTGCCGCCTGCTCCGCCGGGGCCTGCTCTGCCGGGGCCTGCTCCGCCGGAGCCGTGCTCGCGCCGCCGGAGCCGCCGACGACCGCGAGGTCGGCGCCGACCGGCACGGTCTCGTCCTCTTGGACGAGGATCCTGGTCAGGGTGCCCGCGACGGGCGAGGGGATCTCGGTGTCGACCTTGTCGGTCGACACCTCGAGCAGCGGCTCGTCGACCGCCACCTCGTCACCCTCCTGCTTGAGCCAGCGGGTCACGGTGCCCTCGGTCACCGACTCGCCGAGCGCCGGCATCGTGACGGTCGTGCCGCCCTCGTCCCCACCCGAGCCGCCGTCGCCGCCCGCGGATGCCGGTGCGGCGGCCTCGGGGGAGGGCGCCTCCTCGGTCTGCGGCTCGGCCGGTTCCTGGCCACCCTCGTCGCCCGCCTGGGCCACGGCGTCACCGTCGGCCGGGTCGGTGACCTCGTCGGCCGGGCCGGACGTCGCACCCTCCTCCGCCTGGGCCCCCGACTGCTCGGCCCCGGTGTCCTGCGCACCGGACGCGCCGCCGGCGTCGCCCCCCTCGGCGGCGGCCCCGTCGCCGATGACGGCGAGGTCGGCGCCGACCGGCACGGTGTCGTCCTCCTCCACGAGGATCTCCTGAAGCGTGCCCGCGACGGGCGAGGGGATCTCGGTGTCGACCTTGTCGGTCGACACCTCGAGCAGCGGCTCGTCGACCTCCACCGAGTCACCGACACCCTTGAGCCACCGCGTCACGGTCCCCTCGGTGACGGACTCGCCAAGCGCAGGCATCTTCACGCGTTCTGACATCAGGACAGCTCTCCTTCGTGGGCGGTGGCGTGCATCACTCTAGTTGTGTGCATGGAGGGGTTTGCCGGCGAGCGCCAGGTGCGCTTCACCGAGGGCCTCGTTCTGGGTGGGGTGGGCGTGGACGAGCGCCGCGACGTCCTCGGCGTGCGCCTCCCACGCGACGACGAGCTGTGCCTCGCCGATCTGCTCGCCCATCCGGGAGCCGACCATGTGCACCCCGACGACCGGCCCGTCGCTGACCCGCACGAGCTTGACGAACCCCTGGGTGCGCAGGATCTGCGACTTGCCGTTTCCGCCGAGGTTGTACTCGTAGGTCTCGACGGCGTCGCCGTGGACGGCGCGGGCCTGCTCCTCGGTGAGGCCCACCGACGCGACCTCGGGCTCGCAGTAGGTGACGCGCGGGATCGTGGACTCGACGACCGGCGCCGGGTCGAGGCCGGCGATGTCCTCGGCGACGAAGATGCCCTGGGCGAAACCGCGGTGCGCGAGCTGGAGCCCGGGCACGATGTCGCCGACGGCGTACACGCCGTCGGCGGAGGTGCGGCAGCGTTCGTCGGTGACGACGAAGCCCCGGTCGAGCGTCACACCGGCCTCCTCGTAGCCCAGCCCGGACGTCACCGGGCCGCGGCCGACCGCGACGAGGAGGAGGTCGGCGACGAGCTCCTCGCCGCCCGCGAGGCGCACGGTGACCGGGCCGCCGTCGTGGGTGGCGGACTCGAAGGGCGTCCCGGTGCGAACCGTGATGCCGCGCTTGCGGAAGGCGCGCTCGAGGGCGGCGCTCGAGGCGGGGTCCTCCGCGGCCACGAGCCGGGGCAGCGCCTCGACGACCGTGACCTCGGCCCCGAACGAGCGCATGACGGACGCGAACTCGACGCCGATGACCCCACCGCCGAGCACGACGACCCGGCTGGGCACGTGGTCGAGCCCGAGGGCCTGGTCGCTCGTCATGACCGGCCCGCCGATCTCGAGCCCGGGGAGGCTGCGCGCGAACGACCCGGTCGCGAGAACGACGTGCCGCCCCACGAGGCGCCGGTCGCCGACGACGACCGTGCGCGCACCCTCGAGCCGCCCTTCGCCCTCGACGTAGTCGACCCGCCGCGAGGACACCAGCCCCTGCAGCCCCTTGTGCAGCCGGCTCACGACCCCGTCGCGGTAGGCCGTGACGGCGGGCATGTCGACACCCTCCAGGCTGGCCCGCACCCCGAACCGGCCCGCGTCGCGCGCGGAGTCGGCGACCTCGGCGGCGTGCAGGAGGGCCTTGGTCGGGATGCAGCCGCGATGCAGGCAGGTGCCGCCGAGGAGGTCCTTCTCGACGAGGGCGACGCTCAGCCCGAGCTCGGCGGCGCGCAGGGCGCAGGCGTAGCCGCCGCTCCCGCCGCCGAGGACGACGACGTCGTGGGTGGTCTCGGCGGTGGCCGGCATCCCGGTGCTCCTCGCTGTGCGGCGGTCGTGGGCCCAGCGGCGCGGGGCGCTGCCGACCGGGCGTTGCGCAGCATCTTGTCACTCCCCGCGCCCGGCCACACACCGTGCTCTGGACGGTCGGGGTCGGCGGCGAGGTCGACCGCCTATCGTGTCCGCATGGCGTGGTGGAGACGCGGTCGCGGTCAGCAGGCCCCGCACGGCGGGGGCGACACGACGGGTGCCCGCACGCACCTGGCCGACTTCGTGCGGACCCGGCGCGGGGTCGAGGCCTACGTCGAGCCGGCGACGAACGTCACCGCAACGACCCTCGTGCTCATCGCCCACGACGGGGAGTGGACCCGCCGCGCGCTGCCGTCGCGGCCCACCGCGTTCGAGGTGGCCCGTTCCCTCGACATCCCCGTCTACGACGTCAACCAGACCGGCTACCCGGCCCGCATGCGGGAGTGGACGGCGCGCCAGCGGCGGCCGAAGCAGCGCTGAGAGCGGCCGTCCGACACCCCTGGAGCGGGTGACGCGGCGGACACCCGCCGCCGGTGCAAAGCGGTGGAACGGCTCCGTCGGGTCTGCGAGGGTGGAGGTACGCACCCGTCGACGGAAGGACGAGTCATGTCAGCCCCGAAGAAGCCGCGCCCCACGGTCGACGACGACGTGAAGGCGAAGTTCCGGGCCGCGCTCGACGCCAAGAAGGCGCACGGCGGCGCCGACGTGTCGGACCACGCGGAGCACTCCAAGGTCGACCACGCCCACGGACCCGAGGCCAGCGCGACGCAGCAGATGTTCCGCCGCAAGAGCGGCGGCTGACGACCCCAGCCACGGCGGATGCCGCGCCGACCCGTCACCGGGTGGACGCGGCATCCGTGCGTGCGAGGGGTGCCGCTCAGCCGGCCGTGCCAGGGGTGCCGTTCAGCCGGCCGGCGGGGGGTGCGCTCAGCCGGCGGAGGCCTCGAGCAGTGCGAGCAGCGTCGCCACCCCGAAGCCGGTGCCGCCCTTGGGGGCGTACCCCTTGGGCGCCTTGTCGTTGAACGCCGGGCCGGCGATGTCGACGTGCGCCCAGGGGATGCCCTCGCCGACGAACTCCTTGAGGAACAGGCCTGCGGTCAGCATGCCGCCGTCGCGGTCGCCCTTGTGCGCGAGGTCGGCAGTCGGGCTGTCGAGCTTGGAGCGCAGCTCTGCCGGCAACGGCATCGGCCAGGCCCCCTCGCCCGCCGCGTCGGCGGCCGTGACGACCCGGCCACGGAAGGCGTCGTCGTTGGCCATGACCCCGGCGATCTCGGTGCCGAGGGCGACGACCTGTGCGCCGGTGAGGGTCGCGATGTCGACGATCCAGTCGGGGTGCTTCTCGCTCGCGAGGCAGATCCCGTCGCCGAGCACCATCCGCCCCTCGGCGTCGGTGTCGAGGATCTCCACGCTCGTGCCGTTGCGCATGACGACGACGTCGCTCGGGCGCTGCGCCGTGCCGCTCGGCATGTTCTCGGCCAGGCAGAGGTAGCCCGTCACTGCGACGGGCAGCGCGAGCTCGGCCGCGGCGAGCACCGCGGCGGCGACCGCGGCCGCACCCGCCATGTCGCACTTCATCGTCACCATGCCGGACGACGGTTTGATGTTGAGGCCGCCCGAGTCGAAGGTGATGCCCTTGCCGACCATCGCGACCGACGCCGTCGCGCTCGCCGGGGCGTAGGACATCGTGACGATGCGCGGGGGGTTCGCCGAGCCCTGGCCGACACCGACGATGCCGCCGAACCCACCCTTGGCGAGCGCCCGTTCGTCGAGCACGGACACCGTCACGCGCGCACTCGACGCGGCGACGCGCTTCTTGACGGCTTCGGCGAAGGACTGGGGGTAGAGGTGGTTCGGAGGGGTGTTGACGAGGTCGCGGGCCCAGTCGCGGGCGGAGCCGAGCACGGCGGCGCGGGCGACGGCATCCTTGGCGGCGCGGCCCTGCCCGGCCCCCGACACGACCATGATGCGCGGGCCGACGGCCGCCCGGGCGGGCTTCGCGGCCCGTGCCGTCGTGCGGCGTCCGCCGAGTGGCGCGGACTTGTCGTAGGCGTAGCAGCCGGCGTACGCGCCGTCGGCGACGGCGGACAGGCTCTCGACGTCGGGGGTGGGCAGGGCCACCGCGACGGAGCGCTTGCCGCGCACGGTGCGCAGCGCGGCGCCGGCGGCGGCACGCAGCACGGTGTGCGGGTAGGCCGGGCGGCGGGAGGTGCCGTCACCGAGTCCGGTGACGACGACCGAGGTCGCCTTGACACCGGGCACGGCCACGACCCGCACGACCTCGTCGGCCCGGCCGGTGGCCTCGACGTCGGCGAGCACCGCCTGCAGGTGCACGACGGCCTTGCGCGGCAGGCCGTGGCCGTGGGCGAGGTCGGCGCCGTCGGGCGTGTGAACCGAGCCGACGACGAGGGTGTCGACGGCGAGCTCGGCCGGGGTGCGGGCGGTGAGTGACAGGGAGGTCATGGAGGCACCCTAACGACCCGTCGACGTGTCCCCGGCACGCGGTAACGTGCCCACATGACCGAGCTGCTGAAGTCCCCGATCCACGACCGGCACGTCGCGCTGGGCGCCAAGATGGCCGACTTCGGGGGCTGGTCGATGCCCATCGAGTACCCCGGCGGCGGGGTCGTCGCCGAGCACACGGCGGTGCGCGAGCGGGTCGGCGTCTTCGACGTGTCGCACCTCGGCAAGGCCCGCGTGTCCGGGCCGGGGGCGGCCGACTTCGTCAACGCCTGCCTCACGAACGACCTGCGGCGCATCGCGCCCGGGCAGGCCCAGTACACGATGTGCTGCACCGAGTCCGGCGGCGTCGTCGACGACCTCATCCAGTACCTGCGCTCCGACGACGACGTCTTCCTCGTGCCGAACGCGGCCAACACCGCCCGGGTCGTCGAGCTGCTCGCCGCCGCCCCGCCGGGCGTCGTCGTCGAGAACCTGCACGACCGCTACGGGGTCATCGCCGTCCAGGGGCCCCGCTCCGACGAGGTGCTCCGCGGGCTCGGCCTGCCGGTCGACCACGACTACATGAGCTTCGTCGAGACCGAGTGGGAGGGTCTTCCGGTCATCGTGTGCCGCACCGGCTACACGGGGGAGCGCGGCTACGAGATCGTCCCGGCCTGGGACGTCACCGGCTCGGTGTGGGACGCCCTCGCCACCGCCGTCGCCGTCCACGACGGGCTGCCCTGCGGCCTGGGCGCCCGCGACACGCTGCGCACCGAGATGGGCTACCCGCTCCACGGCAACGACCTGTCCCTCGACATCACCCCCGTCATGGCGGGGGCCGCGTGGGCGGTCGGCTGGGACAAGCCGGCGTTCTGGGGCCGCGAGGCGCTCGTCGCGCAGCGCGCGGCCAAGGACTCGCGCCTCATGCGCGGGCTCGTGGTGACCGGCCGCGGCATCCCCCGCTCGCACTGCGAGGTCAAGGACGCCGACGGCGCCGTCGTCGGCGAGGTCACGTCCGGCACGTTCTCACCGACCCGTCGGCAGGGCATCGGGCTGGCGCTGCTCGACCGCTCGGTGACCCTCGGCGACGAGGTGGTCGTCGACGTGCGGGGCCGCGGGGTGTCCGCGACGGTGACGAAGCCACCGTTCGTCGAGGTGGGGGTGCGTCAGCCGTGAGTGAGCGCTGGACGTGGACCTACGTCGATGCCGCGGGGGCCCCGATGACCGGTGAGTCGCTGAGCGAGACGGCCTTCCCCACCCAGTCCGACGCCGAGTCGTGGTTCGGGGAGGTGTGGCACGACCTCGCCGCCGCCGGCGTCGCGGCCGTCACCCTGCACCGGGACGGCCAGGTGGTCTACGGGCCGATGAGCCTGGAGCCGGCACCCTGAGCGACCGTCGGTGCTCGTGACCCAGGCACCGTCCGTGCCCTGACGGGGCTCGCTGCCCGACCGACCGTCAGGAGGGGTACTCGCCGCGCTTGACCATCGCACGCGGCATCCGCGAGCGGCGCAGCTGGAAGGCGCGCATCGCGGCGTACATGGCGTTGCCCTTGGCGCGCGCCGCCTCCTCGCCGAACTTCGCGGTGAGCTTCTTGCGCAGCCCGCGCCACATGAACACGGTGTCGAGGACGGCGGCGAGCAGCACGCCGTAGGTCATGAGCGTGACGAAGAAGAGGATCTCGTTCGTGCGCAGGAAGCTGAGCGCGAGCACGATGAGCATGACGGGCAGCATGAACTCGGCGAGGTTGCGCCGGGCGTCGATGTGGTCGCGCATGTAGCGCCGCACCGGGCCCTTGTCGCGCGGGGGGAGCCCGGCGTCGTCGCCGCTGATCATCGCCTGGCGGGTCCGGGCCATCTGCTCGTTGCGGCGCTGGCGGTCGAGCTGCTTGGCCCGCTTGCGGTCGGTGACGACGAGCGGCTGGCGGCGGGCAGCCTCCTGGTCCCTGCGCTTGGGCGTGGGCCGGTTCTTCGCCCCCTCGCGCTGGGGGTGCAGCTCGTCGCCGAGCTGCTCGTTGGTCGTCTTGCCGCGTCCGAACACGGCACCACTGTAGGTGCTGCCCGGGGGATGCCGTGCACGCGCGTGCCGCTCCCGGGGTGCGCCGCACGTGGGTAGGGTCGGTGCGTGACCGACGTGCTCCCCACCGACCAGATCACCGCCCTGCGCGAACGGGTCCGCGGGCTCATGCCCGCCGTGCGCGCCGACCTCGAGTCGCTGACCCGCATCCCGAGCGTCAGCCTCGACGCCTTCGACCAGGCCCACGTCGAGGCGAGCGCCGAGGCGACCGCCGCGCTGCTGCGCGCCGAGGGCCTGACGGTCGAGGTCGTCCGCGAGGGCGGGCGTCCGGCCGTCATCGGCCACGCCGACGGCCCGCCCGGCTCGCGCACCGTCATGCTCTACGCCCACCACGACGTCCAGCCCCCCGGCGACGACGCGCTGTGGGACAGCCCGCCCTTCGAGCCGACCGAGCGCGGGGGTCGCCTCTACGGGCGCGGGGCCGCCGACGACAAGGCCGGCGTCATGGCGCACGTCGCCGCGCTGCGCGCCCACGCCGGCGCCCTCCCGGTCGGCGTCACGGTGTTCGTCGAGGGGGAGGAGGAGATCGGGTCCGAGTCCCTCCCGACCATCCTCGAGCGGCACGGCGAGAAGCTGCGCGCCGACGCCATCGTGCTCGCCGACTCGACGAACTGGGCCATCGGCGAGCCGGCCCTCACGACGACGCTGCGGGGGATGATCCGCGTCGTCGTCACGGTGACGACGCTCGACCACGGCATCCACTCCGGCATGTTCGGCGGCGCGGTCCCCGACGCCCTCACCGCCCTCGTGCGGGTGCTGGCCAGCCTCCACGACGACGAGGGCAACGTCGCGGTCGCCGGGCTCCGGGAGGGAACGGCATCCGACCTCGAGTTCTCCGAGGAGCGCTTGCGCGCCGAGTCCGGGCTGCTCGACGGGGTGTCGACGATCGGGTCCGGACCGCTGCTGTCGCGGATCTGGACCAAGCCGTCGGTCACGACGATCGGCATCGACGCGCCGTCGGTCGCGACGTCGTCGAACACCCTCGTGCCGAGCGCGTCGGCCAAGATCTCGATGCGCCTCGCGCCCGACGAGGACGACCTCGCCGCCTACGAGCTGCTGCGCGCCCACCTCATCGAGCACGCGCCCTGGGGAGCCCGGGTCGAGGTGGGCCTCGACGACCGTGGGCTCGGGTTCGCCGCGCACGCCGACGGGCCGGTGTACGACGAGGCACGCGCCGCCTTCCGTGACGCGTGGGGCGTCGAGCCGGTGGACATCGGGGTCGGTGGGTCGATCCCGTTCGTCGCGGCGTTCGCCGAGCGCTTCCCCGACGCGGCCATCCTCGTCACCGGGGTCGAGGACCCCGACACCCGGGCGCACGGCGCCAACGAGTCGCTGCACCTCGAGGAGTTCGAGCGGGTGTGCGTCGCCGAGGCCGTGCTCCTCGCCCGGCTCGGCGCCCTGCCGCGCTGACCGGGGGCCGTCCCGGTCGCCGACCGGAGCCCCTCTCCCCTCGCGAAGTCAGGAGCACTCCGCCGAGTCAGGGGCGACCCCGACCCTGACTCGGCGGGTTCCTCCTGAGCCCGCGGTGTGGTCCGGCCGGCCTGGTGGTCGCGCGCCTCCGCCCGGCACTGCGGCGCGCGCGGCTCAGTCCTTGGACGTCTCGCCGGGGAGGGCGAGCATCTGGTCGAGGGCGACGCGGGCCCAGTGGGCGACGTCGGGGTCGACCCGGATCGGGTTGACGACCCGCCCGTCGACGAGCGACTCCAGCGCCCAGACGAGGTGGGGCAGGTCGATGCGGTTCATCGTCGAGCAGTAGCAGACGTTCTTCTCGAGGAAGACGACCCGCTGCTCGGGGAACTGCGCGGCCAGGCGCTGCACGAGGTTGAGCTCGGTGCCGACGGCCCACGCCGTGCCGGGGGGCGCTGCGGCGATGGTCTTGATGATCTTCTCGGTCGAGCCGACCTCGTCGGTGAGCTCGACGACCTCGTGGCGGCACTCGGGGTGCACGATGACGCGCACGCCCGGGATCGCCTGGCGGGCCGCCTCGACCGCCTCGACGGTGAACCGGCCGTGCACCGAGCAGTGTCCGCGCCACAGGATCATCGTCGCGTCGCGCAGCTGCTCGGGCGTGAGGCCACCCATCGGGCGGTGCGGGTCCCACACGACGCAGTCCTCGAGCGCCCCGCCGATGTCGCGCACGTAGGTGTTGCGGCCCAGGTGCTGGTCGGGCAGGAAGAGCACCTTCCCGCCACGGCCGGCCCGGTCGAGGGCCCAGGTCAGGGCGGTCCGGGCGTTGGACGAGGTGCACACCGTGCCGCCGTGGCGGCCGGTGAAGGCCTTGATCGCCGCCGACGAGTTCATGTACGTGACCGGAACGGTGACGTCGGCGACACCGGCCTCGACGAGCTCGTCCCAGCACTCCTCGACCTGGTCGATCGCGGCCATGTCGGCCATCGAGCACCCGGCGGCGAGGTCGGGCAGCACGACGGTCTGGGTGTCGGCCGTGAGGATGTCGGCCGACTCGGCCATGAAGTGCACACCGCAGAACACGACCCACTCGGCGTCCGGGCGGGCGGCGGCCTCCTTGGCCAGCTTGAAGGAGTCGCCGGTGACGTCGGCGAACTCGATGACCTCGTCGCGCTGGTAGTGGTGGCCCAGCACGAAGACCCGGTCCCCGAGGGCCTCCTTCGCGGCCCGGGCCCGCGCGACGAGCCCGGGGTCGGACGGCGCGGGCAGGTCGCCGGGACACTCCACGCCCCGCTCGGTGGCGAGGTCACGCCCGTGACCGAGCACGAGAAGGGGGAGCGGCGCGCGCGCAGGGCCGGTCGTTGTCGTCACCCGTCGATGGTATGCCGTCGCACCCGCGGTGCCGCGGCTCCGGGCCACGGTGCGTGACGGCATCCGACCGTTGCGTGCGTGCGCCCCGGTAGCCTCGTCGGGTGCGCGTGCTCATCGCCCCCGACTCCTTCGGATCGGCCCTCGGACCGGTGCAGGCCGCGGCCGCGATGGCCCACGGGTGGAGCACGGGCGCCCCCCATGACGACGTCGAGACGCTGCCGCTCTCCGACGGGGGCCCCGGCTTCCTCGACGTCCTCGCCGGCGCGCTCGGGGGGACGACGGTCGCGACGACGGTGAGCGACCCGCTCGGGCGCGAGGTCCCGGCCGCGGTGCTCGTCGTCGAGCAGGACGGCCGGCGCACCGGCTACGTCGAGTCGTCGCAGGCGACCGGGCTGCACCTGCTCGGCGCCGACGAGCGCGACCCCGGGCTCACCGGCACGTGGGGCGTCGGCCAGCTCCTCGAGACCGCACTGGAGGCGGGGGTCGACAAGCTCGTCGTGGGCGTCGAGGGCAGTGCCACGAACGACGCGGGTGCGGGGATGCTCGCCGCCCTCGGCGCCGGGCCGGCCTCGGCCCTCGCCCGGGGTGGCCTCGCCCTGCGCTCGGTCCCCGACGACGTGCTGCCCGGGCTCGGGGCGGTGCTCGAGCGCTTCGCCGGTGTCGACCTCGTCCTCGCGACCGACGACGACACCCCGCTCCTCGGGCTGCAGGGCACGAGCGCCGTCGAGGCCCCGCGCAAGGGCGCGACCCCGCAGCAGGCGCAGGCGCTCGAGGCAGCGGTCGGGCGCTTCACCGACGTCGTGGCCCGCGCCCTGCCCCGACCTCCGGTCGACCTGCTCAGCGGGATGCCGCGCCGCCTCGACCGGGAGCCGGGTGCCGGTTCGGCCGGGGGTCTCGGCTACGCCCTGCTCGCCCTGGGCGCGCGCCGGGTGGGAGCGGTCGACGAGGTGCTGCGGTCGTGCGGCTTCGGCGTGGCGGCTGCTCGCAGCGACCTCGTCGTGACCGGCGCGGGGCTCGTCGACTGGAGCACGCTGCGCGGGTCGGTCGTCGCCGGGGTGGCCGCCGCGACGCTCGAGAACGGCCGACCGACGGTGCTCGTGGCCGGGGAGTGCCTCGTCGGGCGCCGCGAGACGATGAGCCTGGGCCTCGCGGCGTGCTACGCCGTGGCCGAGACCCGCACGCAGGTCGAGGCGCTCGTCGCCGACCCGGTGTCGACGGTCGCCGAGCGCACTGCTCGCGTGGCGCGCACCTGGTCGCCCGCCCGTTGAGGCACGGTCCCCGCGGGGACGTATCCTTAAAGGAGCCCGGGAACACCGGCGGCCCCACGGGGGTTGACCACGGCGACCGGGCCACCGACCAGGCCACCGCCAGCACGAGGAGTGCACCCATGAGCGACCAGCTCCAGACCACCGAGGCAGCCACCGACGAGACCGCGGCGCACGGCGTCGTGCTCACCGGCGTCGCCGCCGAGAAGGTCCAGTCCCTGCTCGCGCAGGAGGGGCGCGACGACCTCCGGCTGCGCGTCGGAGTCCAGCCGGGCGGCTGCTCCGGGCTCATCTACCAGCTCTACTTCGACGAGCGCACCCTCGACGGTGACCTCGTGCGGGACTTCGGGGGCGTCGAGGTCGTCGTCGACCGGATGAGCGCTCCCTACCTCGAGGGCGCGACGATCGACTTCGCCGACACCATCGAGAAGCAGGGCTTCACCATCGACAACCCGAACGCGGGCAGCTCCTGCGCCTGCGGCGACAGCTTCAGCTGAGGGACGCGGCCGGGCGACCCGGCCGAGCAGACCCGCGAGGGCCCGTGCCACCCGGCACGGGCCCTCGCGGCACGAGCGGGGTAGGTTCGGAGCCGTGCAGATCGCCGTCACCGGGTCCATCGCGACCGACCACCTCATGACCTTCCGCGGCAGCTTCTCGGACTCCCTCGTGGTCGAGCAGCTCGACAAGATCTCGGTGAGCTTCCTCGCGGAGACGCTCGAGATCCGCCGCGGCGGGATCGCCGGCAACATCTGCTTCGGCATGGCCGCCCTGGGCGCCCGCCCGATCATCGTCGGGGCGGCGGGCGAGGACTTCGCCGACTACCGCAGCTGGCTGTCCCGGCACGGCGTCATCACCGACCACGTCCACATCTCCGAGTCGCGCCACACCGCCCGGTTCGTGTGCACGACCGACGAGTCGATGGCCCAGATCGCGACGTTCTACGCGGGGGCCATGTCCGAGGCCCGGATGATCGAGCTCGGCCCGATCCACGAGCGCTGGGACCTCGACCTCGTGCTCATCGGCGCCGACGACCCGGAGGCGATGCTGCGCCACACCGAGGAGTGCCGCACCCGCGGCATCCGGTTCGTCGCCGACCCCTCGCAGCAGCTCGCGTTCGCCGACGGCCCGTTCATCCGGCGCCTCATCGACGGGGCCGACTACCTCATCACGAACGAGTACGAGTCGCACCTCACCGAGACCAAGACCGGCTGGAGCCAGGACGAGATCGACGAGCGGGTCACGACGCGGGTCATCACCCGGGGCAAGGACGGCGCCGACATCCGCACCCAGGGCGAGGACCCGGTCCACGTGCCGGTCGCCGGCGACGTCGAGCGTGTCGACCCGACCGGGGTCGGCGACGCCTTCCGGGCCGGATTCCTCGTCGGCCTCGCCGGCGGGCTCGACCACGAGCGGTGCGCGCAGATCGGCTCCGTGCTCGCCGCGCACGTGCTCGAGACGGTCGGCACCCAGGAGTACGTCGTGACCCGTCAGGGGTTCCTCTCCCGGTTCGCGCAGGCCTACGGCGAGGACGCCGCCGCGCAGGTCGCGCCCCTCGTACGCACCCTTCGCGACTGACCCGCGGGTCCGCGACGCGATGCCCTTCCCGCCGGTCGAGCCCCCCGCGACGCCGTGGCTGCTCGATGCCGCGCGGCTCGAGCCGGGCGACGACCTCGTCGCGAGCGGCGCGGACCTCGAGCCGGGCACGTTGCTCGCCGCCTACCGCCTCGGGCTGTTCCCCATGGGGCTCGGCCCACACGGTGGCGGCACCGTCGGGTGGTGGTCGCCCGACCCACGCGGCGTCATCCCCGCCGGTGCCCTCCGGGTGAGCCGCTCGTTGCGCCGGGCCGTGGCCCGCTTCGACGTCCGCGTCGACACCGCCTTCGAGGAGGTCGTCCGGCGGTGTGCCGACCCCTCGCGGGAGGGCCGGTGGATCACCGACGAGGTCGCCGCGGCCTACGGGGTGCTCCACGAGCTGGGGTGGGCGCACAGCGTGGAGTCCTGGCAGGGCGGGGAGCTCGTCGGGGGCCTGTACGGGGTGGCGATCGGGGGGCTGTTCGCGGGGGAGTCGATGTTCCACGCCGTGCGGGACGCCTCGAAGGTCGCCCTCGTCGGTCTCGTCGAGCGCTTCCACGCGGACGGCGACCCCCGACGGTTCGTCGACGTCCAGTGGGCCACCGACCACCTGCGCCGCCTCGGGGCGCAGGAGTGGCCCCGCGAGGAGTACCTGGTCCGCCTCGCCGACGCGCTGCAGGCACCTCAGGTCGACCTGTCGACCTGACCGCGTCCGGAGGTCCCCGCGGTCCCGGCGGTCGGCTCCGTGGACGCCCCGGGCGTCGACTCCGGCGGTCCTGCCGGCGGGCCGCCGAGCACGACGCGGTACTCCGTCCACGACCCGGCGTCGACGAGCGTCACGGCGTGACCCCGCATCCGCCCCCATGCCGGCACGTCCGAGCGGGCGGCGACGTCGTCGGCGAGCAGCACGAGCGTGGTCCCCGCCGGCCGGTCACGGGCGGCGCGCGCGACCCGGATGACAGGGACGGGGCAGCGGGTGCCACGGGCGTCGACGAGGAGCGGGTCGTCGGTCACAGCTCGCCCGTCCCCAGCCGGCGGCGGACCGCCGCCACGGCATCCGGCAGCTCCTGGCACAGGCGGGCCACGTCGCGCCCACGGGTGGGGGAGACCGACCCCAGCGGCAGGGTGACCCGCACGTTGCCGTGGGTGAGCACCCCCATGGCCGCGAGCACGTGGCTCGGCCGCAGGGCACTCGACGTGCACGCCGACCCCGACGCGACGACGAGGCCACGGCGGGCGAGCTCCTCGAGCAGCACCTCTCCGTCGGCGAACAGGACGCTGAACGTCACGACGTGCGGCAGCCGGTCGTCCGGGTCGCCGACGACCTCGACGTCCGGCACCGCGGCGGCCGCCCGGCGCACCCGGTCCACGAGGTCGCGCGCGGCGCGCTCCTCGGCATCCTGCGCCGCGGCGGCCTGCTGCCAGGCCTCGGCGGCCGCGAGGACGAGCGGCACCCAGGGGCTGGCGTGCTCCCGCCCCTGCTCCGCGGTGCGACGCGGGCCGGGCAGGCCCCAGCGGGTGCCGGCGCGCACGGCGAGCAGCCCGAGCGGCGGCCCCCCGAAGGCCGCGGCGTCGGCGACGAGCACCGACGCGTCCTCGCCGAACCGGGTGACGGCGCTCCAGTCCCTCCCGACGGATGCCGTCGCGTCGAGCAGGAGCGGGACCCCCGCCTCCCGGCACCGGGCACCGACCGTTCCGACCGGCTGGCGCGTGCCGACCTCCGCGTTCGCGGCCTGCAGGACCGCAGCGGCGACGTCCCCGCCGCCGAGCGCGACGGCATACGCCTCGACGTCGACCCGACCGGCCGCGTCGACGGGGATGACCGGCTCGGTCCCGGGCTGGAGCAGCAGCACGGAGCGCTCGGCGGCGCCGGCGACGACGCGATGGCCGACCCGGCGGCGGGCGTGCCGCAGGCCGGAGAGCCCCAGCTCGAGGGCGGACTCGGCGCTCGCGTGCACCGAGAGCTCCTCGGGGCGCACGCCGACGGCGGCGGCGAGCACCTCGCGTGCCGTGTCGAGCAAAGCGCGGGCCCGGCGTCCCGGCGGGTGCGGGTGGGCGGGGTCGGCCCACGCCACGGCGACGGCCGCCTCGAGGGTGCGGGCGGCGACCGGGTCGAGGGGGCCGCGGGAGGCGTCGAGCAACCCCTCGCCCGGCAGGTCGGAAGGGGTGCGCGCCACGCTTCGACGGTAGTCGCACCCTGCCTGACCTCGCGGTGGGTGGTGCGTTACTGTTTGTGCCTGTCCGTCGACCTCCTCCAGACGAAGGGTGCAGCGGTGCGCCAGCACGACTTCTCATCGCCCCGTCGACCACGCCGCCGGTTCGGCGCCGTGGCCCTCATCGGTGCGCTGTCCGCCGCCGCCCTCAGCGGGTGCGCGAGCGGCGAGCTTCGCGGCAACGCGTCGACCGGGTGGCTGCCGCCCGCCGTGACCGAGGGCGGCGAGGTCGTCACCTCCCTGTGGATCGGCGCCTGGATCGCGGCCCTCGCGGTCGGCGTCCTCGTCTGGGGCCTCACCGCGTGGTGCGTCGTGGCCTACCGGCGCCGCAAGGACGACAACGACCTGCCCGTCCAGCTGCGCTACAACATCCCGATCGAGATCCTCTACACGGTCGTCCCGATCTTCATGGTCGTCGTGCTCTTCTACTACACGGCCCGCGACGAGACGACGCTCACCGACACCTCCCAGCAGGCCGACGTCACCATCAACGTCGTCGGCAAGCAGTGGAGCTGGGACTTCAACTACGTCGAGGACGACGTCCACGAGGTCGGGGAGCAGGCCATCCTCACCGGTGAGCCGGGTGCCGAGGAGACCATCCCGACGCTCTACCTGCCGGTCGGTGAGCGCGTCGAGTTCGTGCTCACCGCCCGCGACGTCATCCACTCCTTCTGGGTGCCCGCCTTCCTCCAGAAGATGGACATGGTCCCGGGGCGGGTCAACTCCTTCCAGGTCGTGCCGACCCAGGAGGGCACCTTCAAGGGCAAGTGCGCCGAGCTGTGCGGCGCCTACCACTCGCACATGCTGTTCAACGTCAAGGTCGTCCCGCGGACCGAGTACGAGGCGCACATGGCCGAGCTGCGGGCCGCCGGGCAGACCGGCCTGCTCAACAACACGCTCAACCGCGAGCAGCTGATGGACGGCCAGGACGCCGGCACCGACGGAGGTAACTGACGATGAGCGCCGCCACCGAGTCGACCATGCTGCGGACGACGTCCGCCCCCGCGAAGACCCGGCGCCTCGCGCCCGGCAGCACCGTCGTGAAGTGGGTGACGACGACCGACCACAAGGTCATCGGCAACCTCTACTTCATCACCTCCTTCATCTGGTTCATCGTCGGCGGGCTCATGGCGCTCGTCATCCGGGCCGAGCTCGCCTCGCCCGGCCTGCAGGTCGTCGACAACCCCGACCAGTACAACCAGATGTTCACGATGCACGGCACGATCATGCTGCTGCTCTTCGCGACCCCGCTGTTCGCCGGGTTCGCGAACGCCCTCATGCCGCTGCAGATCGGTTCTCCCGACGTCGCCTTCCCGCGGCTCAACATGTTCGCGTACTGGCTCTACCTCTTCGGTGGCCTCATCGCGGCGGCCGGCTTCCTCACCCCGGGCGGCGCCGCGGCCTTCGGGTGGTTCGCGTACGCGCCCCTGTCCGACGCCAGCTACAGCCCCGGCCTGGGCGGCGACCTGTGGGTCTTCGGCCTGGCCCTCGGTGGCTTCGGCACCATCCTCGGTGCGGTCAACTTCATCACGACGATCCTGTGCATGCGGGCCCCCGGCATGACGATGTTCCGGATGCCGATCTTCGTGTGGACCGTCCTCGTCACCTCGATCCTCGTCCTGCTCATCTTCCCGGCGCTGGCCGCGGCGCTCTTCGCGCTCGGCGCCGACCGCCGGTTCGGGGCGCACGTGTTCGACCCCGGCAACGGCGGGGCCATGCTCTGGCAGCACATCTTCTGGTTCTTCGGACACCCGGAGGTCTACGTCATCGCGCTGCCCTTCTTCGGCATCATCTCCGAGGTCCTGCCGGTCTTCTCGCGCAAGCCGATCTTCGGGTACAAGACCCTCGTCTACGCGACGATCGGCATCGCGGCGCTGTCGGTGAGCGTCTGGGCGCACCACATGTACGTCACCGGCCAGGTCCTCCTGCCCTTCTTCGCGATCATGACGATGCTCATCGCGGTGCCCACCGGCGTGAAGTTCTTCAACTGGATCGGCACGATGTGGGGCGGGAAGCTCTCGTTCGAGACGCCGATGCTGTGGGCGCTCGGCTTCCTCGTGACCTTCCTGTTCGGCGGTCTCACCGGAGTCATCCTCGCCAGCCCGGCCCTGGACTTCCAGCTGTCCGACAGCTACTTCGTCGTGGCGCACTTCCACTACGTCGTCTTCGGCACGGTCGTGTTCGCGATGTTCGCCGGGTTCTACTTCTGGTGGCCCAAGCTCACCGGGCGGATGCTCGACGAGCGACTCGGCAAGATCCACTTCTGGCTGCTGTTCATCGGCTTCCACACCACCTTTCTCGTCCAGCACCTCATCGGCATCCAGGGCATGCCTCGGCGCTACGCCGACTACATGCCCGAGGACGGGTTCACCCTCGGCAACCAGATCTCGACGGCGGGCTCGTTCATCCTCGCCGTCTCGATGCTGCCGTTCCTCTACAACGTCTGGAAGACGTGGCGCACGGCCCCGCTCGTGGAGACCGACGACCCGTGGGGCTACGGGGCCTCGCTCGAGTGGGCGACGTCCTGCCCGCCGCCGCGGCACAACTTCGACAGCATGCCGCGGATCCGCTCCGAGCGCCCGGCCTTCGACCTGCACCACCCCGAGGCGGCACCCGCGGGCGTCCACGACGCCCGGGTCGCCGACGACAACGAGCTCGTGTCGGCCCTGGGCCCGGCCGACCTGGGCGGCAACGCCTTCGTCGACGAGAAGAAGGAGAGCTGACGCATGCTGGCGATGGAGCGCATCGGCGTCGTGGTCGGCGTCTTCGGCTTCACCATGGCGACGATCTACGGCTTCTGGACCTCGTCGACCGACCTCGGCATCGAGTGGGTCGGCGTCATCGGCCTCATCCTCGGGGGCCTGCTCGGCTTCATGATCGCCTGGTACCTGTGGATGACCCGCCGACGGCTCGAGGTCGACCCCTCGGACGACCCGCTCGGTGACATCGACGAGATCCAGGGTGACTACGGCTTCTTCAGCCCGCACAGCTGGTGGCCGCTCTTCCTCGCGGCCGCGTCCGCCACCTGCTTCCTCGGGCTGGCGGTCGGCTGGTGGATGTTCATCATCGGTGCCTTCTTCGCCGTCCCGGCCCTCATCGGCTGGACGTTCGAGTACTGGAAGGGCGAACACGCGCTCTGACCGGCGCGAGGAGCGACCGGGCGGTGGTCCGGTGCCGCCCGCCGCAGGGGCTCAGCCCCACCCGAGCTCGTGGAGGGCGTCCTCCTCGATGCCGAAGTGGTGGGCGATCTCGTGCACGACGGTGACCGCGATCTCCTCGCGCAGCTCCTCGTCGTCGGCGCACATGCGCGTGAGCGGGCCGCGGAAGAGGGTGATCCGGTCCGGGAGAGAGCCCTGGCCCCACCACTCGCCGCGTTCGGTGAGGGGTGTGCCCTCGTAGATCCCGAGGAGGTCCGGGTCGTCCGGGGGAGGCTCGGCGTCGACGAGGAACACGACGTTGTCGAGCATCGCCATGAGCTCGGGCGGCACCTCGTCGAGGGCCATCTCCACGATGGCGTCGAACTCGTCGTCGGTGAGCGGCTGCACGCTCTCAAGCCTGCCACGCGCAGGCCGTCCCCGGCGGGCGCGGTGACCGGCGGCGAGCCAGGATCCGGCAGTCCCGTGTTGGTAGGTTCGTCGAGTGGGAATCGCGGCCGACCTCGCCTACCGGGTCCGGGAGCCCGGACGGGTGCAGCGGGTGGTGCAGGTCGCCGCGTCGAGCCGGGTCGGCGCTCGGGCCCTGTCGCGCACGCTGCCCACGCTGGACCGGGCCGTCGCCCACCTCAGCCGGGGGCGCACCACCGCCGCCGAGCTGCTGGCCGGGCTCCCCGTCGTGTGGTTGACGACCACCGGGCGTCGCAGCGGGCTGGCTCGACGCACGCAGCTCGTCGCCGTGCCGTTCCGCGACGGCCTGGCCGTGCTCGGCACGAACTTCGGGCAGTCCGGCACGCCGACGTGGGTGCTCAACCTCGAGGCGCACCCGAGGGCGACCGTGACCTACCGTGACCTCTGCGTCGACGTCGTGTCCCGCCCGGCGGACACCACCGAGCGAGCGGCGATCCTGGCCCGCGCGGGGGAGGTGTACGTCGGCTACCCGACGTACCTCCAGCGGATCTCGGGCCGCCGGGTGCGCGTCTTCGTGCTGGAGCGAGCCGCGAGTTCCTGACCAGTGGGGCCGACCGGCATCCCGCGAGGCCCGAGGTGGGACCGGCATCGGCGGCTGTCGGACCTGCGCCGGGGCGGCCCGGCGGGCTACGGTGCCCCATGGAGCTGCGATTCCCCGCCCCGCTGCGCCCCGGCGACACGGTCGGGGTCACGAGCCCGTCCTCGGGGGCCTCCGGGGCGCTGCAGCCGCGTCTCGACGTCGCGGTCCGCACCGTGCGCGAGCACGGCTACGACGTCGTCGTGGGGGAGTGCATGGACGGCAGCGGTCACGTCAGCGCCCCGGCCGTGCAGCGCGCCCACGAGCTCCAGACGATGCTGCTCGACCCCGGCATCCGGGCCGTCGTCCCGCCGTGGGGCGGCGAGACGGCGATCGACCTCGTCCCGCTGCTCGACTGGGCGGCCATCGCCGACGCCGAGCCGACCTGGGTCGTCGGCTACTCGGACATCTCGACCCTGCTCACCCCGCTGACCCTCCTGAGCGGGGTCGCGACGATCCACGGCACCAACCTCATGGACACGCCCTACCGCATCCCCGCCGGCCTCCTGGGGTGGCTGGACATCGTCCGCCTCGAGCCCGGCACGACGTTCACCCAGCGGCCCCCGACCCACCACCGGCGCACGGCCGTCGACTACGCGCAGCACCCGGATGACCGCGAGTACGTCCTCGACACGCCCACGGCGTGGCGTCGTCTCGACGACCTCGGCGGGGCCGTCGACGTGGGTGGACGCCTCGTCGGCGGGTGCGTCGAGACGCTCGTCAACCTGGCCGGCACCCGCTGGGCCGACACCTCCGCACTGGCCTCACTCGGGGACGGGCTCATCGTCTACCTCGAGGCGGCCGAGGACGACGCGTTCGCCATCTGCCGGAACCTGCACGGCCTGCGGCTCGCCGGCTTCCTCGAGGACGCCGCCGCGGTGCTCATCGGGCGCACCTACGCCCCGGATGCACCGACGCTGACCCAGGACGACGCCGTCCGCGACGCGCTCGGCGGGCTCGGGGTCCCGATCGTGGCGGGGGTCGACTGCGGTCACTGGGCTCCGCACCTTCCCCTCGTCAACGGCGCGCTCGCCCACGTCGGCCACGACGGCGACGGGTGGAGCATCAGCCAGACCCTGCGGTGAGGCGGCTGGCACGATGGGCGGCGTGCGCCTCACCGTCCGCGTCCGTCCCGGCGCCTCCCGCACCCGGGTCGGCGGCCGGTGGGGCGAGGCCGACGTCCTCGTCGTCGCGGTGGCTGCCCGCGCCGTCGACGGGCGGGCGACGGCCGCCGTGCGCGCGGCGGTCGCCGAGGCGTTCGGGGTCCGCGTCCGCGACGTCGGCGTCGTCGCCGGGGAGCGGTCCCGCACCAAGGTCCTCGACGTCGACGTCGACGACGAGATGGGGCGGCGTGTCCTCGCCGCCCTCCTCGTGACGCAGTGACGAGGTCGCGCGAGACCCGCGTGAACGGCATCGGGGCGTGCTGCGCACCCGAGCGGGTGAGCGGCACGCCCCGGAGGGAGCCGGGACCGGTCAGTGCCGGCCGGCCTCCGCAGCTTCGATCGGTGCGGACCCGCCGGAGGCCGACGGCTCGATCGCCTCGTGCTCGGCGCCGTGGTGCTGGGCGGCGGCGAGCTCCGCGGGCGTCACCGGGTTGACGGCGTCGGCGAAGTAGAACCGGGACAGGGCCGCACGTGCCCGCGCCATCCGGCTCGGGGCGCGGGCGACGCCGTGCTCGTCGACCTCGGTCGCGAGCTCCAGCGGGGCGACGGGATCGTGCTGCACGAGGATCCAGTGGTCCGCCGTGAGCTCGGTGTCGTGGCGCTCGAAGAACTTGCCGTGCGGGGTGCGCACGATCGTGCCGGTCTCGCGGCCGTGGAGCACCGTGTCGCGGTCGCGGCGCTGGAGGGACAGGCAGATCCGCTTCGTGACCCAGAACATGATGGGCGGCAGGACGAACAGGCCGATCCGGAAGAACCAGGTGATGTCGTTGATCGACATGCCGAGCTTGATGGCCATGATGTCGTTGCCCGCGGCGAACATGAACACCGAGTACGCGGTGATGCCGGCCATCCCGATGCCGGTGCGCACCGGCTGGTTGCGGGGGCGCTCGAGCAGGTGGTGCTCGCGGTCGTCACCGGTGACCCAGCGTTCGACGAACGGGTAGATGCCGAGCACCGTGTAGACGAGTGGCAGCAGCACGAGGGCGCCGAGCGCGATGTTGAGCGACAGCGTGTACCCCCAGAACTCGAACTCGAGCCAGCCGGGCAGCAGTCGCAGGGCGCCGTCGGCGAAGCCCATGTACCAGTCGGGCTGGGATCCTGCGGTGACGGGGGAGGGGTCGTAGGGACCGTACGCCCACACCGGGTTGATCTGGACGAGCGCCGAGATGAGGGCGAGGACACCGAAGACGATGAAGAAGAACCCGCCGGCCTTGGCGGCGTACACCGGCATGACCGGGAAGCCGACGACGTTCTCGTTCGTGCGGCCCGGGCCGGGGTACTGGGTGTGCTTGTGGAGGAACACCAGGCCGATGTGGGCCGTGAACAGGCCGATGAGGATCGCCGGCAGCAGCAGGATGTGCACGCTGTACAGGCGCGGGATGATGAGCTCGCCGGGGAACGGGCCGCCGAAGATCGCGTACACGAGGTAGGAGCCGATGATCGGTGCGGTCTGCACGAAGCCGGCCATCGCCCGGATGCCGGTGCCCGAGAGCAGGTCGTCGGGGAGGGAGTAGCCGGCGAAGCCCTCGATGATCGCGAGCAGGGCGAGGACGCTGCCGATGACCCAGTTGATCTCACGGGGCTTGCGGAAGGCGCCGGTGAAGAACACCCGGAACATGTGCACCGTGAGGGCCACGATGAACATCAGGGCGGCCCAGTGGTGGATCTGGCGGATGATGAGCCCGCCCTTGATGTCGAACGAGATGTTGAGCGTCGACGCGTACGCCTCGGACATGCTCACGCCGCGCAGCGGCACGTACGAGCCGTCGTAGACGGTGTGGCCGGCGCTCGGGACGAACCAGAAGGTGAGGAAGGCGCCGGTGAGCAGGCAGACGATCATCGAGTACATCGCGATCTCGCCGAGCATGAAGGACCAGTGGTCGGGGAAGACCTTCTTCATGAGGTAGCCGACCGGCTTGGCGGCACCCGTGCGGTCGTCGAGCCAGCCCGCGACGCCTCCGATGCGTCGGGCGGCGCCCGAGGGCGGGGCCTCGGCGGGGCGGTCGCCGTCGCGCAGCGCGTCGGCAGGTCGGGCGGGTGCCGTGCTCATCAGCCACGCTCCCAGAAGCTCGGGCCGACCGCTTCGGCGAACGGCGCTGCGGAGACGAGGTAGCCCTCGTCGTCGACGGTGATCCTCAGCTGCGGCAGGGGACGCTTCGCGGGCCCGAAGATCACCTTGCAGTCGCGCGGCACGTCGAACGTCGACTGGTGGCACGGGCAGAGCAGGTGGTGCGTCTGCTGCTCGTACAGGCCGACGGGGCACCCGACGTGGGTGCAGATCTTGGAGTAGGCGACGATGCCCTGGTAGCCCCAGTCGCGCTGCTTCTGCGACTCGATGATCTCCTCGTCGAGCCGGATGAGGATGACGGCCGCCTTGGCCTTCTCCTCGAGGAGGTGCTTCGTGCCGCCCTCCCCGGTCTCCGGGTCGGGCAGGAGGCCCTCGGGCATGATGTGGAAGACCGAGCCGATCGTGACGTCCTCGGCCTTGACCGGGGTGTTCTCGGGGTCGCGCATGAGGCGCAGCGGGCGGAACTCCGGCTCCTCGCCGGGCCCGCTCGGGCCGCCGTTCCAGAACGTCAGGGACAGGCTCTTCTGCGGCATCGGGCCCAGGCTGCCGGCGACCTGGAGCACGAGCGGGACCGCGAACAGCCCGAGGGCGCCCCCGAGGGTGTACTTGATGAGCGGGCGGCGGGTGATCTGCGAGGACTCGCCGCCCTCGGCGAGCACGGCGACGACGCGGTCGCGGGACTCGTCGGAGGCGCGCAGCGGGTGGCGCTCCTCGACGGACTCCTCGTCGGGCATGAGGGTCTTGGCCCAGTGCACCGCACCGAAGCCGATGCCGAGCAGCCCCATGGCCAGCGTCACGCCGAGCGCGACGTTCGACGCGTTCGTGACGCCGATCCCCGGGATGAACACCGTCTGGTCGAGGTCGATGGCGAAGTAGAAGACGATGAACAGCAGCGTGCCGAGGATGGACAGGCCGAAGAGCGTCGCGACCTGCTTCTCGGCGCGCCGGGCGGCGCCCTCGTCGAGGTCGGCCGCCCGCGCCACGTGCGCAGGCAGGCCCGGGTTGGCGAACCGCTCGGGGAGGCCGCCGTCCCCGACGATGTGGCCCTCGTCGAGCCGCACGGCGGTGCCGTGCTCCGGGGTGGGTGCCACCTCGCTACCGGGGTGGTGGGTGTCCTGCTCGTTCATCGGGGTACCGATCTTCTGCTCGATGTGCGGGTGGGGACGATGTTCCGGTGCGGGCTCAGCCCGCCTTGGCGCCGATCCAGACGGCGGCTGCGACGAGGAGCCCGAGCCCGAAGACCCAGGCGAACAGGCCCTCGGTCACGGGTCCGAGGGAACCGAGCGTCATGCCGCCCGGCTTCTCCTGCTCCTCGACGGTCTTGAGGAAGGCGATGATGTCGCGCTTGCTCTCCGCCGTGAGGTTGGAGTCGTTGAAGACGGGCATGTTCTGCGGGCCGGTGACCATGGCCTCGTAGATGTGCTTGCTCGTGACGTCGTCGAGGGCCGGGGCGTACTTGCCCCGGGTCAGCGCGCCGCCGGCGCCGGCGAAGTTGTGGCACATCGCGCAGTTGACCCGGAAGAGCTCGCCGCCGCGCGCCGGGTCGCCCTTGGTCGGGTCGACCGCCTCCTCGCTCGGGACCTCGGGGCCCGGGGCGAGGGAGGCGACGTAGGCGCCGATGGCGGCGATCTCCTCGTCGCTGAACTTGACCTCGTCCGTGCGGGGCGCCTGCACGCCGGGGGCGGCCATCGGCATCCGGCCGGTGCCCATCTGGAAGTCGACCGCCGCGGCCCCGACGCCGGCCAGGGCCGGCCCGGCCACCTTGTCCTCGTTGCCGGTCGGACGCCCCTCGGCGTTCAGGCCGTGGCACGAGGCGCAGTTGGCCCGGAAGAGCGCCTTGCCCTCCTCGACGGTCTGCGCCGGCAGCGCCCTGGTCGTCGCGTCGGCCTGGGTCGGCGCCAGGGCGGCGTACACGGCGCCGGTGAGGAACAGGCCGAGCATGATGAGGATGGCGATCGCCGCCGGGTGCCGGCGGCGGGCTGCCAGTGCGTTCACGGGTGCGTTCCTGTCGTCGTCTGCGGGTCGGTGTCTTTACAGGGGTCCGGGGGCGGGTCGGGCCGGCGGGGTCACCGCAGGACGTAGATCATGATGAACAGGGCGATCCACACGACGTCGACGAAGTGCCAGTAGTAGGACGTGACGACCGCCCCGGTGGCCTGCGCGTGGGTGTACCGGCGGGTGGTGAAGGTGCGCCCGATGATGAGGAGGAAGGCGATGAGGCCGCCGGAGACGTGGAGGCCGTGGAACCCGGTGGCCAGGTAGAAGACCGAGCCGTAGGGGTCGGAGGCGAGCGTGACGCCCTCCTGGACGAGGTGGGCGTACTCGTAGACCTGGCCGGCGATGAACACCGCGCCGAAGATGTAGGTGAGGACGTACCACTCCCGCATCCCCCAGGCGGCGACCTTGGTGAGCGAGGTGCCGGCCGGGCGGGCGACGACCCCCTTCTCCGCCTGCAGCACGCCGAGCTGGCACCACACGGAGGAGATGACGAGGATGATCGTGTTCGCGAGCGCGAAGGGGATGTTGAGCATCGCCGTGCGCTCCTCCCAGAGCGCCGGCTCGTGCCCGCGGATCGTGAAGTAGAACGCGAACAACGCCGCGAAGAACATGAGCTCGCTCGACAGCCACACCATGGTGCCCACCGCGACGAGGTTCGGCCGGGTCGCAGGGCCCTGCCCGGGGATGGAGGGGACGGGCCCCGTGGGCCGGGTCTGGGGAGCAGTCTGAGTCGCCACGGACGCCATTATGGCCGTAAGTGCCGACGACCGCTGCGGAGACCCCCCGAAAGGCTCGACAAGTTGTCGATCCGGCCACCGGTACGATGCGCGCATGACCTCTTCGCACGCCGCCGGGACCCCGGCGCTGGCATCGGCGACCGACGGTACGCACCGCGTGTCGGTCCTGCTCTACAGCGACGACATCACGACCCGCGACGCGGTGCGGGCGGCTGCCGGTCGCCGCCCCGCCCGTGACGTCGAGATCGTGTCCTGGCACGAGTGCGCCACCCCGGAGGCCGTCGTCGAGGCCCTGGACGCGGGGGGGTACGACGTCGTCGTCCTCGACGGCGAGGCGACCCCCGCCGGGGGTCTCGGGCTGTGCCGCCAGCTGAAGAACGAGATCTTCCGCTGCCCGCCTGTCCTCGTGCTCACCGGGCGCCCGCAGGACGGCTGGCTCGCCGGCTGGTCGCTCGCCGACGACGCCGTCTCGCACCCCCTCGACCCGATCGCCGTGTCCGAGGCCATCGCGGCCTTGGCGCGCCGGGTCTCGGTCGGCTGACCGGCGTGTCGCCGGCCGACCCGGCGGGGCACACCTGGCCGGACCTGTTCGCCACGCTCCTGCGCGGTGACGACCTCACGACCGCGCGGGCCCGGTGGGCCATGACCGAGATCATGACCGGGGCCGCCAGCCCGGTCCAGGTCGCCGGCTTCCTCGTCGCGCTGCGGGCCAAGGGGGAACGGGTCGACGAGCTGCGCGGCATCGCCGACGTCATGCTCGAGCACGCCAACCGCATCGACGTCCCCGGTCCGAGCATCGACATCGTCGGCACCGGCGGGGACCGGATGCACTCGGTCAACATCTCGACGATGGCCTCGGTCGTCGTCGCGTCGACCGGCCTGCGCGTCGTCAAGCACGGCAACCGGGCCGCCTCGTCGAGCTCGGGGTCCGCCGACGTCCTCGAGGAGCTCGGGGTCTCCCTGACGCTCTCGCCGGCCCGGGTCGCCGCGGTGGCCGCGGAGGTCGGCATCACCTTCTGCTTCGCCAACGCCTTCCACCCCTCGATGCGCCACGCGGCCGTGGCCCGGCGCGAGCTCGGGGTCGGCACGGCCTTCAACGCCCTCGGCCCCCTCACGAACCCGGCGCAACCGACGTATGCCGCGGTCGGGGTCGCCGATGCGCGGATCGCCCCGCTCATCGCGGGGGTGTTCGCCGGCCGGGGGCGCCCCGCGGCGGTCTTCCGGGGCGACGACGGCCTCGACGAGCTCACCCTCGCGACGACGTCGACGGTGTGGTGGGTGCGCGACGGGGCGGTGGCCACCCTCGCCCTCGACCCCGGGGACGTCGGGCTCGGGCACAGCCCGGTCGACGCCCTGCGCGGGGGCGACGCGGCGCACAACGCCCAGGTGGCGCGCGACCTGCTCGAGGGGGAGCGCGGGCCGGTGCGCGACGCCGTCGTGCTCAACGCGGGCATCGCGCTCGCCACGGCATCCGGTCTCGCGGCGCCCACGCCCTCGGACGCGGTGCTGGCCGCAGCGGTGCGCGAGGGCATGGACCGGGCGGAGGCCGCCATCGACTCCGGGGCGGCGCACTCGCTGCTCGAGCGGTGGGTGCAGGCCACGCGCTCGGGCGAGGGCTGACCGTCGCACCGTCCGGCGGTCTGGACCCTCGGACCCCCGAGAACCGGACCTCCGGCGTGTCCGCTCAGACGTCCGGCGGTCTGGGCCCTGGGACCCCCGAGGTGCCGGACGTCCGCGGGGACGGGCCCCTCAGCTGTCGAGACCGAGGCTGAAGGCGGCCTCGAGATCGTGCGAGGAGTAGGTGCGGAAGGCGATGTGGGTGTTCGTCCCCGTGACGCCGGTGACCTTGTTGAGCCGGTCGGCGATCGTGTCGGCGAGGTCCTCGTGCTGCGCCACGCGGACCATCGCGATGAGGTCGGCGTCGCCCGCGACGGAGTAGACCTCGGTGACGCCGTCGATGTCGGCGATCTCCTGGGCGACCTCGGGGATGCGGGCGACGTCGGCGGTGATGAGGACGATGGCGGTGATCACGGGGCCAGACTAGCCGTGGCGTGCGGTGGGGGCCGCCCACGGATGCCGTGCCGGACGGTCGCGCGGGATGCCGTGGCGGACGGTCGCGCGGGAGGGCGCGGCGGACGCGCGGGAGGGCGCGGCGGTCCTGGAGCGGGTGGGGATCGTCAGTGCACTCCGGCGAACCCCGCGACCTCGCGGCGCGAGGTCTCGAGCGGTTCGAGCTCGGCGCGCACGGCGGCGGCCCCGCCGACCGGGCAGGTCCACGTGCCGTCGAGCTCGACGATGCGCACGCCGGGGGCCTCGAGCCAGCGCAGGATCTTCTCGCTCTCCTCGGGGGTGGCCGACGTCGAGGGCGGGACCGGTGCGGCGACGATCTCCGAGCTCGCCCGCAGGGCCGCGATGTAGGGCATCGGGTCGGCTCCGCGGGGCGACGTCGTGCTGCCGGCGAGGCGGCCGTGGCGCACGCAGACGACCTCCCAGCCCCCGAACGGCGAGCGGCGGGCCGCGACGAGCTCGCCGATGCGGGCGAGGGGGTCGAGCCGCTGCGACCGGGAGGTGCCGCGCACGAGCGCGACGAGGCGGTCGCGCACGACCTGGGCGTCCTCGAAGCGCTGCGCCCGGGCGAGCTCGGCCATCCGCTCGCGAAGGGCGGTGAGCAGGTCACGGGTGTCACCAGCGAGGAGCTCGGTGGCTCGGTCGACGACGCGGGCGTAGTCGTCGAGCGACTGCGCCCCGGTGCACGGGGCCCCGCAGCGACCCATCTCGGCGAGCACGCACGCGGACCGCTGCCTCGTCGGGGACAGCCGCTCGAGGCACTGGCGCAGCGGGAGCACCTCGTGCACGGCCGCGACCGCCGCCTCGGCCGCCGCGCGCGAGCCGAACGGCCCGGCGTAGCGGGCGCCGTCGTCGGCCACGGTGCGCACGATGGACAGCCGAGGGAACGCCTCGACGGTGAGCTTGACCCACAGGGCGCGCTCGGGGTGGCGCGAGCGCCGGTTGTAGCGGGGCTTGTGCTCGGCGATGAGGCGCAGCTCGCGGATCTCGGCCTCGAGCGTCGTCGCGCACACGATGGGGCTCACCGACTCGGCGACCCGCACCATCTCGCCCATCCGGCGCCGGTGCTCGGAGGCGGTGAAGTAGGACCGGACCCGGGTGCGGATCGAGACCGACGTGCCGACGTAGAGGACCCGCCCCTGGCCGTCCCTGAACAGGTAGACCCCCGGTGCGTCGGGCAGGCCGTCGGCGAGGTGGCGCTTGCGGCGACGGGCGGGGGAGACCCGTGCCGTGTAGTCGAGGAGCTCCTCGAGTGAGTGCACCCCGAGCGAGCCGATCCGCTCGAGCAGCCCGTGGAGCACGTCGACGGTGGCGCGGGCGTCGTGCAGGGCCCGGTGGTCGGGGGTCGTCGTGGCCCGGAACAGCCGGGCGAGGGTGGCGAGGCGGTGGTTGGGCACCTCGTCGCGGCGGACGACCTGCCGGGCGAGGTGCACGGTGTCGAGCACGGGGAACCCCGGCCAGTCGTGGCCGGTGCGGCGGGCGGCCGCCTTGAGGAACGAGACGTCGAAGCCGGCGTTGTGGGCGACGAGCACCGTGCCCGCCGCGAACTCGAGGAAGGCCGGCAGCACCGCCTCGATGCGGGGCGCACCGGCCACCATGGCGTCGGTGATGCCGGTGAGGACCGAGATGAAGGCGGGGATCGGGCCACCGGGGTGGACGAGGGTCTGGAACTCGCCGACGACCTCGCCGCCGCGCACCTTGACCGCCCCGACCTCGGTGATGCCGCACTCGACGGGGCTGCCGCCGGTGGTCTCGAGGTCGACGACGACGAAGGTGACGGACGACAGCGGAGTGCCCAGGTCGTCGAACGTGCCCTGGACCATCGTCATGCAGCCGACCGTAGGTGCGCGCACCGACACCCCCGGGAAGGCGCGCGGGCGGACCCGGCGCTCAGCGACGGCGAGCGGTGAGCAGCAGGTACTCCCACGCCATGACGCCCCCGGACAGGTGCCGGTCGCCGAGGTCGGCGAGCGCGGCGTCCAGCTCGGCGGCCCGCTCGGGGGTGTCGGCGAGCGTCCGGTACACCGCGATGGTCGGGCCGTAGCGGGTCTTGAAGTAGTCGCGGAACGCCGCGCCGTCGTCGAACCGGTCGACGGGGAGGTGGGCGCGGGCCGTGTCCACCTCGTCGACGCGGTCACCGAGCAGGTCGAGGACGTGTGGTTCGGACCCCCACAGGGGCGC
This sequence comes from Fodinibacter luteus, assembly GCF_039541575.1. Classification (NCBI taxonomy): domain Bacteria; kingdom Bacillati; phylum Actinomycetota; class Actinomycetes; order Micrococcales; family Intrasporangiaceae; genus Fodinibacter (ex Wang et al. 2009); species Fodinibacter luteus. The sequence continues at coordinate 107,720 of NZ_BAABGM010000013.1, read as the reverse complement.
CGGGGAGGCGCCGGGCGGCGGCGGCGGGGCGTACGGGCGCATGACGGAGAACATCTGTCCGATGAAGCCCTCGGGGGTCCAGCTGACCAGCCCGATCCGGCCGCCCGCGCGGGTCACCCGGACGAGCTCGTGGGCGGCGGCGCGGTGGAACGGCGCGAACATCACCCCGACGCACGACGTGGTCACGTCGAAGCTGCCGTCGGGGTAGGGCAGCGCCTCGGCGTCGCCCTCGTGCCACGCGACGTCGAGCTCCTCGGCCCGCGCGGTGCGCTCGCCGACGGCGAGCAGCTCGGGGGTCAGGTCGGATGCCGTGACGCTCGCCCCAGCGCGGGCCGCCGGCAGGGCGACCGTGCCGGTGCCCGCTGCGACGTCGAGCACCTGGTGGCCGGGCCCGACCTCGCAGGCGTCGACGAGCACACCGCCGAGCGGTGCGACGATCTCCGCGGCGACGGCGGGGTAGTCGCCGAGCGCCCACATGGCCCGGTGCTTCTGCTTGACCTCGGGCGCGGCGCCGTAGTGGATGCCGGGGGCGGCGTGGGTCGTGTCGGTCATGGTCTGGCTCCTTCGGGTGGTGAGGTCTCCAGCGTCGCGGTGGGTGTGGTCGGCATCCAGTGCGCCTTGTGTAGCGGCGCCGGTTCACGATCTGTACTGGCCACCGGCGCCCGACGGGTGTGCACTGGTGGAGCGGGGTGGGCCGGGCGGCCGTCCGCAGGAGGTGGTTCGGTGTCGACCTACGGCCAGTTCTGCCCGATCGCCAAGGCGATGGAGGTGCTCGACGAGCGGTGGACCCTGCTCGTCGTGCGCGAGCTGCTGCTCGGCAGCCGGCACTTCAACGAGCTGCGGCGCGGCAACCCGAAGATGTCGCCGGCCCTGCTCTCCAAGCGGCTGCGCAGGCTCGAGCGCGCCGGCGTCGTCCGGCGCCACGTGGGCGGTGGTCGCAGCTCCTACGAGCTGACCGAGTCCGGGCTCGAGCTGCGGGCGGTCGTCGACGCCCTCGGCGCGTGGGGTGCGCGGTGGGTCGGTGACCTGGGGGAGGAGGACCTCGACCCGCACCTGCTGCTGTGGGACGTGCGCCGCACCATCGCGGTCGAGAGGTGGCCGCGGGGGCGAACCGTCGTCGCCCTGCGGTTCGCCGACGTGGCGCCGCCGGTGTCGCGCTGGTGGATCTGCGTCACGGGGGACGAGGTCGACGTGTGCGACGTGGACCCGGGCTTCGAGGTGGCTGCCACCGTGCACACCTCGCTGCGCGCGATGACCGAGGTCTGGCGCGGCGACCGGGGCTGGGTCGACGCCGTCCGCGCAGGGCAGCTGGGCGTCGAGGCCCCGAGCGAGGTGGCGCGGGCCGTGCCCTCGTGGATCGGCCAGTCGCTCCTGTCGGCCGTGCCGCGCCCGGCCTGACTCGGCCGTGCCGTGGCCGGCCTGACTCGGCCGTGCCGCGCCGGGCCCGGCTCCGCCGGGCCCGCCCGGGTCGCTGGGCTCGGGGAACCCGCTCCGGGGGCTGGGCGGGAGGCACTGCGGGGCGACTGGGACGCGCACTCCGGGGCGGGCCGGGACGCCCTCCGGGGCCGGCTGTCAGTGGTCGGTCCTAGCGTGGACGCAGACCACCTGGAAGGGGTGAGAGACGATGACCAGCCACGACACCACGATGGCCGTCGAGTGCCGCACGTGCCCGGTGCGCGAGCTGCACTGCGCGGACTGCATGGTGCCCGTCCTGCTCGACCTCGCCGCGCCCGCGCTGCGCGTCGACTACTCGCTCGATCCCGACGAGCGCGCGGTCGTCACCCGGCTCGTCCACTCGGGTCTCGTCAGCCCGGAGACGGCGGCGCGGGTGCGGGCGCGTGCGGAACCGGTGCCGGGGCAGGACGAGGCGCGGAGCGAGGGCGGTCGCGCGGTGGGGTGAGTCGTCCTGAGTGGTGCTTCCTACGATGGGGCGGTGCGCGTCGCCCCAGCCCGGAACCGCACCGCCGCCCGCCGTGTGCGGGCCGCGGTCGTCACGGTGCTGCTCGGCGGGTTCGTCGCCCTGGCCGGGGCGTGCTCCGAAGGGGCTGCACCGTCCGCCGCGGGTGATCCCGCCGCCGCGCCGACGGGGCCCTCCGCACGGGCGGGGGAGTCATCGGGTGCCGCTGCCGCCCCGACCGGCGGTGCCCCCCTTCCACCGGGGGTGTCCGCCGGCATCGCCCGGATGCTCGACCGGCGCGCGCTCGCCCACGTCACGGGGGATGAGGCGGGGTATGCCTCGACGGTCGCCGACGTCGCCGGTCCCGACGGTGCCGCCCAGCTGGCCGCGTTCGCCGCGGCCCGTGCCCTCGGCGTCTCGTTCCTCGAGGTGGGAGTGCCCGCCGTGGAGCCGGTCGTCGGCGTCGAGGGGCGGTGGCGGGTCGAGGCGGACCTGCGGTACCGCCTCGGTGGGCTCGACCGCGGCGACCGGGTGGCGCGGGTGCGGTACGTCGTCGAGGGCCCGGGGTCGGCGTCGGCGTCCGGTTCGGGCTGGCGGGTCGTGTCGCAGGGGCCCGTCGGGCCGGGGGCGAGCGTGCCGTGGGTCGCGATGCCCGAGCTGCAGGTCCGGCGCGGGGAGCACGCCGTCGTCGCCGGCACGGTGTCGGCGCACCGGCTGGCCGAGCACGTGGGGGTCGTCGACCGGGCGCTGCCGCCCCTGCGCCGGCAGTGGGCAGGTGCTCCGGACCGGGTGCTCGTCCTCGCCCCGGCGACGCCCGACGAGGCCGACGCCCTGCTCGGCCGCTCGTCCGGGGCGGGGGTGGCGCCGGTGGCCGCGACCACCGAGGGGCCGACCGGCCCCGCGGGTACCGCGACCGGCGACCGCGTCGTGCTCGACCCCTCGGCCCACGCCCGGCTCACGCCCTCGGGCCGCGACGTCGTGCTGACCCACGAGCTCGCGCACGTCGCCGTCCGGGCCAGCGTGCCGGGGCGCCCGGCCCGCTGGCTCGCCGAGGGTTACGCCGACCACGTGGGGTACACCCGAGCGGACGTCCCCGCCAAACGGCTGCTCGAGCCGCTCGTCGGGCGGGTGCGTGCCGATGGGGCGCCGTCGCGCCTCCCGACCGCGGACGACCTCGACCCGGCGCACGGCGACCTCGAGGTGGCCTACCTCGCGGCGTGGCAGGCCGCCGAGCTCGTCGCGGCCGAGCACGGCGAAAACGCGCTGCGCCGGCTCGTCGTCGCCGGCTCGTCGAGGGGGTCCGACGCCGACGCCGAGGCGCAGACCGATGCTGCGCTCGCGTCGGTGCTGGGGACGACGCGCGACGAGCTCACCGCAGCATGGCGCCAGCGACTCGCCGCGCTGACCCGCTGACCCCGTTCACCGCTGACCCCGGTTCACCCCGCCGAGCCGGGTCACCAGGCGAGGCCCCACCGGAACCAGTGCCGGTCGTCGAGCAGCACCCTCGGCGGGTCCGGGTGGTCGAGCCGGTCGACCATGATCCGGGTCCAGTCGTCCTCGTGCCCACGTACCCAGGCCAGCCACCGCCCGTCGGGGGAGAAGGCGGGGGACCCGTCGTTGAGGCCGTCGTCGTAGTCGCCCGCGGTGTCGTCGGTGACCCACGTGAGCACGCCGGTGGCGAGGGTGAGCACCGCGACGTCCATCTGGAGGACGGGGATGCCGTCCGGGGACGTCGTCGCGCACGGGCGCGTCGCGCTGAACGCGAGACGGGTCCCGTCCGGCGACCACGCAGGCCCTGCGGGCCACTGGTGGCCGGCGGCGAGCTCGACGAGGTCGCTCGTGCCGAGCGGGACACCGCCGCCGGCGGCCGCCGCCACGGACGTGGGGTCCGCCACGACGAGGCGCTGCCCGAGCCACGCCATCGTCACCGGGTCCTCGACCGACAGCGTGGCGACCAGCCCGGACGTCGGGTGCCAGGCCGGTTCCGCGAGGTACTCGCCCGGTGCCACCGCGGTGATGGGGTGCACGCCTCCGCCGGGTACCTCGACCGCCACGAGGTCGGCGCGGTCGAAGGTCCCGCCCGGACCGAGGCGGTGCAGGGAGCACACGACGGTCGAGGCGTCGAGCCACACCGGGGTGGCTCCCTCGACGGGCAGCTCGGCCACGGGCGCGCCCGCCGCGCTCACGACGGGCAGGCGCGTGGGCGTGACTGCGTCGCTGCTCATGAAGACGATCCGGTCGCGCCCAGGTGACCACGCGGGGTCCCGGTCACTCACGAACGGCACGCCCGATGACTGGTCCGTGAGCCTTCGGACGCTTCCACTCGCCACGTCGACGCCGAACACGTCCTCCTGCGACGTCGGCTCGGTGCCGTCGATGGTCCACGCGAAGAAGAGGATCTCCCCGGTGAGGCCGTGCCCCCCTCCGTGCCCGTGCCCTTGCCCTTGCCCGTGACCTCGACCGCGCCCCGGCCCGCGTCCCCGCCCCGGTCCGGGGCCACGATCCGGTCCGGGGCCACGGCCCGGTCCGGGGTCGCGATTCGGCCGCCGTCCCGTGCCCGGGATGGCGGCGCTCGGGGGCCACCACCCGGCGCGGCCCAGCCCGGGCCGCGACCGTCCGGTCGGCCCGTCGGTCGTGCGAACGCTGTCGTTCACGGCATCCTCGCCTTCCCCCAGCCCTTCGGGCGGACGCCGACGATGGCGTCCGCCCCCATGCTGTCCGCCGTGCCGACGGGTTGCAAGGCGAGCACCGTGGGCCCCCGGCTCAGGTCGTCGTCGGCAGGGACCGCCGCGGGGAGGGCACCGGGTCGGCGCCTCTGCAGCTCCCCTCGGCGCCGCGACCGGGAGGCACGTCGTCGCGGTCGGCGTCGTCACCTGTCCCCTGGGGCACGACGAGGGATGCCGCGACGAGGGCGGCGACGAGCCAGAACTGGTTGTAGAACGCCTGCTTGTTGACGAGGTTCGCGACGCCGAGCACGAGCGCGAGCCAGCGCAGCAGCTCGTCGACGCCCGGGCGGCGCCGCCACACCGCCCACGTGGCGACGGCCACGGCACCCACCATGGCCGCGCCGGTCACCGCGAACGGGAGGGTGACCCCGTGCTCGTTGAGCGCGTAGAGGTACCACGTGTTCGCGAACCGGATCGGGTGGAAGCCGAGCAGCCTCGTCACGGTGTCGTCGACGAAGGCGCCCGCGTCGGCCACCACCCAGGGCAGCATGAGCAGGCCCGCGAGCCCGCCGGTCGCGAGGGTGCGCGCGGCACCGAACGGACGCCACACGAGCAGGACCGGTGCGAGGAGGGCGAGGTGCTGCTTGCTCGCGCAGGCGAGCGCCAGCGGGAGCACCGCCCACCACGCGTGCCCGCGACGGACGAGGACCGCCCACCACACGATCGCCGCGGCGAGCACGGGCTCGGTCCACGCCTGGTCGACCTGGGTCAGGCTGCCCGGCGCGAGCACGAGCACGGCCGTGACCGCGGCGGCACGCTCGACCCGACCGCGCGCGAGGGCCCACAGGCCGGCGTACAGCACGAGCGACCAACCGAGCACGGCCCAGCGCACGTCTCCGGCGAGCCAGCGACCGGGGGCGGTGAGCACCGCCATCCAGGGCAGGTAGGGGAAGAGGTCCTGGACGCCGGGGGAGTCGGTCCACTGCTGGGTGTAGAGGTTCTCCCCGCGGCCCAGGGCGTCGGCGCCCTGCTGGAGCACGACCCACACGTCGATCTTCGGGGCCCGGTCACCGAGGATCGCGACGACGGCCAGTGCCGAGTGCGTGAGCACGGCGAGTACGTATGCCGCGGTGGCGGCTCCGCGTCCGGGCCGGGCGAGCAGCACGGCGCAGCCGAGCCCGCCGGTCGTGAGCACCACGAGAGCCGCGGTGAGCCACCCGCCGGTGACGTAGCTGAACAGCGGGACGGTGAGGGTGATGGCGACCGAGCCGACGAGCACGGCGGGGGCGAGCCACCGCGGCACGGGGATGACGAGCCGGCGCACGAGCCACCACGCGAGCAGCGCGGTGCACACCGTGAGGGTGAGCACGATCGGTACCCGGAACCGCACGACGCTCCACTGGAGCACGCCGAACCACGCCAGCCACGCGGCGCCGAGGACGACGGCGGCGGCCGGCGCGGCGAGGCGCGGCCCTCCGGCGGCGAGTGCCGTCGGCGCCGACGGCGCTCCCGGTGCTGCGCTCGGGTCAGCCACCGTAGAGGGCGTCGACCTCGTCCTCGAAGTCGCGCATGACGACGTTGCGCTTGAGCTTCAGGGACGGTGTGAGGTGGCCGGACTCCTCGGTGAAGTCACCCTCGAGGATGGCGAACTTGCGGATCGACTCCGCCTTGGAGACGGCCGCGTTGGCCTCGTCGACGGCGTGCTGGATCTCGGTGAGCACGCGCTCGTGGGTGCGCGCCGCGCTGAGCGACACGCCTTCGAGGCCGTGGTTGGCCGCCCAGCCGGGGTACATCTCCGCGTCGAGGGTGACGAGGGCACCGATGTACGGCTTGCCGTCTCCGACGACGATGCACTGGCTGACGAGCGGGTGGGCGCGCAGGCGGTCCTCGAGCACGGCGGGGGCGACGTTCTTCCCCCCGGCGGTGACGAGGATCTCCTTCTTGCGCCCCGTGATCCGCAGGAAGCCGTCGGCGTCGAGGTCGCCGATGTCGCCGGTGTGGAACCAGCCGTCGTGGACCGCCTCGGCCGTGGCGGTCGGGTTGCCGCGGTAGCCACGGAAGACGTTGACGCCGCGCAGCCAGATCTCGCCGTCCTCGCCGATGCGCACGTCGACCCCAGGCAGCGGGAGGCCGACGGTGCCGATCTTCATCGCCGAGGGGCGGTTGACGGTGGCGGGGGCGGTCGTCTCGGTGAGGCCGTAGCCCTCGAGGATCGTGACGCCGATGCCGCGGAAGAAGTGCCCGAGCCGGGTGCCGAGGGGTGCCCCGCCGGACACGGCGTACTGGATCCGGCCGCCCATCGCCTCGCGCAGCTTCGCGTAGACGAGCTTGTCGAAGATGGCGTGGCGGATGCGCAGGCCGAGCGGGACGCTGCCGTGGTCTCGGGCCTCGGACCACGCGATGGCGGCTGCGGCGGCACCCGCGAAGATCCGGCCCTTGCCGCCGGCCTCTGCCTTGGCCTCGGCCGAGTTGTAGACCTTCTCGAAGACCCGGGGCACGGCGAGGATGAAGGTCGGCCGGAAGGTCGAGAAGTCGGCGAGGATGGCCTTGAGGTCGGACGAGTGCCCCATCCGCACCCCGGCGGCGACCGCCAGCACCTCGATGAAGCGGGCGAAGACGTGGGCGAGGGGGAGGAAGAGCAGGGTCGAGGCGCCACCGGCCTTGACGACCTCGGAGATCTCCTCGGCGGTGTTCTCGGCGAGGGTGAGGAAGTTGCCGTGCGTCAGCTCGACGCCCTTGGGCCTTCCCGTCGTGCCCGAGGTGTAGATGACGGTGGCGAGCGTCTCGCGTGACATCGCCGAGCGGCGCGCCGCGAGCTCGGCGTCGTCGACGTGCCCGCCCTCGCGGCTCAGGGTGTCGACCGCCCCGTCGTCGATGACCCAGACGTGACGCAGCCCGGTGAGGCGCGGCCGGGATCGCTCGACCGTCTCGCGGTGCGCTTCGGTCTCGACGATGACGCCCACCGCCCCGGAGTCGGTGAGGATCCACTCGACCTGGTCGGCGGAGGACGTCTCGTAGATCGGCACCGGCACGGCGCCCGCGGCCCAGAGCGCGAAGTCGGCGACGGTCCACTCGTAGCGGGTGCGGCTCATGATGCCGACGGCGTCGCCACTGCCGATGCCGGCGGCGACGAGCCCCTTGGCCAGCGCGGTGACGTCGGCGGCGAAGGTGGCGGCGGTGACGTCGGTCCAGCCCGCACCGGAGCGGACGGAGAAGGTGACCCGGCCGGGCTCCGTCGTCGCCCACCGCAGCGGCAGGTCGGCAAGGCTCCCCTCGGACGTCTCTGGCAGGACGAGCGGCACGGACTTCTCGAGCACGATCGGCTTCCTTCGGGGGCAGGCGTGACGGGGGACACCTCAACTCTAGGACCCCGCCGTACCGGTACCCTCCCTGCCATGGCCGACCGCACACAGTCCACCGTCGAGATCGCCGCCGAACCCGGCGACGTCATCGACGTCATCGCCGACTTCGAGCGCTACCCCGAGTGGGCGCACGAGGTCACCTCGGCCACCCTGCTGAGCGAGGACGGCGACGGCTGGGCGGACCAGGTCGAGTTCCACCTGCACGCCGGCCCCATCAAGGACCACTACGTCCTCGAGTACGACTGGAAGATCGCCGAGGACGGCACGGGCAGCGTCTCCTGGCACCTCGTGCGGGCCGTGCTCCTCAAGGGGCTCAACGGCACCTACTCCCTCGACCGGGTGGCCGGGGGGACCCGTGTCACGTACGACCTCGAGGTCGAGCTGACGATGCCCATGATCGGGATGCTCAAGCGCAAGGCCGAGAAGCACATCATCAACACCGCGCTCACCGAGCTCAAGAAGCGCGTCGAGGGCTGACGCCGGATGCCCCGCGTCGTCCTCGTGACCGGCAAGGGCGGCGTCGGGAAGACGACGACGGCCGCGGCCGCCGCCGTTCACGCCACCCGGGCCGGCATCCGCACCCTCGTCATGTCCACGGATGCCGCGCACAGCCTGGGCGACGCCCTCGACGTCGACCTGCGCACGGCGCGCACCTGGCGCGACACCCACGAGGTGACCCCCGGGCTGCACGCGCTCGCCGTCGGCGCGCACACCGCCGTCGAGGCCGACTGGCAGGTCGTGCGCGACTACCTCCTCGGCGTCCTCGACGCGATGGGGGTCGACCCGGTCGTCGCCGACGAGCTCACGTCGCTGCCGGGCGCGGAGGAGGTCGCCGCGCTCGCCGCGCTCGCCCACCAGGCCGCCGCCGGCGACTGGGACCTCGTCGTCGTCGACTGCGCCCCCACCGCCGAGACGCTGCGCCTGCTCGCGCTGCCGGAGGTGCTCGGCTGGCACCTCGACCGGCTCCTGCCCGCCCAGCGCCGGCTGCTCACGGTGCTGCGGCCCGCGGCGTCCGCCGCGACGGGGGTGCCCCCGCCGGGGCCCGAGGTGCTCGGGGTGCTGCGGGCGTGGCGCGACCTCATGGTGGGCGTCCGGGCCCTGCTCACCTCGCCGCGGGCGAGCGTGCGGGTCGTGCTCACCCCGGAGCGGGTCGTCATCGCGGAGAGCCGGCGGGTGCTGACGTCGTTGTCCCTGCACGGGTACGCCGTCGACGCCGTCGTCGTCAACCGCCTCCTCCCGGCGACCGCCCCGGGCGACACCGACCCGTGGCGCACCGCCTGGGCGAGCGCGCAGGAGTCCGGGCTGCTGCGGGTGCGGGAGTCCTTCGACGGCATCCCCGTGCTGTGCGCCCCGTACCTCGCCGGCGAGCCGATCGGCGCCGACGCCCTCGACGCCCTCGCGGCCGCGACCCGGGCCGACGGCCGCCCCGCCCCCGACCTCCTCGCCGACGTCGACGTGCCCGGCATGCGGGTCGAGGCCGACGGCGAGGACTTCGTGCTCACCCTGCCCCTGCCGCTCGTCTCGGCCGGCGAGGTCGAGATGGCCCGCCGCGACGACGACCTCGTCATCGCGGTCGGCGGGCAGCGCCGCGTCGTCACGCTGCCCTCGGTGCTGCGCCGCTGCGTCGTCGACACAGCCGCGGTCGGCAACGGTGAGCTGCGGGTGCGGTTCGAGCGCGACGAGGAGCTGTGGGCCAGTGGGCGCTGAGCGCTGGGACGAGCAGGTGGGGTCGGTGGCCGACGAGGCCGCACGGCTGCTCGAGAGCCTGCGCCGCTCCGCCGAACCGGCCGCGGGTGAGGGTCCGGCCCCCGGCCCGGACCCCGTCCCCGGGCCGGGCACGAGCCCGAGGCCGACCACCGGGGCCGCGGCCGACCGCCCCGGGCCTGCCGACACTCCACCCGACGTTCCACCCGACACGGCAACGGACGCCCCACCCGACACGGCATCCGACGTCCCACGCGACACGGCATCCGGCGCGCCCTCCGACACGGCGTCCGGTGCCTCCCGGCCCCGCCCCGGCACGCCGGCCGCGGCGGCGCACGACCCGTTCTGCACGTGGTGCCCGCTGTGCCGCACCGCCGAGGTCGTGCGCACCCTGAGCCCCGAGACCCTCGCCCGCCTCGCCGACCTGGCCGGCCTGGCCGCGACGGTGCTCGCCGACCTCGCGAGCGCCCGCGCGGCGGGGGGTGGCGGGACGACCCCCCCGGGGGCCGCGGCCACGGGGGGCTCCGAGCCCGACCGACCCGACCCTGCCACCCCCCGGCGAGGGAGCCCGAGCCGGCCCATCCCCGTCCGCGACGCCGACGACCCGCAGGAGGCACCTCGTGGCTGACGCACCACTCGCCATCGGCATCGACATCGGGGGCACGAAGGTGGCCGGTGGCGTCGTCGACGCCGCCGGCCGCGTCCTGGCCCGGACCCGGCGCGACACGCCGCACCGCTCCACGAGCCCCCGGGTCGTCGAGGACACGATCGTCTCGGTCGTCGAGGAGCTGCTCGCGGGCACCGACCGCGCGATCCTCGCCGTCGGGATCGGCGCCGCCGGGTTCGTCGCCGCCGACCGGGCCACCGTCGTCTTCGCACCCCACCTGTCGTGGCGCAACGAGCCGCTGCGCGAGTCGCTCGGCAGCCGGGTCGCGCTGCCGATCTTCGTCGACAACGACGCCAACGCCGCCGTGTGGGCCGAGCACCGCTTCGGCGCCGGCCGCGGCGAGACCCACCTCGTCATGGTCAACCTCGGCACCGGCATCGGGGGCGGCGTCGTGCTCGACGGGCGGGTCATCCGCGGCCGCTACGGCATCGCGGGGGAGTTCGGCCACATGCAGGTCGTGCCCGACGGCATCCGCTGCGAGTGCGGCAACCGCGGGTGCTGGGAGCAGTACGCCTCGGGCAACGCCCTCGTGCGCGAAGCGCAGGCTCTCATGTCGGCCGGCAGCCCCGTCGTCTCCGACCTGTTCGACCGCGTCGGTGGACGCCCCGAGGACCTCACCGGGCCCCTCGTCACCGAGGCCGCCCGCGACGGCGACCCGCTCGCCCGCGAGCTGCTCTCCGAGATCGGGCGCTGGCTCGGGATCGGCATCGCCGACCTCGCCGCCGCGCTCGACCCGGGCACGTTCGTCATCGGCGGCGGGGTCAGCGCCGCCGGCGACCTGCTCCTCGGCCCGGCCCGGGAGGCGTTCCGCCGCCAGCTCACCGGGCGTGGCTACCGCCCGGAAGCGGCCATCGTCGCCGCCGAGCTCGGGAACGAGGCGGGCCTCGTCGGTGCGGCCGACCTCGCCCGCACCGACGCGCTCGCCGGCTGAGGCCACCGTGCCCGCGGTGCGGGTCGCGACCTACAACACCCGCGACTTCCTCGACGACCACCGCCTCGCCGCGCGCATCGTGCGCGCCATCGACCCGGACGTCCTCTGCCTCCAGGAGGTGCCGCGACGGTTCCTCGGGGGGTGGCGGGTGGCCCGGTTCGCCGCCTCGTGCGGCATGCGCTGGCCGGGGCGGCACCGTGGCAGCGGCGGGACGACCGTGTTCACCTCCCCGCGGGTGCGGGTGCTCGCCAGCCACCACGCGAGGCTGCCGGTGCGCTGGCCCGATCGCACCCGCGGCTACGCGGTGGCCCGGATCGCCGTGCCCGGCGGCGCCGAGCTCACCGTCGTCTCGGTGCACCTCAGCCTCAAGCCGCACGAGCGGGTGAGCCACACCGAGCGGATCCTCCAGGCGCTCGCCGACCGCGGCCCGCTCGTGCTCGCCGGTGACCTCAACGAGGGCGACTCCGGCGCGGCCTGGCGGCTCATCGACGTGCCGGACCGGATGCGGCTCGTCTCGCCGGACGTGCCGACCTACCCGGCACGCGCCCCCCGGCGCCGTCTCGACGTCGTCTTCGCCTCGCCCTCGCTGCGCGTGCTCCCGCACCGCGAGGTGCTCCTTCCGGATGCCGTGTGGGCGCGTGCGAGCGACCACCGCGCCACCTGGGTCGACCTCGACGTCGGCCCATGAGCCCGGCCAGATACCCGGCTCACCGTGGGAACGCGTCGCACGGCGGGGCCGCATGCCCCATCATGGAGGGGGGCACGAGGTGGTCGTGCCGAGGTCTGGAGAGGTACCGGTCAGCATGAACAGGCGCAGCAAGATGCTGCTCACCGCCGCCGTGGCGGTCCCGATGGTGCTCGGCGGCGCCGGAACCGCGTACGCGGCGCACTACCAGGACCGCGCCCTGCCGGGCAGCGCGGTCGCCGGCGTCCCGGTCGCTGGGCTGACCCGTGCCGAGGTCGAGGACATCGTGCGCGAGCGCGCCGCCGACGTGGCCATCACGATCGAGGCCGGCGAGGCCTCGCGCGCCGTCACCCTCACCGACCTCGGCTACACCGTCGACGTCGACGCGACCGTGGATGCCGTGCTCGCCGCCAACAAGTCGTGGTCGTCGTACGCGACGTCGCTCCTGTCCGACCGTGACGTCGACGCCGTGGTGCGCACCGACCCCGCGGTGGCGGAGGCGGTCGCCGCCGACCTCGTCGGCAAGGCCGGCAAGGCCGGCTCGGACGCGCGCGTCGAGCTGTCGAAGAAGAAGACGTCCTTCCGCGTCGTGCCGGCGGTGCAGGGCCACACCGTCGAGGCGGACAGCTTCCAGGACGTCGTCGCGGCTGCTGCCCGCGACCTGTCGTCGGCGACGGCCACGGTGCGGTTCACCGACGTCACCCCGGACGTCACCACCGCCGAGGCCGAGGAGGCCGCCGCCGCGGCGAACGCCATCGTCAAGCGCAAGGTCGTCGTCTCCGACGGCGAGGACGAGCATGCCGCGTCGGCGCGGGCGAAGGCGTCGTGGGTGACGATCCCCTCCGCCGACGGCTCGCTCGGCGCCCCGCAGCTCGACGCGAAGAAGATCCGCTCCTGGGTGGACTCGCTCGCCAAGGACGCCAAGGTCACCCCGCGCTCGGGAATGCGCAACGTCGCCCCCTCGGGCTCGGTGCTCACCGTCGTCAAGAAGGCCCGCGACGGCAGGTCGGTCACGAACGCGGCCGCCGTCGCGACCGCGGCAGCGGAGGCGGTCGCCGCAGGTCGTGCGTACGCCGGTGACTTCGAGTACGAGACCGTGGAGGCCACGTGGACCGACCGGGTCGTCGCGCCCGGCGCCGAGCGACTCGCCTACCCGGCCGCGCCCGGCGAGAAGTGGATCGACGTCGACCTCGGCAGCCACACGATGACCGCCTACGTCGGGGCGGACGTCGTGTACGGGCCGATCTCCATGGTCAACGGGGCGCCCGAGACGCCGACCGTCGCCGGCACCTTCCGCGTCTACCACAAGAACCCGATGATGACGATGCGCGGGAACAACGCCGACGGCTCGCCCTACGAGACCCCGAACGTGCCGTGGTCGACCTTCTTCCACCGCGGCTACGCCCTCCACGGCGCGCCGTGGCGCTCGTCCTTCGGGTACACCGGCTCGCACGGCTGCGTCAACCTGCCCGTCGGGGCCGCGAAGTGGGTCTACGACTTCGCGACGGTCGGCACGGCGGTCGTCAGCCACCGCTGACCGGGGCGTTCCCGAGCGCCACGCGGTCGGCGCGCGACGCGGTCGGCGCGCGTCGGGCGGGTCCGTCCGACGTCGTCAGATGCGTGCCCCGTCGTCCCCGCTCGTGGGGTCGCGGTGCTTGGGCTGGCGCAGGATGAGCAGCCCGAACCCGACGAGCGAGACGACGACCGCCGCGACGAACCAGCGCGTGCTGTGGAACGGGCGCGCGAAGACGACGTAGAGCAGCATGAGCGGGCCCGCGACGAGGCCGATGACCGCACCCCAGAAGTGCAGGTCCTCCTGCGGCGGCAGGATCACCTCGGGCGGCTCGAAGTGCTCCTCCTCCTCGAGCGCCGCCTCGGCCTCGGCAGCGGCCCGCTCGGTGACCGGGTCGGTGGGCTCCGGGGTCCGCCACGCCGTCGGGGGGACGACGACGTCGAGCGGGGAGGGGTTGACCCAGGGCGACGGAGGAGCCGCTGTCTGGGCGGCCGGGTCACCCGTGTCGGGCGGGCTCGCCTCCGGCGCAGCCGCCTCGGGATGACCCGCCTCGGGGGTCCCGGCCGGCGGGGCAGCCGGCCCGAGCCCGACGGCATCCGGCGCGGCCGAGGGGGGCTTCACGGCATCCGGCGCATCCGGCGCATCCGGCTCGCCCGGCGCGGCATCCGAGGTCCGGGGCGCGGCGTCCTCCACCGGGAGGTGGGGGTCGGGCAGCGGCCCGTCCCAGCGGGCCACGATGGATGCGAAGCGCGCGTCGACGTCGCGCTCGTCCATGTCGCCGGGCCGGTCGGGCACGAGGTCTCCTACGGTGCTGCGGGCTGGGATGACGATCTTCGCACGGCGTCCGCCCGACCGGCAGTGTGACCCAGTGCACTAGAGTTCGGGCGTCGCGTGATGAAGGGTGGTCCGGTTGTTCTACTGGGTGCTGAAGACGGTCGTCCTCGGGCCGATCCTCCGCCTGCTCTTCCGGCCCTGGGTCGAGGGGTCCGAGCACGTCCCGGAGACCGGGGGCGCCATCTTCGCGAGCAACCACCTGTCCTTCTCCGACTCGATCTTCCTGCCGCTCGTCGTGCCGCGCCGGATGACGTTCCTCGCCAAGTCCGACTACTTCACCGGGGAGGGCCTCAAGGGCCGGCTCACCGCGGCGTTCTTCAAGGGGGTCGGTCAGCTGCCCGTCGACCGCTCGGGGGGTCGCGCGAGCGAGGCCGCGCTGCGCTCGGGCCTGAAGGTGCTGCGCCGCGGCGAGCTGCTCGGGCTCTACCCCGAGGGCACCCGCAGCCCCGACGGCCGGCTCTACAAGGGCAAGACCGGCGTGGCCCGGATGGCGCTCGAGGCAGGGGTGCCCGTCATCCCCGTGGCGATGATCGACACCGACAAGGCCCAGCCGACCGGCAAGAAGATCCCCAAGCTCATCCGCGTCGGCGTGCGGATCGGCGCCCCCCTCGACTTCTCCCGCTACGAGGGGATGGAGGGCGACCGGTTCGTCCTGCGCTCGATCACCGACGAGATCATGTACGCGATGATGGAGCTGTCCGGCCAGGAGTACGTCGACATGTACGCCTCGGCCATGAAGGACCGCATCGCCCGCGAGAAGAAGATCCGGGCCAAGGAGGCCCACGAGGCGGCGCAGCCCGGTCGCGCCGTCTCCGAGCTCGAGGGTGCCCTCGACGCCGCGGAGGGCCTCGACGACGACGCCGGCCCCCAGCGGCGCGCGAGCTGACAGGATCCGCATGGGGGTGCTCGGACCGAGCTCGGTGCGCTCCGGCCGGCGCGAGCCGGTCGTCGTCGAGTCCTTCCACCGCGGGCTCGACGTCTTCCGACCGCTCGCCGCGCTGTACGCCGCGTGGCTCGCCTGGCAGCGCCACGAGACGATGGTGCGGCCGTGGGTCGCGGCCGTCGTCATCGCCGTCATGCTCGTGTGGTCACTCGCCCTGCTCGCCTACCGGCGGCGCAGCGTGCGACTCGTCGTCGTCGAGGTCTCGATCGCCGTCGTCGGCATCTTCGCCACGATGCTCGCCGAGACGCCGGAGGCCATCGCCGCAGGCCAGTTCACCATCCCGACGATCTGGGCGGCGGGCTCGGTGGCCGGGGGTGCGGTCGTCGCGGGTGCCCGCGGCGGCCTCATCGCGGCCGGCGTCATCGCGGTGGCCGACCTCATCGAGGTCGGGACCCCGACCCAGGCCACGGTCCACAACATCGTCCTGCTGTTCCTCCTCGGTGGGCTCGTCGGCCTGGCCGTCGACCTGGCCCGCACCGGCCTGGAGCGGGAGGAACAGGTGCTCCTTGAGCGCGAGCGCCTCCACGAGCGGGAGCGGATCGCCCGCGTCGTGCACGACGGCGTGCTCCAGTCGCTCGCCTACATCCACCGTCGCGGCGACGAGATCGGCGGCCCCGCCGCCGAGCTATCCGTCATCGCGGCGGAGCAGGAGCGTTCGCTGCGCCGGTTCGTGTCCGGCACCGGTGCACCCGACGTGGCCGACGTCGACCTGCGGGGCGGCGACGTCGAGCTCGACCTGCGCCGGCTGCTCACGGCGCACGAACGCCCCGACGTGTCAGTCTCGGTCCCGGCCGACCCCGTCGCGCTCGACCCGCTCGTCGCCCGCGAGGTCGACGCCGCCGTCGCGGCGGCGCTCGACAACGTCGACCGCCACGCGGGCCCGGGCGCCCGCGCCTGGGTGCTCCTCGAGGGTGGCTCGGGCGGGCTCGAGGTGACGATCCGCGACGACGGGGTGGGGGCGGAGCCGGCCGACCTCCTCGGGGCCGCCGACCGCGGCCGGCTGGGCGTCAGCTCGTCGATCCGCGGGCGCATCGAGGACCTCGGAGGCTCGGTGACGTGGACGACCCGGCCCGGCGGTGGGTGCGTCGTGCGGATGACCGTCCCGCGCGCCGCCTCCCCGGACACCGCCGGCCGCACCCCACCCCGGGCGACCGCCCCCCAGAGCACCCCGGAGCGTCGATGAGCGACACCGCACCGCCTGCCGTGCCCGGTCCCACCGTTCTCGTCGCCGACGACCACCCGCTGTGGCTCTCGGCGCTCGAGCGCGACCTCACGGAGCACGGCATCGCCGTCGTGGCGACCGCGGCCGACGGGCCCGCGACGGTCCGTCGGGCCCGTGCCACGCGCCCCGACGTGCTCGTGCTCGACCTCAACCTGCCGGGGATGCGCGGTGACGAGGTGTGCCGGGCCCTCGGCGACCTGCCGACGCGGGTGCTCATCCTGTCGGCGAGCGGCGAGCAGCACGACGTCCTCGCCGCGATCAAGGCGGGAGCCACCGGGTACCTCGTGAAGTCGGCCTCGGCGGGAGAGATCGTCGACGCCGTCCGGGCGACCGCCAGGGGCGAGGCCGTGTTCACCCCCGGCCTCGCGGGGCTCGTCCTCGGCGAGTTCCGGCGGATGGCCGACGCCCCGCAGCCACAGCCCACGAGTGCGACCGAGCGCCGGCGCCCGATCCCCGAGCTCACCGAGCGCGAGACCGAGGTGCTGCGCCTCGTCGCCACCGGGATGTCCTACAAGGAGATCGCCGCCGAGCTCTTCCTGTCGCACCGCACCGTGCAGAACCACGTCCAGAACACCCTCGGCAAGCTCCACCTCCACAACCGGGTCGAGCTCGTGCGCTTCGCCCTGGCGCGTGGCCTCGAGGACGACGAGGCCACGGCGCCCTGACCGCTGTGGGGCGTCCGGTGGCCCGGCCAGGCATACCGGCATGCGGGCACAGAGGGGCCCCACCGGGTCGGGACCTATCCTTGACCCTCGTGAGCACGACCACCGCCCCCGACCCCCGCCAGCGGCTCGCCGCCGGCGCCGGCCGGCCTGCCGCCCAGCAGCCGGCCTGGCCCGACCGGGCGGCCCTCGACGAGGCGGTGGCGACGCTCGCGAGCTACCCACCGCTCGTCTTCGCGGGTGAGTGCGACGTGCTGCGCGAGCGGATCGCGGCGGTGGCCCGTGGTGAGGCGTTCCTGCTCCAGGGCGGTGACTGCGCCGAGACCTTCGCCTCCGCCACCGCAGACAACATCCGCGACCGGGTCAAGACGATCCTGCAGATGGCCGCCGTGCTCACGTACGGCGCCTCCGTCCCGGTCGTCAAGGTGGGCCGGATGGCGGGGCAGTACGCGAAGCCGCGCTCGAGCACCGAGGAGACCCGCGAGGGAGTCACCCTGCCGGCCTACCGCGGCGACATGGTGAACGACTTCGACTTCACGCAGGCCGCGCGCACGCCCGACCCCCAGCGCCTCGTCCGGGCGTACCACGCGAGCAGCGCCACCCTCAACCTCGTGCGGGCCTTCACGACGGGCGGCTTCGCCGACCTGCGCCACGTCCACGACTGGAACAAGGGCTTCGTCGCGAACGCCGCCAACGCGCGCTACGAGCGGCTCGCCAAGGACATCGACAAGGCGATGAAGTTCATGAACGCCTGCGGCGCCGACTTCGAGGCGATGCGCACGACGGAGTTCTTCTCCGCGCACGAGGCGCTCGTCCTCGACTACGAGCGCCCGATGACCCGGGTCGACTCCCGCACCGGGGACCTCTACGACACCTCCGGCCACTTCGTCTGGGTCGGGGAGCGCACCCGCGACCTCGACGGCGCGCACATCGACTTCGTCGCGTCGGTGCGCAACCCGGTCGGCATCAAGGTCTCCGCGACCGCCGACACCGACGACCTGCTGCGCATCATCGACAAGGTGGACCCCCGGCGCGAGCCCGGACGACTGACCTTCATCACCCGGATGGGCTCGGGTCGCATCCGCGAGGCCCTGCCGACGATCGTCGAGAAGGTGACCGCCTCCGGCGCGTCGGTCACCTGGGTCTGCGACCCGATGCACGGCAACACCTTCGAGTCCGCGTCGGGCTACAAGACCCGCGACTTCGACGACGTCGTCGAGGAGGTCGAGGGCTTCTTCGAGGTGCACCGGGCCCTCGGCACCGTGCCCGGCGGCATCCACGTCGAGCTCACCGGCAACGACGTCACCGAGTGCATCGGCGGGTCCGAGCGCATCCTCGACGCCGACCTCAACCTGCGGTACGAGTCGGTGTGCGACCCGCGGCTGAACCACCAGCAGAGCCTCGAGCTGGCGTTCCTCGTCGCAGAGATGCTCAACCAGGACTGACGCCGGTGCGCGCCGACCTCCTCTCGGACACCCTGACCCGCCCGACCGCCGCGATGCGCGACGCCATGGCCCGGGCCGAGGTGGGCGACGACGTCTTCGGCGAGGACCCCACCGTCCGTGCGCTCGAGGAGCGTGTCGCCGACCTCCTCGGGCACGAGGCGGGCCTGTTCGCGCCGACCGGCTCGCTCGCGAACCAGCTCGGGCTGCGGCTGCACGTCGCCCCCGGACAGGAGCTCGTCGCCGACCAGATGGCGCACGTGCTGCGGGCCGAGCTCGGCGCGGCGGCCGCGTTCTCCGGCATCACGAGCCGCTCGTGGCCGAGCGAGCGGGGGCTGCTCGACCCGGCAGGGCCGATGTCGCTCGTGACGACCGGGGTGGGCCCCTACCAGGTCGAGACCGCGCTCGTCGTCGTGGAGAACACGCACAACTTCGGGGGCGGCACGGTCCAGCCGATCGGGGCGATCCGCGAGGTGCGCGCCGCCACGTCGCCGCTGGGCGTCGCCATGCACCTCGACGGGGCGCGCCTGTGGAACGCCCACGTCGCGTCGGGGGTGGCCCTGCGCGACTACGGGGCCGAGTTCGACACGGTGAGCGTCTGCCTGTCCAAGGGCCTGGGCGCCCCGGTCGGCTCGGTGCTCGTCGGCTCGGCCGAGGCCATGGCGCAGGCCCGGGTGTGGCGCAAGCGCTACGGCGCCGGGATGCGGCAGGTCGGCATCCTCGCCGCGGCCGGCCTCCACGCCCTCGACCACCACGTCGAGCGACTCGCCGACGACCATGCCCGCGCGGCCCGCTTCGCCGCGGCGTGCGCGCAGGCCGCACCGTCCGCGGTCGACGCGTCCACGGTCGAGACGAACATCGTCGTCCTCGACGTCGGCGCGGTCGGCTGGGACGCACCCGCGTTCGTCGCGGCGCTCCTCGAGCAGGGCGTGCGGACGTATGCCGTCGGGCCGGGCCGGGTGCGCGCCGTGTGGCACCTCGACGTCGACGACGCGGGCACCGGCGCGGCGGTCGACGCGGCGACGACGCTGTTGCGCTCACGCACCCCCTGACCCCGCGGCCCGAGACCGGGATCGGGCTGGTGGGCGGTCTGTCAGTGGGCCGGGTGCGCCGTCGGCGGCAGGTGCCGCACGCGCAGCGAGTCGTGCGTCAGTGCGCCCGCCACGACGAAGAGCAGGCCGACGACGAGGAGCGGGACGACGACGACGCCCGATGACGTCGTGAGCACGGCGCCGAGGCTCGGCCCGCCACCCTCGGCGAGCTCGCCCGAGAACCCGAGCACGACCCCGCCGAGCTGAGCAGCGCCGAGCAGCAGGAGCAGCACCCCCGCGAGGGCCGACCGGTGCAGGCCGAGGACAGCGAGCGAGACCGCGAGCGCGAACACCCCGATCGCGACGACGGGGCCCACGGCGTCCCGGTCGACGAGCTGGAACCCGGCGTCGAGGAGCGTGCCGACCGCGACGAGGCCGGTCAGTGCGACGAACCAGGGGGCTGTCGCGTCCGGGAGGCGGAACGCGAGCACGCTGAGCACGATCGTCGGGACGGCGACGGCGAGCGTGCTCCCGACCGCCACCCACGTGCTGAGGTCCTCGAACGCGTAGCCCGCGGCGAAGAGCCCACCGAGGAGACCGAACAGCGCCATGAGCGTGAACGCCGTGTACCTGAGGATCCGTGCCGTGGCTGCCATGGCACTCATTCCCTTCACCCTGACCGGGGCGGCGTGCCGCGGACGGGCCGTCCGCCGGCGCGGTCGTCCTCCGGTTCCATTGTCCCGCCGAGGGGCCGGCCCGGCGGAGTGCCGTGCCTCACTCGGCGCAGCCGCTGGGCCCAGGTCTGGGAGTCACCGAGGGGCGTCGGGGAGCACGTCGCCGAGCCGGGCGAACGTCGTCCCCTCGTCGAGCATCCTCGGGAGCGCCTTGGCGAAGCCCTCTGCCGTGCCGCCCGACGGCTGGTTGAGGTGGGCGATGACGATGTCGCCGGGGCGCGCCCGGCGGACCTCCGCTGCCACCTGGGCCGGGCCGAGGGTGGCGCCCCCGTCGCCGTTGACGCTGAACCCGACGACGGGCGTCCCGAGCTCGCGCGCCATCCGAGCCGCGACGTCGTCGCAGTACGCCGTGCCCGGGCGGAACCACCGCACCGGCGCCCCGGTGAGCTCCTCGAGCGTCTCGTTGTTCCCGGTGAGCTCGTCGTACGCCTGCCCGACGTCGCGGGTTCCGCGGATGCCGTAGGCGCGCCGGCCGTCGACGGAGAGCGGCAGGTGCCGCACCCCGTGGCTCGTGACCTCGAAGAGGGGGTCGGCCGCGAGCTCGCGGGCCGGGCCGGGCCGCTCGGTGACCCACCGGTGGTTGAGGAAGAGGGTCGCCGCGACCTCGTGCCGCCGCAGCAGCTCGATGAGGTCGGTGTCGTAGCCGGTGCCGCGAGGCCCGCCACAGGCGTCGAGCGTCAGCACCACCGAGCCCGCGGCCCGCGCCGCCGGCCCGGCGTGCTCGACGACGCCCGGGGCGCTGAGCCCCCAGTACGTCGGGCGTCGGCCGCTGTACGTCGCCACGACCTCCGCCCGGCTCGGGGTGACCGGTGCCGGGGCCGAGCCCGAGGGTTCCGGAGTGGCCGCCGGGCTCGAAGCGTCCGCCGGGCTGGGGGTGGTCGTCGGGCTCGGGGTGGTCGCCGGCCCGGTCGTGGTGGATGCCGTGGACCCGGCACCGGCGGTCGGCGCGCCGGATGCCGGGCGCGAGCCGGGGCGCGCGGTGCCGGGTGCGCACGCCGCGAGCGCGGCGACGGCGCCGGAGGCCGCGAAGGCGCGCAGGACGGCGCGCCGCGCCGCGGGGGAGCCGACTGCGGCACCCGCGCGCGCGGCATCCTGACGCGTGGCTCCCGGCTCGTCCATGGCTGCACCCTACGGTGCGGCCCCGCCACCGCCCGAACCCCACGACTCCTTGCACATCACGCACCCGGGGCCGCCACCCGCAGGGCCCTCGACGTGGGTGATGTGCAAGGAGACGCTCAGACGTCGTGGTGGAGTGCCTCGACGGGTGGGTCCTCGGCCGCCGTCGCGTCCGGGTCGCGCGGGGTGGAGCGCAGCTCGACGAGGTACATCGCGGCGACGACGAGGGCGCCGCCGACGAGCATCCGCCGGGTCAGGCTCTCGCCGCCGAGGAGCACCGCGAAGAACGCGGCGAACACCGGCTCGAGCGCCATGACGATGGCGGCGCGGGTCGCGGTGAGGTGCGCCTGCGCCCAGGTCTGCGCCCACAGGGCGAGGGCCCCGGCGACGAGGGCCATGTAGAGCAGCGAGGCCCACTGGCCGCCGTCGGCGGGCAGGGTGAGCCCGCCCGGCACGGCCGCGACGCCGGTGACGAGCGTGATGACCCCGGCCTGCACGGTGGCCAGGCCGACGGCCGCGCGGGGGGTCGACCACCGGCCGAGCGCCACGATGTGCCCGGCGTAGAGCACGGCCGACAGCAGGGTGAGCGCCTCACCGAGCCCGACCGCGAACCCCTGGAGGGACAGCAGGGCCAGCCCGGCGGTCGCGAGGGCCACCGCGACCCAGGTGACGCGGCCGATGTGCTCGTGCAGGAGCACCGCCCCGATGACTGGCGTGAGCACGACGTAGGTGCCCGTGATGAACCCCGAGACCGAGGCGTCGGTGTGCTGCAGGCCCATCGTCTGCAGCACCTGCGCCGACCCGTACAGGACGCCGAGGACGACCCCGATGCGCAGGTCGCGGCGGCCGAGGGCGAGCGTCTGGCGGCGGAACAGGACGAACATGACGGCCGCCGCGATGCCGAACCGCACGGTGAGGAAGTCGGCGGGCGGCACGGTCTCGACGAGGTCGCGGATGAGGAAGAACGTCGAGCCCCAGACGGCCGTCACGCAGACGAGGAGGATCGTGGCGAGCCGGGCGTGCCCGGCGGGGGCGGTCACGGCGGTCAGACGATCGTCAGGGTGATGGTGCTGCCCTTGGGGGCCTTGCCGCCGGCGGGGTCCTGGAGCCGGACGGTGCCGAAGAACCCGCCGAGCGCCCGGCGCACCTCGACCTCGAACCCGGCGCCCTCGAGGGTGCGACGGGCCGGGTCCAGCTGTTGGCCGACGACGTCGGGGACGTCGACCATGACCGGGCCCTTGGACACGACGAGCGTCACGGTGTCCCCGCGGTACAGCGTGCCGTCGCGCGGGCTCTGGCTGATGACGCGGCCCTTGGGCACGGTGTCGCTGTTCTCCTCGCGGCTCGCGTCGACGTCGAGGCCGAGCTCGTCGAGGGCCCGGGCGGCCTTCTCGGCGTTCTTGCCGGTGTGGTCGGGCACCGTGATCGGCTGGCGGCCCTTGCTCACCGTCATCGCGACCGCCGTGTCCTTCTTCAGGCTCGCGCCGGGTCCGGGCTTCGCCGAGACGACCTGCCCTTCAGGCACCTTCTCGTCGAAGGCCTTCGAGACCTTGCCGACGGCGAGGTTGCCCTCCTCGATGCGGGCGCTGGCCTCGGCCAGGCTCATCCCGACGACGGGGGGCACCTCGTAGCGCTCCGGCCCCTTGGACACGACGATCGCGACGTCGGTGCCCCGGCGGACCGTCGTGCCGGGGCCGGGGTCGGCCGAGACGACCTGCCCCTTCGGCACCGTCTCGTCGAACGCCTCCGACACCCGGGGGTCGAGGGATGCCGTGCGCACGGCCGACACCGCCTCGTCCTGTGGGCGCCCCTGCACCGACGGCACGGTCGCCGTGGCGCCCGGGCCGAGCACGAAGAACCACGCGGTGAGGGCCGCGACGAGGGCCGAGGCCACGACGGCAGGCCACCATCGGCGGCTGCCACGGCGGCGGCCGCCACCGGCGACGACGACCCCCTCGAGCGGCGCGGAGGTCACGGCCAGGGCGGTGGTGTCCGAGCGGGGCCGCGTCGCCACACCCCCGCCCGCGCCGTGGCCCAGGGCGGTCGCCGCGCCCGCGGACCCCTGCACGGGCAGGGCGGCGGTCGCCGTGGGGACGGATGCCGCGGCGAGGGCGGCGCTGCCGGCCGGCCGGGCGTCGAGGGCGGCGGGGGACAGGGACGCCCGGGCGCGGCGCACGAGCTCGAGGAACGCCGCGGCATCCGCCGGTCGCTCGTCGGGGTCGCGGGCCGTGGCCACCTCGACGAGCTCGTCGAGGGCGGGGTCGAGGCCCGGGACCCGGCTCGACGGGGTCGGCACGCCGCCGTGGACGTGCTGGTACGCGACGTGGATCGGGGTCTCGCCGGTGAAGGCCTTGGTGCCGGTGAGCATCTCGAAGAGCACGAGGCCCGCGGCGTACACGTCGCTGCGGGCGTCGGCGATGCCCCGTTCGACCTGCTCGGGGGACAGGTAGGCCACGGTGCCGAGGAGAAGCCCCGACGAGCTCGTGACGGTCTGGCTCGTCACGGCCCGGGCCAGGCCGAAGTCGGCCACCTTGACCGTGCCGTTGTCGTTGAGGATGACGTTCTCGGGCTTGACGTCGCGGTGGATCAGGCCCTTGGAGTGGGCCTCGGCGAGCGCGAGGAGCACCGGCTCGAGGACGTCGAGGGCGGCGCGGGGCGACAGCGGCCCCTCGTCGTGGAGCACCTCGCGCAGGGTGAGGCCCGGCACGTACTCCATCGCGAGGAAGACGCAGTCGTCGTCGGTGCCCTGGTCGTAGACGGCGACGACGTTCGGGTGCGACAGCGAGGCGGCCGAGCGGGCCTCGCGCCGGAACCGGGTGACGAAGCTCTCGTCGTGGACGAGGTGCGGGCGCATGACCTTGAGGGCGACCTCGCGCTCGAGCCGTTCGTCGACGGCGAGGTAGACCGTGGCCATCCCGCCGTCGGCGAGGTGACGGAGCACGCGGTAGCGTCCGTCGAGGGTGCGCCCGATGAGCGCGTCGCCGGTGGATGACACCGCACGAGTGTACGTACTCCCGGGCACGGTCCCCGTCACCGTCCGTCGCGCTCACATGGTCTTGCGCAGGGCCATGACGGTGCGGACGTACTGCTTGGTGTCGGTGTACATCCCGTGCTTCTGCAGCGCCCCGAGACCCTGGTAGTACGCCGCCACGGCCTTCTCCGGGCTGGTCGTGGCCCGTCCGAGGGCCCTGAGGATGACGACGCCGGCGGTGACGTTGTCCTGCGGGTCGAGCAGGTCGAGGCGGCGACCGGCGAGGTCGGACGCCCACCGCCCGGCATCCGGGATGACCTGCATCACGCCCACGGCGTTGGCGGGGGAGACCGCGCGCTGGTTCCAGCCGGACTCCTGGTAGGCGACGGCGAGCGCGAGCTTGGGGTCGACCCCGTGCCGCCGGGCCGTGCTGACGATCATCGACTTCGTCGTCGTGCGGCTCGGCACCGAGCGCTTGGCGAGGATCGCCCGGTTCCGCGCGGCGGCCTCGGCCACGGAGCGCGGGTACCGCACGCCGTTGAAGGTGTCCGGGACGGGCTGCTTCGCCGTGGTCGTGGACCCGCCCGCCCGCCCGGGGATGGTGAGCCGCTGACCGGGGCGGATGACGGATCGGGTCGAGATGCCGCTCGCCCGGGCGATCGCCCCCACCGAGGTCCGGTGCCGGATCGCGATGGCGCCGAGCGTGTCGCCGGCCCGCACCCGGTACCTCGTGCCCTTGGCCACGGTGCGGGCGGCGGTCGCGGTCGCCGCCGCCGCGCGGACGGTGACCTTCTGGCCGGGGTGGATGACCGACCGCGCCGTGAGCCGGTTCGCCTTGAGGACCGAGGCGAGCGGCACCCGGTACCGGGCGGCGATGCCGATGAGCGTGTCCCCGCTGCGCACGACGTGGACGGTCCTCGGTTGCTGCGGCGTGGGCCGCTTCGCGCTCTTCGCCGGGGTCGTGCGGGGCACGGCGAGGCGGGTCCCGGCGACGATGTGGCCTCGGTCGCGGATCTCGTTGCGCGCGGCGAGGACGCCGACGGTCGTGCGGTAGCGGGCCGCGATGCCGATGAGCGTGTCCCCCGGGCGCACGGTGTGTGTCGTCCACCCGTGCGGGGCCGGGTTCGCGGCCGCGACGCCGGCCGACGGCAGCACGACGACCTCCGGGGCCGTCGCGGGAGGGGCGGAGATGACCATGGCGCGTCCTTGCCTGTGAAAGGAGTGGTCGGTGTGTCCAGTGAGGTTTCTGGGACACACGGTACCGGGAGTGACGTCATCCCGCGCGCAGGCCGCGACCTGCGGTTTCCCGCGGTGCTGTGGCACCCTGAGCACCGTGAGCGACGCTTCCCAGGACTCCGCCCCGCCGACCGCGGACGACGTCGAGGCCCTCGTCGGCTCGTGGCTGACCGTGCCGGACGTCGCCGAGCGGCTCGGCCTCCCCCTCTCCGCGGTGCGCCGCCTCGTCGAGGACCGCGAGCTGCTCGCCCACCGGGTGGGGGAGCGGCGCGTCGCCGCCGTCCCCGAGGGGTTCCTCGACGCCGACGGGCCGTTGACCGCCCTCAGGGGCACCTTCACGGTGCTCGCCGACGGCGGCATGACCGACGTCGAGATCATCCGCTGGCTGCACACGCCCGACGACACCCTCCCCGTGCCGGGCACCCCGCTCGACGCGATCCGCGCCGGCTTCAAGACCGAGGTCCGCCGCCGGGCGATGGAGGAGGCCTTCTAGCCTCCTCCCCGCAGGCCGGGCCCGGCGCGGCCCCGGCCCCCCGGTGGCCCGCTCAGGAGGTCCGGGACGTCGCGACCTCGACGAGCTCGAGGAGGGCGGCGCGCGCCTGCGGCTCGAGCGAGGGCGCTCCCTCGACCGCCGCGCGTGCGGAGGCCGCGAGCCGCGAGATCTCGTCCTCGAGCCGGGTCACCGCGCCCGACGCCTCGATGATCGTGCGCAGCTCGTCGACCTGAGCGGTGTCGAGGTCGGGGCGGCCGAGCAGGGCCTCGACCCGGTCGCGGCTCCGGGCCCCGGTGCCGGCGAGGGCGTGGGCGAGCAGCACGGTGCGCTTGCCCTCGCGCAGGTCGTCACCGGCGGGCTTGCCGGTCTCGCCCGGGTCGCCGAAGACGCCGAGGAGGTCGTCGCGCATCTGGAACCCACGACCGAGGTCGAGCCCGTAGCGCGACAGGGCGGCGAGCCCGGCGGCGTCGAGCCCCCCGGTCGTCGCGCCGATGAGGAGCGGGTGCTCGACGGAGTACTTCGCGCTCTTGAAGCGGATGACCCGCCCGGCCCGCTCGATGCGCTCGTCGTCGCCGATTCCGTGCCACGGCCGCACCGACTCGACGACGTCGAGGAACTGCCCCGCCATGAGCTGGGTGCGCATCCGGTCGAAGACGGGACGGCCGCGCGCGAGGTCGGCCTCGGGCAGTCCGCACGTCGCGTAGACCTCGTCGGTCCACGTGAGGCACAGGTTGCCCGCGAGGACGGCGCCGGCGAGCCCGAAGCGCGCCCCGTCGCCCGCCCAGCCGCGCGCGGCGTGGGCGTGGGCGAACGCACGGTGCGCGGCCGGCATCCCACGGCGGGTGTCGGAGTCGTCCATGACGTCGTCGTGGATGAGCGCGGCGGCCTGGAAGAGCTCCATGGCGCTCGCGAGCCGCACGAGGGCGTCGGAGTCGGGCCGACCGGCGGCGCGGTGCCCCCAGTACACGAAGGCCGCGCGCAGGCGCTTGCCCCCACGCAACAGGGCGGCGACGGCCGTGAGCAGCTCGTCGACGTCGGGGCCGAGCTCGGCGAGCACCTCGGCCTGGGCCGCGAGCTCGGCGTCGAGGACCTGCTGGACCCGGTGCCGCAGGTCGACGCTCTCGAGCGGGCTGGGCACGGCGGACCTCCTGGACGACCCACGGGAGCGGTGGTCGGATGCTGGGTGAGCCGAGCCTACGGCGTGGCCCCTCGACTACCCTCACCGCCATGGCGCACTACGGAGGAGGGGGACGGCCGGCGCACCTCGTCGCGTCCATCCCGGCGCGCCTGGCCGAGTCGCGGCCCTCGATCAGCTTCGAGTTCTTCCCCCCCAGGGACGACGAGGCCGAGGCCCAGCTGTGGACCGCCGTCCGGCACCTCGAGCGGCTGCACCCGGCGTTCGTCTCGGTGACGTACGGCGCCGGGGGCACCACCCAGGACCGCACCGTGCGTGTCACGGGCCGGATCGCCGACGAGACGACGCTGACCCCGCTGGCGCACCTCACCTGCGTGGGGGCGTCGGTGCGCCAGCTGCGCCACGTCGTGGGGGCCTACGCCGCATCGGGGGTCCGCAACATCCTCGCCCTGCGCGGCGACCCACCGGGCGACGTGCGCGGTGCGTGGACCCCGCACCCCGAGGGCCTCGACCACGCCGACCACCTCGTCGAGCTCATCCGCGGGCTCGGCGACTTCACCGTCGGTGTCGCCGCCTTCCCGGACGTTCACCCCGCCAGCCCCGACCTCGACCACGACGTCGACGTGCTCGTCCGCAAGGCGGATGCCGGGGCGAGCTTCGCGATCACCCAGATGGTCTTCGACGCCGACAGCTACCTGCGGCTGCGCGACCGGGTCGCGGCTCGGCGCGACCTGCCGATCACCCCGGGCCTGATGCCGGTGACCAACCTCCGCCAGATCCACCGGATGTCCGAGCTCATGGGCACGCCGCTGCCGCCCGCGGTCGTCGCGCGCCTCGAGGCCGTCAAGGACGACCCTGCGGCGGTGCGCGCGGTCGGGGTCGAGATCGCGACCGAGATCGGCCGGCGGATGCTCGACGAGGGCGCGCCCGGCATCCACTTCATCACGATGAACCGGTCGACGGCCACGCTCGAGGTGCACGACCACCTCGCGCTGGGGCCATGACCCGCTTCGTCCTCGACGCCGCGACGTTGGTCCACCTCGTGGGCGAGGACCGGCCGGTCGCCGCCGAGCACCGGGACCCCGTGCTGTCGGCCGCGGCATCGGGCGTCGTGCCGCTCGCCTCGGTGGACGACCTCGCCCGGCCGGGGGGCGTATCCGGCTGAGCGCGCTCGGCGGTCGAGCGGTGCGGTGGACCGGGCGACCGGGGTCGGTCAGGCGACGTCCATCGGGTGCCCACCGGTGATCCGGATGAGCTCGTCGTAGGTCGTCGCGAACACGGAGTGGCTGTGCCCCGCCGCCGCCCACACCGTGTCGTAGCGCCCGAGGGTGACGTCGATGATGGTGTGGATCGGCCGGGGGTGGCCGACCGGGGCGACCCCGCCGATGGCGAACCCCGTGTGGCGGCGCACGAACTCGGGGTCGGCCTGCTCGACCGACGCGAGCCCGACGAGGTCGGCCACCTTGTCGACGTCGACCCGGTGCCCGCCGGAGGCGAGGACGAGGAGGGGCTGCCGCTCGCCCTCGTGGGTCGTCGCGACGAAGACGAGGCTGTTCGCGATCTCGGCGGGGGAGGTCCCGAGGGCCTCGGCGGCCGCCCTGGCCGTGCGCACGGCATCCGGGAGGTGGCGCACCTCCGGGGTGATGTGGTGCAGCGCCAGGGTGTCCAGGACCGCCCGCACGCCCGGGTGGCCGGACAGGTCGCGCAGGGGGACCGGGTCGCCCGGTTCGGGGGTCATGACGTCAGCGTAGTGACCCCCGGGGACGGCTTGACCCGATGTCGGGGGGTGGGGTTATGGTGGTCTGTGTCGAACAGGTGTTCGATCACCGGGAAGGTCCCGGTGACCGTCCGGGCAGCCGCGTCCCGGGTGGTGCCCGGCAGCGGTCCGGAGGGTCCCGTGGTGCGTCGTCACGACGAGCAGGTGGCGGTCCGGGGTGACGACGGGCCCCGTGACTTCGTCTGGCGCGGTCGCCGCTACACGGTGTGCGCGGTGCTCGCCTCGTGGCAGGAGCGCCGGGCGTGGTGGCGCGAGGTCGGTGACCACCCCACCGTGCCGGGGCTGCCGAGCCCCCAGCGCCGGGTCTGGCGGGTCGAGGCCCGCCCGCCGTCGGGCACCGCCGGCGTCTTCGACCTCGGCCGCGACGACGACCGCTGGCTGCTCCTGCGCGCCCACGACTGACCCGACCGACGAGCCCCGACCCGACGAACCCGACGACGAACCCCGACCGAGGAGACCCCATGAGCCACGCCGCGACCACCCTCGACCTCCTCGACCGTTCCCGGGAGTCGCTGACGAGCGGGTACGCCGCCTCCGCCGCCTCCGCGCGCTACCTCGCGGCCTCGCTCGCCGCGCTGCGGGCCGGTGCCGCCCTCGTCGCCGCCCGCTCGGCGAGCCACCCCGGCGCCGGTCTGGCCGCGGGTGGCGACGGCCCCCACGACGTCTGGGCGCTCACCGCGCGGCTCGTCCCCGAGCTCACCGAGTGGGCGCACCGCTTCGCTGCCGTGACCGGGCAGCGGGTGGGCGTCGAGACCGGGCTCGTGCGGGTCACCGCCCGCGAGGCCGACGACCTGCTGCGCGACGCCGAGACCTTCGTTGACCTCGCGGCCGACCGCCTCGGGGTGCCGCTCGCGCACCGGCCGCGGCGCCTCGTCCCGGTCCGCTCCGCCTGAGGGCGCGCTGGTGCCCGCGTTCGCCCACCTGCACGTCGCCTCGGGGTTCTCGATGCGCTACGGCGCGTCGATGCCCGAGGACCTCGTCGAGCGGGCCGCCGCCCACGGCCAGGGCGCCCTGGCCCTCACCGACCGCGACGGGCTCTACGGCGCGGTGCGGTTCGCCACCGCGTGCGGCCGCGCGGGGATCGCCCCGGTCCTCGGGGTCGACCTCGCCGTCGAGCCGCTCGCGGTCGGCGCGGCGGATGCCGGGGGCTCACCGGGTGCGGGGCGCTCGCCCCAGCGCCCGCGCACCCCGGTGCGCGGTGGCGCGATCGTCGACCCCCGGCGTCCGAGGGTCACCGTGCTCGCCCGTGGCCGGGGCGCGGGTGTCGCCCCCGGGGCCGGGTGGGCGGCGTTGTGCCGCCTCGTCACCGAGACCCACCTGCGCGGGGAGCGAGGGGTGCCCGTGACGACCGCCGACCTGCTCGCCCGCTGGTCCCACCCCGTCGGCTCCGACGTCGTGCGGTCTTCACACGGTTCTCGCACCCCCCACCCGGTGAGAACCGTGCGTACGTCGCACGAGGTCGCGACGGTCGGTGGCCCGGGCCGGCTCCTCGTGCTGCTCGGCCCGGACTCCGACGTCGGGCGGGCCGTGCTCGCCGGACGCCGCGACCGGGCCCGCGACCTGCTCGCCACGTGGCGAGCCCTCCTGCCGCGCGACGCCCTCGCCGTCGAGGTCGTCCTCCACGGCGGGCCCGAGGGCACACCCGGATGCCGGTCGCACGCGGCGCACCTGCTCGGCCTCGCCGACGCGGCCGGCATCCCCGCGGTGCTCACCGCCGCGGTCCGCCACGTCGACCCCGAGCAGGTGCGCACCGTCGACCTGCTCGACGCCTCCCGGCGCCTCGTCGTCCTCGACTCGCGCCACCTCGACCGGGTCACCGACGCCGGGCACCTCGCGAGCACCGCGGCGATGCACGCGAGCGCCCTCGAGGTCACCGGGGGCGACCGCTCGCGCGCCGACCGGCTCGTCGCGATGACGGCCCTCGTCGCCGACGAGTGCACCCAGCAGGCCCGCCACGACCTCGGCATCGGCGCGGTCCACCTCCCCGAGGCGCAGGTGCTCGGCATCGAGCCCGGCACCGACCCGATGGCCGTGCTCGCCCAGCGCTGCCGGGCGGCGGTCGGCCGGCGCTACCCCGGTGCGAGCGAGACCGAGCAGCAGGTCGTCCTCGACCGGCTCGACGCGGAGCTCGCGGTCGTCGAGACCCTGGGCTACCCCACCTACTTCCTCACCGTCGCCGAGGTCACCGACCTCATCCGGGCCCGCGGGGTGCGGGTCGCGGCCCGCGGGTCGGGGGCCGGCAGCCTCGTCAACCACCTCCTCGGCATCAGCGGGGTCGACCCGATCCGCCACCGGCTGCTCATGGAGCGGTTCTGCTCCCCGTTGCGCGCCGAGCTGCCCGACATCGACGTCGACGTCGAGTCGGCCCGCCGCACCGAGATCTACGAGGCCGTCCTTGCCCGCTTCGGCGGTGAGCGGGTCACCTGCGTGTCGATGATGGACACCTACAAGGTGCGCCACGCCGTGCGCGACGTCGGCGCCGCGCTCGGGCTGCCGCCCACCGAGGTCGACGAGATCGCCAAGGCCTTCCCGCACATCCGCGCCAGGGACGCCCGGCACGCCATCGCCGACCTGCCCGAGCTACGCAGCCGCGGCCTGGACAGCCCGCGGATGGCGGCCTTCTTCGACCTCGTCGAGGCGCTCGACGGGCTGCCCCGCCACATCGCCCTGCACCCCTGCGGCATCGTGCTGTCCAACGACGGCCTGCTCGACCGCACCCCCGTCGAGGCGAGCTGGCTGGGGTTCCCGATGAGCCAGTTCGACAAGGACGACGTCGAGACCCTGGGCTTCCTCAAGCTCGACGTCCTCGGCATCCGGATGCAGTCGGCGATGGCCCACGCGGTCGCCGAGGTCGAGCGGGTCTCCGGCGAGCGCATCGACCTCGACGACGAGGCGCAGGTGCCGCACGACGACCCGGCCACCTACGAGCTCATCCGCACGACCCGCACCCTCGGGATGTTCCAGATCGAGAGCCCGGGGCAGCGCGAGCTCGTCGGCAAGCTCGGGCCGAGCCGGTTCCACGACCTCGTCGTCGACATCTCGCTGTTCCGCCCCGGCCCGGTCAAGTCCGACATGATCACGCCGTTCCTCAACAGCCGGCACGGCTGGAGCGAACGGCGCTTCCTCCACCCGAGCCTCATCCCGGCGCTCGAGGAGACCGAGGGCGTCGTCGTCTTCCACGAGCAGGTGCTGCTCATCGTCGCGGAGACCACCGGGGTCACCCTCGCCCAGGCCGACGAGGTGCGCCGCAGCATGGGCACCCCGAAGGGACAGGAGGACGTCGAGACGTGGTGGCGACCGGCGGCAGCGGCCCGGGGCTACTCCGCCGACGACCGCGACCGGATCTGGGAGGTGCTGCGCTCCTTCGCGAGCTTCGGCTTCTGCAAGGCGCACGCCGCCGCGTTCGCGCTGCCCACGTTCCACTCGGCCTGGCTGAAGACCCACCACCCGGCCGCGTTCCTCGCCGGCATCCTCACCCACGACCCCGGGATGTACCCGAAGCGGCTCCTCCTCGACGACGCCCGGTCCTTCGGGATCCCCGTCCTCGGCCTCGACGTCAACGCGTCGGGCGACACCTACCGGGTCGAGCGCGTCGCCGACGTCCTGTCTGCCGTCGACCCTGTCGAGAGAGCAGGACACGCCGGATCGGGAGACTCGCCTTCGGCGTGTCCTGCTCACTCGACGGATGCCGCTCCGCATGCGGGGGCGGTGCCGGACGGCGGTGGCGCCGTCCTCCCCGGGTGGCAGCGCGACCCCCAGCCCTACGGCATCCGGCTCTCCCTCGCCGACGTCAAGGGCATCAGCGCCGCGGAGGTCGCCCGCATCGTCGCGGGCCAGCCCTACGCCGACCTCGGCGACTTCTGGACCCGCACCCGGGTGAGCCGCCCGGTCACCGAGCGGCTCGTCCTCGCCGGGGCGTTCGACGCCCTCCACGGGATGGGTGACGGCGGGCCCGGACGGCGCGGCCGGGTCACCCGGCGCGACCTGCTGCTCCACGTCGCCGAGCTCGAGCGGTGGGAGCGCGGGGGCGGGGCGCCCCCGCGTCGTGACCGGCGGCTCGCCGTCCCGAGCATCCCGCCGCCGCGCGAGGACGGCACGCCCGGGGCCGACGTCCGCGAGCGGGCCGGGGCGCAGTCGCAGGCGGCCCGCGAGGTCGTCCCCGCCGCCGAGCAGCCGACCCAGCTGACCCTCGACCTCGGCGACCGGCCGCGCCTCGTCCCCGGGGCCGGGCTGCCCGAGATGACCGGCCCGGAGCGGGTGCGCGCCGAGCTCGACGTGCTCGGGCTCGACGTGTCCGCCCACGTCGTCGAGTTCTACGCCCCGCTGCTCACCGCACTGGGGGTCACCCGCAGCCGCGACCTGCTCGGCACCCGCAGCCGCAGCGAGGTGTGGGTCGCCGGGGTCAAGGTCGCCACCCAGACCCCGCCGGTTCGCTCGGGGCGGCGGGTCGTGTTCCTCACCCTCGACGACTCCACCGGCCCGTCCGACTGCACGTTCTTCGAGGACGTCCAGGGCCCCTACGCCGGCGTGGTCTTCCACTCCTGGCTGCTCCTCGTCCGCGGGGTGCTGCGCCGCACCGGCGAGCGCGGGTTGTCGATCCGCGCGACGGGCGCCTGGGAGCTGTCCGCCCTCTGGGACGCCTGGCAGCTCGGCGGCCTCGAGCGGGTCCGGGCGGCGATCGCCGCGGGGGAGGCGGATGCCGTCGCCCGCGCCGAGGCGGTCGAGGAGGTCGCCCGGGAGCGCGACGCCCGCACCGGCCGGCGGGTGCTCGTCCACGCGTCGGGCTTCCGCCAGTCACCGTACGCCGACACCCGGCCCCCCGGTGCCGACCCCCGCTCCGGCCGGGGCGCCCCCGGCAGTGGTCAGGACGTCCCGCTCGACCCGGCGGCGAGCGGAGCCGGGCTGCCCTCGCGCAAGCTGTGGCACGCCAGCCCCGGCAGCTCCGGACACTAGGGTGGGCGGGACAGACCGTGCCCCCGACCGGGACCGGGCGCCGCGACCTGACGAAGGAGACCAGCCGTGGCCGACGAGCGTGGCCGATCCCGTCGCGCCGGAACCCACCCGGATCTGCGCACGGCCGCGGTCCAAGGGGTGCTCGACGACGTCGCGGCCGGCCGCAGCGCCGAGCTGGGACGTCCGCTGCGCGTCCTCGACGTCGGTGGGGGCACCGGGGGAACCGCCGTCCCGCTCGCCGCGGCCGGCCATGACGTCACCGTCGTCGACCCCAGCCCCGACGCCCTCGCCTCGCTGCGCCGCCGGGCCGCGGACACCGGCACGTCGGAGCGGGTCCACCCGGTGCAGGGTGACACCGACACCATCGGCGACCTCGCCGCTCCCGGTGGGCACCGCCCCTACGACCTCGTCTGCCTCCACGGCACGCTCGAGGTCGTCGACGACCCCGACACCGCGCTCGCGAACATCGCCGGCGTCCTCGCCCGTGGCGGCATCCTCTCCCTCGTCGTCGCCCAGCGCCTGCCCGCCGCCCTCGCGCGGGCCCTCGCGGGCGAGTTCGTCCGGGCCCGGGCCATCCTCGAGCGCCCTGACGGCCGGTGGGGCGACGACGACCCGGCCCCGCGGCGCTTCGACGAGCAGGGCGTGCTCGACCTGCTCCTCGCCCACGGGTTCACGCCGGTCGACAGCCACGGCGTGCGCATCTTCAGCGACCTCGTCCCGTCGGCCCTCGTCGACTCCGAGGCCGACCGCACGGCGCTCCTCGAGCTCGAGGACGTCGCGAGCCACCACCGCGACCACCCGCTCCTCGGGGCGCTCGGCAGCGTGCGCCACGTCCTGGCGACCCGGGGCTGACACCGCGTCGGGCCCGCGATGAGCCGCCGCCAGTTCGCCCTCCCGCACCGCGACTCGGGGCAGCCCCCCGACGACACCGGGTGCACCGTCCTGCACGTCGACATGGACGCCTTCTACGCCTCCGCCACCCTGCTCTCGCACCCCGAGCTCGTCGGCACCCCCGTCATCATCGGGGGTGGCACCCGCGGGGTCGTGCTCTCGGCCACGTACGAGGCGCGCCGCTTCGGGGTCACCTCGGCGATGCCGATGGCCCGAGCCCGGCGGCTGTGCCCGCAGGCCGTCGTCCTGCCGCCGGACCACCGGCTCTACGCGGCGATCTCCGAGGCCGTCATGGAGACCTTCCACTCGGTGACCCCGGTCGTCGAGCCGCTCTCGCTCGACGAGGCCTTCCTCGACGTGTCGGGGGCGGTGCGGCGGATGGGCAGCCCGACGACCATCGGACAGCACATCCGCGACACCGTCCACGACGAACAGGGCATCACCTGCTCGGTCGGTGTCGCCTCGACGAAGTTCGTCGCGAAGATCGCGTCCGGGCTCGCCAAGCCCGACGGGATGGTCGTCGTCCCCCGCGACGAGGTCGTGCCGTTCGTCCAGCAGCTGCCCGTGGCCGCCCTGTGGGGGGTGGGGGAGCGCACCGAGGAGGCCCTCGTGCGGCTCGGCCTGCGCACCGTCGCCGACATCGCGCACACCCCGCTCGCCACGCTCGTGCGCGGCCTCGGCGAGGCCGCCGGTCGCCACCTCCACGAGCTCGCGTGGGGTCGTGACCCCCGACCGGTCGAGCGCGGCCAGCGGGAGAAGAGCATCGGTAGCGACGAGACCTTCGAGCACGACATCGACGACGCCGAGGAGATCCACCGGCGCCTGCTCGCCCTGAGCGAGCGCACGGCGGCCCGTATGCGCGCGGCGGGGCTCACCGGACGGACCGTCACCCTGAGGGTGAGGTTCAGCGACTTCACGACGATCTCCCGCTCGCGGACGCTGCGCGAGCCGACCGACAGCGGCCGGGCGATCCACGAGGCCGCGGTCGGGCTCTTCGACGCCCTCGGCCTCCAGCGGGCCCGGATCCGGCTCGTCGGCGTGCGGCTCGAGAAGCTCGTCGAGGCCTCGCGGGCGCCGATCCAGGGGGTCATCGGCGAGCCGGAGCACGGGTGGCGCGACGCCGACCGGGCGGTCGACCGGGCCCGTTCACGGTTCGGGTCAGGGTCGGTACGACCGGCCAGTCTCATCCAACGTGACACATCGGCTTCCGTGCGGCGACCGCGCGACCTATCCTGAGGGCTCAGGGACAAACAGGGCGTCCGCCGGGCGCCCGGGCCGACCACGGGAGGATCCGTGCCCCTCTCAGACCATGAGCAGAAGATGCTCGAACAGATGGAGCAGGCCCTCGCTGCCGAGGACCCGAAGTTCGCCTCGCAGATGCAGGGCAGCTCCCTCGCGTCGCTGCAGCGCCGCCGGTGGCTCGTCGGAGCCGTCGGGGTCGTGGTCGGGCTCGGTCTCGTGCTCGTCGGCATCAACACGACGATGTGGGTCGGGGCCATCGGCTTCGCGATCATGGTCGCCGCCGCCGTCTTCGCGGCCACCCCACCGCGACGCGCCAGGCTCGGGGTCGTACGCGGTGACGGCACGACCGGCGCCCCGGTCGCCAAGGGCAGCCGGCGCAAGGGCCAGCGCTCGTTCATGGACCGCCTCGACGAGCGCTGGGACAAGCGTCAGAACAACCCCTGAGGCCGGCCGGGGGGTCAGCGGCTGGACGGGCCGGCGCGTGCCCGCGCGACCGGCGTCACCGACCCGCCCGCGGGCCGCTCCTCCATCACCTCACGGTGTGGCCCGATCGCACCGCAGCGGCCGGCCGTCGCACCGTGACGACGCCGGTCACGCCGCGACGACGCCGGCGACGAACAGAGCCGCGATGACGAGTCCGGCCCCGAGCTCGATCCCGATGCTGTGCAGCACCGCGACGAGCCCGTGCTTCGTGCGCGTCCAGGCCTGCGCACGGTCGCGGCCGCGGCCGAGCTCGACGACGTAGATGCCGAGGACGAAGCCGACGAGCGCGCCGACGACCGGGATGACGAAGAACCCGACGATCCCGATGAGCACCGCGATGGCCAGGGTCGAGCTGCTGACGCCCTGCTCGCGCATCCGGCGCCCGGGGACGAGGTACTGCAGGGCGAACCCGGCGACCGCGACGACGACGCTCGCGACGAGGATGCCCCACCCCAGGGCCGAGCCCTCGAGCACCGCCCACAGCAGGACGCCGCCGACGACGACGGGCAGGCCGGGCAGCACCGGGATGACGATCCCGAGCAGGCCGACGACGATGAGCAGCGCCGGAACGAGCACGGAGGCGCCGTCGGCGACGGCATCCACCTCAGATGGTCGGCTCGCCGGGGACGCTGGGCTCGAGCAGGCGGTCGCTCTCGTCGTGGATCTCGGCGAGGCCGGCGAGGGCCGGGATGTGCTCGCGGCCGTGGTGGGCGCAGAACAGCAGCTCTCCCCCGGCGTGGAGGCGGGCGCGGACGTACGCCTGGGCGCTGCAGCGGTCGCAACGGTCCGCTGCGGTCAGGGTCGGTGCCAGTGCGGCGTTCACGTCGGGCCTCCTCGGCTCGCTCGGTCCTGCGTCGGTCGCTCCACCCGGATCGGGCGGCGAGCGTTGCAACAGTCAAGCACGTCCGTTGCTTCCCGCTGTGCAGGGTGGGGCCCTGTGGCCCCGGTCATGTCCAGATCGTGACCTGTCGCCGGGCCCGGCGCCGGATCGTGACCCGTCGCCGGGCCCGGCGGGCCGGCGCCGTGGGCGGGCCGCCGTGGGCGGGCCGCCGTCGGATGCCGGTCGCGCCCGT
The DNA here is from genome assembly GCF_039541575.1 of Fodinibacter luteus. Lineage (NCBI taxonomy): Bacteria > Bacillati > Actinomycetota > Actinomycetes > Micrococcales > Intrasporangiaceae > Fodinibacter (ex Wang et al. 2009) > Fodinibacter luteus. The sequence continues at coordinate 70,057 of NZ_BAABGM010000013.1, read as the reverse complement.
TCGTGCCCGTTCGCGCGGACGCGGTGCGCCTGTCGGGGGCTGTCCGGCCCGGCGGCTACCCTGCGTGACGTGCCGACGACCGCTGCGAAGAAGGCCGCGACGAGCAAGTCCGCGTCCGAGTACACCGCCCACCACCTCCAGGTCCTCGAGGGCCTCGAGGCGGTCCGCAAGCGTCCCGGCATGTACATCGGGTCCACGGACTCGCGCGGGCTCATGCACTGCCTGTGGGAGATCATCGACAACGCCGTCGACGAGGCCCTCGGGGGCCACTGCGACCGCGTCGAGGTGACCCTGCACCACGACGGCTCGGTCGAGGTGCGCGACAACGGCCGGGGCGTCCCGGTCGACATCGAGCCGCGCACCGGCCTCACGGGCGTCGAGCTCGTCTACACCCGCCTGCACGCCGGCGGGAAGTTCGGCGGTGGCTCCTACACGGCATCCGGCGGCCTGCACGGCGTCGGCGCGTCGGTCGTCAACGCGCTGTCCTCGCGGCTCGACGTCGAGGTCGACCGCGGGGGCCGGACCTACGCGATGAGCTTCCGCCGCGGCGAACCCGGGGTGTTCTCCGACGTCGCGGGCGCCCGGGGGGCCAAGGACCCTGACCACCGCTTCACTCCCTACGTCGACGTCAGCGAGCTCGAGGTCATCGGGCGCACGCGTCGCGGCGTCACCGGCACCCGGGTGCGGTACTGGGCCGACCGGCAGATCTTCCTCAAGGACGCCGCCTTCGACCTCGAGGGCCTGGTCGCCCGGGCCCGGCAGACCTCCTTCCTCGTCCCGGGCCTGACGATCGTCATCCGCGACGAGCGTGGTGCGCAGCCGAGCGAGCAGGTCTTCGTCCACGACGGCGGCATCTCGGAGTTCTGCGAGTTCCTCGCGCCCGACCCCGCCGTCACCGACGTGTGGCGCCTGCAGGGCAGCGGCACCTTCACCGAGACCGTCCCCGTGCTCGACGCCGCGGGCCACATGACCCCGACCGAGGTCGAGCGCGAGTGCGGCGTCGACGTGGCGGTGCGCTGGGGCACCGGCTACGACACGAGGGTGACGACGTTCGTCAACATCATCGCCACCCCGAAGGGCGGCACCCACCTCGCCGGCTTCGAGCAGGCCCTGCTCAAGGTGCTGCGCCGCCAGCTCGAGGTCAACGCCCGGCGCCTCAAGGTCGGCACCGACAAGCTCGAGAAGGACGACGCCCTCGCGGGCCTGACCGCGGTCGTCACGGTGCGCCTCGCCGAGCCGCAGTTCGAGGGCCAGACCAAGGAGGTCCTCGGCACGAACGCGGTGCGCGCCATCGTGGCGCGGGTCGTCGAGAAGGAGCTCACGGCGCGGCTCACCTCGACCAAGCGCCCGGAGAAGCAGCAGGCGGCGCTGCTGCTCGAGAAGGTCACCGCCGAGATGAAGTCGCGGATCAGCGCGCGGCTGCACAAGGAGACCCAGCGCCGCAAGACGGCGCTGGAGTCCTCGACGCTGCCGGCCAAGCTCGCCGACTGCCGCAGCACCGACGTCGAGCGCACCGAGCTGTTCATCGTCGAGGGCGACAGCGCCCTCGGCACCGCGAAGCTCGCCCGCAGCAGCGACCACCAGGCCCTGCTGCCGATCCGCGGCAAGATCCTCAACGTCCAGAAGGCGTCGGTCACCGACATGCTCGGCAACGCCGAGTGTGCGGCGATCATCCAGGTCATCGGCGCCGGCTCCGGTCGCACCTTCGACCTCGACGCCGCCCGCTACGGCAAGGTCATCATCATGACCGACGCCGACGTCGACGGCGCCCACATCCGCACCCTGCTGCTCACGCTCTTCTTCCGCTACATGCGCCCGCTCGTCGAGGCCGGGCGGGTCTACGCCGCGGTGCCGCCGCTGCACCGCATCGAGGTCGTCAACCCGGGGTCGAAGGCGAACGAGGTCATCTACACGTACTCCGAGGCCGAGATGCGCCGCACGATGGCGGCGATCACCCGGCGCGGGCGGAAGACCAAGCCGATCCAGCGCTACAAGGGCCTCGGGGAGATGGATGCCGACCAGCTCGCCGAGACGACGATGGACCCCCAGCACCGCACCCTGCGCAAGGTGACCGCCGCCGACGTCGAGTCCGCGACCCGGGTGTTCGAGCTGCTCATGGGCGGGGAGGTCGCGCCGCGCAGGGACTTCATCGTCGAGTCGGCGCACGCCCTCGACCGCGAGCGCATCGACGTCTGACCGGCAGCAGGTCGGGTCTGCCCGGGCGGGTCAGCCCGGGGGGTCAGCCCGTCGGCGCGGGTCCGGTCGACTCGCGCACGACGAGCTCGGTCGGGAGCACGAGCTCGTCGGTCGACTCGTCGTCCTCGAGGAGGGCCCGCAGGAGCAGCTCGGCCGCCGCGTGGCCCAGCCCGGCGACGTCCTGGCGCACCGTCGTCAGCCCGAGCACGCCGCTCAGCACGAAGTCGTCGATCCCGGTGACCGACAGGTCCTCGGGGACCCGCAGGCCGAGCCGCCGGGCGCTCGCGAGCACCCCGATGGCCATCTCGTCCGACGCCGCGACGATGGCGGTGGGCCGGTCCTCACGCGAGAGCAGCTCGGTGCTGTCGAGCGCGGCGGCCTGGGCGGTCCAGTCCGAGCCGAGGATCCACGAGTCCTCGCAGGTCAGGCCCAGGTCGCGGACGGTGTCGAGGAAGGCGCGCAGGCGGTCCTGGGGGGTCTGGATGTGCGCGACGTTCTCGGGGACCGCGCCGATGTAGCCGATCCGGGTGTGGCCGAGCCCCGCGAGGTGCTCGACGGCGGTGCGCATCGCGACGGCGTCGTCGATGCGCACGCAGGCCCGGCCCGGCACGGGTGAGCCGATCGCGACGAGCGGCAGCCCGAGCCGGTCGACGAGCTCGACCTCCTCGGCGACCATCGGCACGTTGAGGGTGATGACCCCGTCGACCCGCTTCCACAGCATGTTCTGCGACAGCATGAGGCGCTGGTCGTAGCTGTCGTCCTCGAGGTCGAACAGGATGACGTGGTGCCCGTGGGCGCGAAGGCTCTTCTCGATCGCGCTGACGAGCATCGCGAAGAACCACCGGGTGAGGAAGGGGGCGACGACGGCGACGACGCGGGTGCGTCCCGACGCGAGCGAGGTCGCCGTCGGGGACGCGACGTAGTGCAGGTCCTCGGCGACGCGCAGGACCCGCTCCCGGGTCTCGGGGGAGACCCGGTCCAGTCCCCGAAGGGCGCGGGAGACCGTGGCGACCGACACCCCGGCCACCCGCGCCACGTCGGTGATGGTGCTGATGGTGCTCGCCCCCTTCCGGCCGGCGGCTCAGCCCTTGAGGCCACCCGCGAGGAGGCCACGGACGAAGTACCGCTGGAGGGCGAGGAACACCGCGACGGGCACGATCATCGAGATGAACGCACCGGCCGAGAGCAGGTACCACGCGCTGCCGCGGGTGCCCGAGAGCTCGGCGACCCGCACGGTGATCGGCGCGACGTCGGGCGTCCCGCCGAGGAACACGAGCGAGACGAGCAGGTCGTTCCAGACCCAGAGGAACTGGAAGATGCCGAACGCCGCGATCGCCGGGGTGAGCAGGGGCAGGAGGATCTTGAAGAAGATCGTCACGTGGCCCGCGCCGTCGACCCGCGCCGCCTCCATGAGCTCTCCCGGGAGCTCCCTCATGAAGTTGTGGATGAGGAAGGTCGCGAGGGGGAGCGCGAAGATCGTGTGCGACAGCCAGACGCTCCAGTACGAGGCACCGATCCCGAGGGTGTTGACGTAGATGTCGAGCAACGGGATGAGCGCGACCTGGAGCGGCACGATCTGGAGCGCGAAGACCGCGACGAAGAGCGCGTCACGGCCCGGGAACGGCATCCACGCGAAGGCGTAGGCCGCGAGCGAGGCGAGGAAGATCGGCAGGACCACCGCGGGGATGGTGATGACGATCGTGTTGATGAAGTACTGCCCCAGGCCCGCGGACGACCCGGGAGCCAGCGCCTGCTCGTAGTTGCTCAGCGTGTAGCTCTGCGGGCTGAAGAACGAGGTCCACCAGCCGCTGCGGTTGATGTCGATCGGCTTGCGGAACGAGGTGACGAGCAGGCCGATCGTCGGGATCGTCCAGAGCACCGCGATGACGACGGCGATCAGGCTCGCCCAGGGCGAGCTGATGGCGCGGGCGGCGTCACCGGCCGCGCTCTTGTGCCGCTTCTGCTTCTTCGGCGCGTCGGCCATCTCGGAGGTGACCTTCTCGGGCACTGCTGTGGGCTCGAGTGTGCTCATGCTCAGGCCTCCTTCCGCATCTGGACGATGTTGTACGCGACGATCGGGATGACGAGGATGAACAGCAGCACCGCGAGCGCGGCGCCGAGGCCCGGGGCGTTGTACCGGAAGCTCTGCGCGTAGAACTCGTTGGCGACGACCGAGGTGTCGAACTGCCCGCCGGTCATGGTGCGGACGATGTCGAAGACCTTGAGCGTGCCGATGCCGATCGTCGTGACGACGACGACGAGGGCGGCGCGGATGCTCGGCAGGGTGATGTAGCGGAACATCTTGAAGCTCTGCACGCCGTCGAGCTTGGCCGCCTCGATGATCTCGTCGGGGATCGCCTTGATGGCCGCCGAGAGCACGGTCATCGCGAACCCGGCCTGGATCCAGATCATGACGATGATGAGCATGAAGGTGTTGCGGGGGGCGTCGATGAGGAACTGCTGGGTCTCGAAGCCCAGCGCCTTGAGAATCGCGTTGAGGATGCCGATCTGGTCGGCCGACGTCGGCTTGTACTGGTAGACGAACCGCCAGATGATGCTCGCGCCGACCATCGAGATCGCCATGGGCAGGAAGATGAGCGCCTTGGCGAACGCCTCACCCCGGGCGCGGTCGATGAGGATGGCGTACAGGAGCCCGATGCCGGTCGCGAAGACGGGCACGAGGATGACCCACAGCGCCGTGTTGCGCAGCACGGTGAGCAGCTCGGGCTGGGTGAACATGTCGGAGTAGTTCTGCAGCGTGAATGCGCCCTCGCCGGAGCGGCCCCGCAGGGACTGGTTGATCGTGAGGATCGCCGGGTACATCAGGCCGACGGCGAGGAGGAAGATCGCCGGCAGCACGAACAGCCCACCCTGCACCTTCTCGCCCGAGCGGCCCTTGAACAGGGAGGCGAGGAAGAGGATGAGGCCGAAGATCGCGGCGAAGACGGCGATCGCGAAGAACATGAGGAAGAACTTCCCGGCAACGCTCTGCGCACGTAGCAGCGGCTCGGGGATGGCGGCGACGCTGCCGACCATGCTGGACACCATTGACTGAACCTCCGTGGGTCTCGCGGGGGGAGACGAGACGGGGGTGGGGCGGGCTTCCGCCCCACCCCCGTCTCGGGTGGACCTGAGGTCAGGAGGCCGGCCAGGACTGCTCGATGTAGTCGAGCACCTCCTGGTCGCCCTTACCGGTGATCCAGTCGGTCATGCCCTTCCAGAACGTGCCCGAACCCACGGCGCCCGGCATGAGGTCGGAGCCGTCGAAGCGGAAGACCGCGTTGGGGTCCTGCAGCTGCTCGGCCGAGAGCTTGTCGATCGGCGTCTTCAGCTTCTCGATGTCCAGGCCCTTGTTGGCCGAGAGCCAGCCGCCGATGTCCGGCGTGGTGTCCGCCTTGAGGTTGGCCCAGGTGTCCGAGGACAGGAAGGTCTGGAAGGCCTTGACCTCAGGACGGTCGGCAAAGGCGGCCACGAACTCGCCGCCACCGAGCACCGGGTGGGCGGTCGCGTCCTGGGCCGGGAAGTAGAAGGCCCAGACGTCGCCGTCCTCTGCGACCTTGGTGCCCTCGGGCCAGTTGGCCGCGTAGAACGACGCCTGACGGTGCATGTAGCAGGTGCCGTCGAGGATCGGCAGTCCGGCGTCCTGGAAGGCCGTCGAGGCGATCGTCTTGACGTCGCCGAGACCGCCGTTGACGTACTTGTCGTTCTTGAGGATCTTGCCGACCTCGGCAAGCGCCGTGGCGACGGCTGGGTCGTTGAACGGGATCTCGTGGTTCACCCACTTGTCGTAGGTCTCGGGGCCCGCCGTGCGCAGCATGACGTCCTCCATCCAGTCGGTGGCCGGCCAGCCGGTCGCGTCACCCGACTCGATGCCGGCACACCACGGCTTCGTGGTGCCGTCGGTGTTGTCGGCCGCGATCTTGTCGCTCAGGGTGAGCAGCTCGGCCCACGTCGTGGGCACCTGGTAACCCTTGTCGGCGAAGGCCGAGGGCGAGTACCAGACGAACGACTTGACGTTCGCGCCCAGCGGTGCGGCGTAGAAGGTGCCGTCGACGGTGCCGTAGGCCTTCCAGTCCTCACCGAACCACTTGTCGACGTTGGCGGCCGTCTCCTCCGGAGCCGGCTTGACGGCGCCGGTGGCGACCATCGTCTGGAGCAGACCCGGCTGCGGCAGGTAGGCGATGTCGGGGGCGTTGCCACCCTTGACGCGCACGGGCAGCTGAGCCTCGAACTCCTTGGAGCCCTCGTACTTCACCGTGACGCCCGTGCACTCCTCGAACGGCTTGTACGACTCGATGTGGGACTGGTCCTCGGGGGTGACGATCGAGGTGTAGACGGTGACCGTCTTGCCCTCGAGGTCGCCGAACGCCTCGTAGGGAGCGCAGTCGATGCTGGCGGCTGCGCTGTCGCCGGTGTCTCCACCGTCGTCCGAGCCTCCGCAGGCCGTCGCGGTGAGGGCCACCGCGAGGACTCCGGCCAACGTCGCGATGCGACGCTTTGAGTGATGGGCCATGTGCCCGCCTCCATTTCACTGGTCGCGCCGAGACGCTGGGCCTCGGCGATGAGGGAACCGGGTCCAACGTAAAAGCGTTTTCACATGCCGCGCAACGATCCCGGCCCGCGAGGCGGTAACGATTGCGTAACACGGTTGGGGCGGTGTCCGATTGGTCACATCCGGACGCCTCGCGGCGCGGTCAGCGCACCGGCGCACCGATGCCCGCGACGACCGCGGGGTGGGTCGTGCCGGAGCCGTCCCGCCGTCCCGTGGCCTCCGGGAGGTCGAGCGCGACGCCGTTGGCCCCCGACGCGCGGGCCGGGACGGCCCCGACCCACGCGAGGACGAGGGTGTCCTCCCCGCGCAGGAACCGGTGGGCGCGCACGCCGCCCGTGCCGCGCCCCTTCGCGGGGTACTCGCCGTACGGCGTGACCTTGAGCGACCCTGGCTGGGTGCCCGGCAGGGCGTCGGAGGACCCGGCGGAGGTGACGACGACGGCATCCGAGGCCGGGTCGACCGCGCCGAAGAACGCGACGTGCGCGCCCGGGGCGAGGCGGATGCCGGCCATCCCCCCGGCCGCGCGGCCCTGCGGCCGCACCGCGGAGGCCGGGAAGCGCAGCAGCTGGGCGTCGTTCGTGACGAAGACGAGGTCCTCGGTGCCGTCGTGCAGCGCTGCGGCGCCGACGACGTGGTCGCCGTCCTTGAGGGCGACGAGCTCCCAGTCGGGGCGGGCCGGGTGGTCCGGCGTGACCCGCTTGACGACGCCCTGCGCCGTGCCGAGGGCGATGCCCGGGCCGTCGGGGTCGAGCGGCACGATGGTGAGCGGCTCCTCCCCGGCGGGCAGGTCGACGTAGACGGCGAGCGGCGCCCCGCCCGACAGGCTCGGCGACCCACCGAGCGGGGGCAACGTCGGCAGCTCGAGGGCCGACATCCGCACCATCCGACCGCGCGAGGTGACGAGCCCGAACTCGCCGCGCGCCGTCGTGCGCACCGCGCCGACGATCGCGTCGTGCCTGGCCCGGGCCCCCTCGCCCGGCACCGGGTCGGCGGACGAGGTGCGGGCCAGCAGGCCGGTCGAGGACAGCAGCACCCAGCACGGGTCGTCGGCGACCTCGAGCGGGGTGGCCACCGACGCGGGTGTGCCGGCGGACTCGAGGAGCACCGTGCGCCTCGGGGTGCCGTGGGCCTTGGCGACGTCGGCGAGCTCGCCCGAGACGGTGCGGTGCAACAGCTTCTCGTCGGCGAGGATCGCCTCGAGCTCCTCGATCTGGCGGCGCAGCTCGTCGCGCTCGGCCTCGAGCTCGATCCGGGAGAACCTCGTGAGCCGCCGCAGCTGCAGCTCGAGGATGTACTCGGCCTGGGCCTCGGACAGGTCGAAGACGGAGATGAGGCGCGCCCGGGCGGCCGCTGCGTCGTCGGAGGTGCGGATGAGCTGGATGACCTCGTCGATGTCGAGGATCGCGACGAGCAGGCCCTCGACGAGGTGCAGGCGGTCGCGCCGCCGGGCGAGCCGGAACTCGGTGCGGCGGCGCACGACGTCGATGCGGAAGTCGACGTAGGTGCGAAGCAGCTCCTTGAGGCCGAGGGTGCGCGGCTGACCGTCGACGAGCGCGACGTTGTTGATGCCGAAGGAGTCCTCCATCGGGGTGAGCCGGTGGAGCTGCTCGAGGACGGCGTCGGGGTTGAAGCCGTTCTTGACCTCGAACACCAGGCGCAGGCCGTGCTTGCGGTCGGTGAGGTCCTTGACGTCGGAGATGCCCTGCAGCTTCTTGGACTGCACGAGGGTCTTGACCCGCTCGATGACCTTCTCCGGGCCGACGAGGTAGGGGAGCTCGGTGACGACGATGCCCATCCTGCGCGGGGTGAGCTTCTCGACGCGGGCCGTGGCCCGGGTGCGGAAGCTGCCTCGACCGGTGAGGTAGGCGTCGCGGATTCCGTCGAGCCCGATGATCCGCCCGCCGCCGGGCAGGTCGGGGCCGGGGACGAAGCGCATGAGGTCGTCGAGCGAGCAGTCGGGGTGGGCGATGAGGTGGCGGGCGGCGCCGACGACCTCGACGAGGTTGTGCGGCGCCATGTTCGTCGCCATGCCGACGGCGATGCCGCTCGCACCGTTGACGAGGAGGTTGGGGTAGGCGGCGGGCAGCACGCCGGGCTGGGTCAGCGAGTCGTCGTAGTTCGGGACGACGTCGACGGTGTCCTCGTCGAGCCCGGCGACCATGAGGAGCGCGGCCGGGGCCATCCGGGCCTCCGTGTAGCGCGAGGCGGCCGGACCGTCGTCGAGCGAGCCGAAGTTGCCGTGCCCGTCGACGAGGGGCAGGCGCATCGTGAACGGCTGGGCGAGGCGCACGAGCGCGTCGTAGATCGCCTGGTCGCCGTGCGGGTGGTACTTGCCCATGACCTCGCCGACGACCCGGCTCGACTTCACGTGCGGGCGCTCGGGCCGCAGGCCGAGCTCGCTCATCCCGAACAGGATGCGGCGCTGGACGGGCTTGAGGCCATCCCGGGCGTCGGGCAGGGCCCGCGCGTAGATGACGCTGTACGAGTACTCGAGGAAGGCGCTGCGCATCTCCTCCTCGACGTCGATGTCGACGATCCGCTCGGCGGTCTCCTCGGGCGGGGGGGTGCTGCGCTTGGCCATGGGGTGGGGCTCTGCTCCGCGGGTGGGTCGGGCCGCGGCGTGCCGCGGCAGGGTCGTCGACCATCCTCGCCCACGGTCGGCGGGGCCCTCACGGCGACGCGCCGAACCTCCCCTCGTGCAGCACCTCGCCGAGCCCGCGGCGACGGCGCGTGCGCGCCGAGCCGGACACCCGCCCGGCCTCGGTGCCGAGGGCGACGACCCCGACGATCCGGTGCCCGCCGGGGATGCCGTGCGCCGCCCGGACCGCGTCGTGGCGCTCGGCGGGCACCCCGAAGAAGAGGGCGCCGAGCCCGGCGTCCTGCGCCCCGAGGAGGAGGACCATCGCGGCCATCGCGGTGTCGGTGTCCCAGTAGGGGACCGGCCACCGCTCGACGGAACGGTCGGTCCACCCCTTGTCCGGCTCTGCGTAGCGGTCGAGGTAGGCCGCCGGGTCGGACAGGCACAGGACGAGCGCCGGGGCCGCGGACACCCCGGCGCGCCACGCGGTGGGGGCTCGCCCGTCGTCGGCCGCCGCCCAGAAGGCCGCCCGGTCGGCTGGGTCGAGGAGGGCGACGAAGTCCCATCCCTGGCTGAAGCCGGCACTCGGGGCGCGCACGGCGAGCCCGACGAGGTCGCGCACGACCTCGCGGTCGACCGCCACGTCCGGGTCGAAGCGGCGCACCATGCGGCGGCGCAGGACGGCCTCGCGAAGCTCCACGCCCCCAGTGTGCCGGTCGGCGGGGACCTCGCCCGGACCGGGTGCGGGGGGTGGCACGATGGGCCCATGGAGGACGAGCCGCTCCCGCCGGGGTACCCCGCGGAGTGGGAGGCCGACGTCGTCCTGCGCGACGGCACCGTCGCGCACCTGAGGCCGATCCGGCCCTCGGACGGCGACGGCATCCGGCGGTTCCACAACGCACAGTCCGACGAGTCCATCTACCTGCGCTTCTTCGCCCCGCTGCGCCGCCTCAGCGACTCCGACGTCCACCGCTTCACCCACGTCGACTACGTCGACCGGGTGGCGCTCGTCGCGACGATGCGCGAGGACATCATCGGCATCGGGCGCTACGACCGCATCGACGCGCGCAGCGCCGAGGTCGCGTTCAACATCAGCGACCACTACCAGGGCAAGGGCATCGGCTCGGTGCTCCTCGAGCACCTCGCGGCCATCGCCCGCGAGTTCGGCATCGCCCGCTTCACCGCGGAGGTGCTCCCGCAGAACCGCAAGATGCTCGCGGTCTTCTCCGACGCCGGCTACGACGTGACCCGCCACATCGAGGACGGGATCGTCGAGGTCGGGTTCGACATCGAGCCGACCGACTCGTCCAAGGCCGTCGCGATGAGCCGCGAGCACCGCGCCGAGGCGCTGAGCGTGCGCTCGATCCTGCACCCGCGCACCATCGCCGTCATCGGCGCGAGCCGGCGCCGCGACTCGATCGGCAGCCAGCTGCTCGACCGGCTCGTCCAGGCCGGGTTCACCGGCACCATCCACCCGGTCAACCCGAACGTGCGCACCCTGCGGCGCCGCACGGCCTACCCGTCGGTCGCGGCCGTGCCGGGGCAGGTCGACCTCGCCGTGGTCGCGGTGCCCGCCCACGCCGTGCTCGAGGTCGTCGACGAGTGCGCCGAGGCGGGCGTCAAGGCGCTGCTCGTCGTGTCGTCCGGCTTCGCGGAGGAGGGGCGCGACGGCGCGCGGCTGCAGGCCGAGCTGCTCCGCCGGGCCCGTGGCTCGGGGATGCGGGTCGTCGGCCCCAACTCGTTCGGCCTCATCAACAACGACCCCGAGGTGCGGCTCAACGCCTCGCTCGCGCCGACCCTGCCCCCGCACGGCCGGTTCGGCCTGTTCGCCCAGTCCGGCGCCCTCGGCATCGCCGTGCTCGCGTCGGCCGCCCGCCGCAACCTCGGCATCTCGACGTTCGCGTCCGCGGGCAACCGGGTCGACGTCTCCGGCAACGACTTCATGCAGTACTGGATCGACGACGAGTCCACCGCCGCCGTCGGCCTCTACCTCGAGTCGATGGGCAACCCGCGCAAGTTCTCGCGGATCGCCCGCAACCTCGCCCTCATCAAGCCGGTCATCGTCGTCAAGTCGGGTGTCTCGCGGTTCGGCGTTCCCCCGGGGCACCGGGTGCGGCGCACCAAGGCCCGGCCCGACGTCTTCGAGGCGATGCTCAAGCAGGCCGGCGTCATCCGGGTCGAGAACGTCCACCAGCTCTTCGACATCGCCCAGCTCGTGACCCACCAGCCGCTGCCGAGGGGCGACCGGGTCGCGATCGTCGGGAACTCGACCGCGCTCGGCACCCTCACCGCCGACGCCTGCACGAGCTGGGGCCTCACCGTGGCGCACGGCCCGGTGTGCCTGCCGACCGAGGCGACGGCCGCCCAGTTCCGCACGGCGCTCGCCAGCGCCTTCGACGACCCCAAGGTCGACTCGGTGCTCACCTGCTTCATCCCCCCGCTCGTGACGAACGACGCCGACGTGGCGGCCGCGGTGCGCGACACCGCGGCCGGGGCCGACAAGCCCTGCGCCGCGACCTTCCTCGGGATGCGGGGGGTCGACGACGGGCACGCGTCGGTGACCGGCACCGGCGGCTCGACGCGCGCCATCCCCGTCTACACGATGCCCGAGGACGCCGTCCGGGCGCTCGCCGCGGCCACCCGCTACGGCCAGTGGCGGGCCAAGGACCACGGCACCCCGGTCGCCCCCGCCGGCATCAACCGGCGGATCGCCGAGGACGTCGTCCACACGGTGCTCTCGGTCGACCCCAAGGGCCGGCGCCTCGCGCACGACGAGGCGAGCGCGCTCCTCCAGGCCTACGGCGTCGACGTCTGGGGCAAGGAGGAGGCGGGCTCGGCCGACGAGGCCGTCGCGGCCGCCGAGCGGGTCGGCTACCCGGTGGTGCTCAAGTCGACGGCGCCGATGATGCGCCACCAGGGCGGGGTGAGCGGGGTGCGGGTCGACCTGCGCACCGAGGCTGCGCTCCGCGCCGGCTGGGACTCGCTCACCGAACGGCTCGCGCCGCTCGACGCGGACCGCCTCGTCGTCCAGAAGATGGCGACGCCCGGCGTGCCGTGCGTCATCACCTCGGACGAGGACCCGCTCTTCGGACCGGTCATCGGCTTCAGCGTCGCGGGGCTGCCGACCGAGCTGCTCGGGGACATCGCCTACCGCATCCCGCCGCTCACCGACGTCACCGTGTCCGAGCTCATCTCCTCGGTCAAGGCCGCCCCGGTGCTGCACGGCCACCGGGGCGCGACGCCGGTGCACCGGGCGGCGCTCGCCGACCTCATCGCGCGGGTGTCCGTCCTCGCCGACGACCTGCCCGAGGTCGCCTCGCTCGTGCTCAACCCGGTCAACGCCCACCCCGGTGGCGTGGAGGTCCTCGGCGCCGAGATCGTGCTCGCGCCGGCCCCGCGCCGTGCCGACCCGGGCCGGCGCTCGCTGACGTGAGCCGCGACGGTCGGGCGGACGTGACGGGGGCGCCGCAGGGACGGGCACAATGGGGACCATGAGCAGAGCCCCCGACGCCCCCGTCCTCCCGGCGGACCTCTACGCCGCGATCGTGCGGGCCGGGTACTACCCCGCCCTCGTCGCCGACGTCGTCGCCGCAGCCCTGGTCCGGGAGCCCATCGAGAGCCACCTCGTGCACCTCGAGACGACGTTCGACCGCGACGTCGTGCGGCGGCACATCACGGTGCTCGTCCTCACGCCGAGCCGGTTGCTCATCGCGCACGCCGACGACCACGCCGACGAGCCGCCTGCGCCCCAGGACGTCGCGACGGCGACGACGGAGTCGATCCCGCTGTCGGCGGTGCGCGGCGTCATGCTCACCCACGTCGTCGAGAACCCCTCGACCTACGTGCCGGGCAGCCTCGGCCGCGAGATCACCCTGACCCTCGGGTGGGGCACCGTGGCCAGGCTCGATCTCGTCCCCGCGTCGTGCGCCGACCCCGACTGCGACGCCGACCACGGCTACGAGGGCACGATCACCGGCGACGACATCGCCCTGCGCATCTCGGCGGCCGCCGACGGTGAGGACGCCCTGACCCAGGCGATGTCCTTCGCCCGCGACCTGTCTGCGGCCATCGGCCAGGGCTGAGCCGCCGATGACGCCCCCCGGCGGCGCGCCGGCCGACCCGGCGTCCGATGCGACCCGCCCCCCGACGGGGGACCCGTCCCCCGACCCGCCGGTCGGCCCCGGTCCGTCGCTCGCCGACGTCCTGCCGAGCGTGGCCACGAGCCTCGGGGTGCCGCGGCAGGGGGGCGAGGCACCGGCATCCGGCGGTGAGGAACCGGCATCCGGCGGCTTCCTCATGCCCCCGGCGCGACGCGCCGTCGTCGTCCTCGTCGACGGGCTCGGCCACGACCTGCTCGTGCGCCGGGCCGGGCACGCACCGTGGCTGCGCGCTCACCTCGGCACCACCCGGCGGGTCGCGAGCGGCTTCCCGTCGACGACCGCGACGTCGATGGGCACCTTCGGCACCGGCCTGGCCGCCGGCGCCCACGGGCTGCTCGGCTACGAGGTGCTCGTGCCGGGCGCCGACCGGCTGCTCAACGAGCTGTCCTGGGAGGACGGGCCCGACCCCCGCACCTGGCAGCCGCACGAGACGGTCTTCGAGGCCGTCGCGCGCGCCGGGGTCGAGGTCGTGCGGGTCGGACCGGCCTTCTTCGACGGGTCCGGGCTGACGAACGCCGCCGTGCGTGGTGGCCGGTTCGTGGCCGCCGAGTCACTCGCCGCCCGGGTCGACGCGACCGTCGCGGCGGTGCGGTCGGCACCCCGGGCGCTCGTGCACCTCTACTGGGGTGACCTCGACAAGGTGGGGCACGTCCACGGCTGCGAGTCGTGGCAGTGGGGCGACGAGCTCGAGTCCATCGACCGCGAGCTGGGCCGGCTCGCCGCGCTGCTGCCGCCCGACTGCTCGCTCACCGTGACGGCCGACCACGGCATGGTCGACGCGCCGCACGAGCTGCGCCTCGACGTGGCGCACGAGCCCGTGCTCGCGGCCGGGGTCCGCCACGTCTCGGGGGAGGCCCGGGCACCGCAGCTCTACGTCGAGGCCGGGGCGGCCGACGACGTGCGGGCCGCGTGGGCCGAGGTGCTCGGCGACCGCGCCCTCGTGCACCGCCGTGACGAGGCCGTCGGCGCGGGGTGGTTCGGCACGGTGCTGCCCGAGAACCTGCCGCGCATCGGCGACGTCGTCGTCGCCATGCGCGGGCGCTTCGCCGTCGTCGACTCGCGGCGCGCCCGGCCCGAGCTGCTCGCCCTCGTCGGGCTGCACGGCTCGCTGAGCGACGACGAGGTGGCCGTGCCCGTCGTCCACGTGCCACCCGCCGTCGTCGCCTAGGGTGTCCGCTCGTGGCTGAACTGGTCTTCTTCTCGGGAACGATGGACTGCGGCAAGTCGACGCTGGCCCTGCAGATGGACCACAACAACTCCGCGCGCGGCCGACGGGGCCTGATCTTCACCAAGCTCGACCGGATGGGGGAGTCGGTGCTGTCGTCCCGGCTCGGGCTGTCGACCCCGGCCATCGAGGTCGGCGACGAGCTCGACTTCTGGGAGGTCGTCGTCGAGTGCCTGACCCAGGGCGGCCGGGTCGACTACGTCATCTGCGACGAGGCGCAGTTCTACACCCCGGCCCAGGTGGAGCAGCTGGCCCGGCTCGTCGACGAGCTCGGCATCGACGTCCACGCGTTCGGGATCACCGCGGACTTCCGCACCGAGCTGTTCCCGGGCTCGCGCCGCCTCATCGAGCTCGCCGACCGGGTGCAGCTGCTGCAGGTCGAGGCGCTGTGCTGGTGCGGGCGCAAGGCCACGCACAACGCACGCATCGTCGACGGGGCCATGGTCGTCGAGGGCGAGCAGGTCGTCGTCGGGGACACCGGGGGCGAGAGCGCCGGCGTCGTCGAGTACGAGGTGCTCTGCCGGCGCCACTACATGCGGCGGATGAACAGCCACGCCGCGCGCGCGGCATCCCCGTCGCCGGACACCCTGCCGTTCGACCTCGACGTCTGCGCGGTCCCACCCCGACCCTGAGGCGGTTCTCCCCGTGAGGGTCGCCGGGTTTGTCGGGTGACCCGAGAAGCCCCTTCCGGGCTGGAGAAGCCTGGTCCGGTGAGGTGGGGGTGTGCCGGGTGAACCGGGCTGCGGCCGCCGCCCGGTCAGCCGGAGCCGCCGCCGCGGGTGCCGAAGACGATGTCGTCCCAGCTCGGGACGCTGGGCCGCCCCTTGCGCGGAGCCGGGGGACGTCGGGATGCCGGTGCCGACCCGCCGCCGGCGTCGTCGCCCGGGTGCCCGTGGGGTGGGGCGTCGTCGGGGATGCCGTCCCGGCGCCCACCGCGGTCGTCGCGCCCGCCGTCGGTGTCGGTGCCGGCACCGCCCTCGTGACCTTCGGTCGGCGCCGCGGGCTCCCGGGCGACGCGGACCGCGGACTCCTCCGGCCACCCGCCGACGAGGGTGTCGTCGTCGGTCGGCTCGT
Source organism: Fodinibacter luteus (assembly GCF_039541575.1). Lineage (NCBI taxonomy): Bacteria > Bacillati > Actinomycetota > Actinomycetes > Micrococcales > Intrasporangiaceae > Fodinibacter (ex Wang et al. 2009) > Fodinibacter luteus. The sequence goes on along the minus strand of NZ_BAABGM010000013.1, from coordinate 54,272 downwards.
CGAGGTGCGCCGAGACCGGGTTGCGCCCGCGGGCGGCCCGCGGCGGCGGCACGTCGGCCGGGTCGAGAGCGAGGTCCTCGATGGGCAGGGCGTCGGCGCGCGGCCGGTCCTCGCCCGGGGTGTGCGACGGCGACGGACGCCGCCGACGTCGGCCGCGGGTGCTCTGCTGGCGCATCGCCGCCATGAGGTCGATCGGCTCGTCGTGCCCGCGCGGGCGGGGCGACACCCCGACCCCGCCGTCGGCGTCGATGTCGTAGACGTCGAGGTCGGCCGAGGGGTGGGCCCGGTGCGGGGTGGGAATGGCGCCGGGGGGCGCCGGGGCCTCCTCGCTGAGCCAGCGTGCCTCGTCGTTCGTCGGCGTCACCGACCCGCCGAGCGGCTCGTACCGCCACGTCGCCGTGCGCTGGCGCCCGCCCGCAGGGAAGATCATCGTGAGCTGCCAGGTGCCTTCGTCGTCGCGCGAGGAGTCCCACTCCGCGACGTCGCGCTCGACCCCGCGGTCGCGAAGCCGCTCGGCGACCCGATCGGCGAGGGTGAGCGGCCCGTCACCCCGGCTGCCGACGGCGCACTGGCGCGCGATGCGGGCCACGTGCTCGCGCTCGGCGAGCACGGGGCCCTCGAACCGGCGCACCTTCTCGACGGTCCAGCCGGCCCGGTCGGCGACCTCCTCGGCGGACAGGCCGCGCCGGATGAGGGCCTGGACGTCGCGCGGCCTCAGGCCCCCCTCGATCTCGATCTGCAGCTGGCCCAGGCGCGGCCGGTCGCGCCTGGCCGCGGCACGCAGCGCCTCGTCGAGGGTGAGGCGGTAGCGGCCGCCGTCGGCGTCCGCGAGCAGGAGGTGCTGGCCGTCCTCGTGGACGCCGATGAGGCGAAGGTCCTGCATGTCGGGCTCCCGGAGTGGCTCGTCGTCGTCCCGACTGTGCCATCCCGGCGGGGGCGGACGGCGCAGCCCACGCCGAGGACCTCCGGATTGCCCGCCTACGCTGGGGCCATGCCAGACCCCGTCGCCGCGCTCGCCCCCTACGACGTCGTCCTCCTCGGGTCCTTCGGCGGCCCGGAGGCACCCGACGAGGTCATGCCCTTCCTCCGCCGGGTGACCGCCGGCCGTGACATCCCCGACGCCCGCCTCGAGGCCGTCGGCGAGCACTACTTCGACCGCGGGGGCCGCAGCCCGATCAACGACCTCAACCGCGACCTGCTCGTCCGGCTGCGCGCCGAGCTCGACCGGCGCGGCATCGCGACGCCGGTCGTCTGGGGCAACCGCAACTCGGCGCCCTTCTTCGCCGACGCCGTCCACGAGGCCCTCGACCTCGGGGCGACCCGCGTCGTCACCGTCCTCACGAGCGCCTACTCGTGCTACTCCTCGTGCCGCCAGTACCGCGAGGACCTCGCGGCCGCGGTCGAGGACGTCGGCCCGGCCGCCGACGGCCTCGTCGTCGACAAGGTCCGCCCGTACGGCGGGCACCCGGGCGTCGGTCGCGCCTGGCTGCGGGCCCTCGTGGCCGCGGTCGGCGCGCTGCCCGACCCGTCGGGGGCGCGCATCCTCTACGTCACCCACTCGATCCCGACGGCCATGGACGACACCTCGGGCCCGGGCGACGGCGAGGGCAACCTCTACGTCGACCAGCACGTGCGGCTGGGTCGCCGGCTCACCGACGAGGTGAGCTCCGAGCTCGGGCTCGCGCTCGAGGGCGAGCTCGTCTTCTGCTCCCGGTCGGGGCCCCCGAGCCAGCCGTGGCTCGAACCGGACGTCAACGACCGCATCGAGCAGCTCGCCGACGAGCGAGCCGCGTCGGCCGTCGTCGTCGCACCCATCGGTTTCGTCTCCGACCACATGGAGGTCGTGCACGACCTCGACACGGAGGCCGCCGCCACGGCGCGACGGGTCGGGATGCCGTTCGTGCGGGTCGCGACGCCCGGCACCGACGAGCTGTTCGTCGAGGGCCTCGTCGACCTCCTCCTCGAGCGGGCCGCCGAGGCACGCGGTGAGGTCGTCGTCCCGGACGCCTGGCTGCCCGGTGACGTCCGCCCGTCGGTCTGCGCCCCCGGCTGCTGCCCCAACCTGCGCACCGCGAAACCCGCACTGTGCGGCAGCGACTGATGGCGACGGCATCCGACGTGCCCGAGGGCGTCGGGGCGGCCGCCCTCGAGGACGTCGCCTGCCGGGTGGCGTGGGCCGCCGGCCGGCTCGTCGTCGACGAGCGCCCCGCGGACCTCGGCGTCACCGCGAAGTCGACGGCGACCGACCCCGTCACGGAGATGGACCAGCGCAGCCAGGAGCTCATCGTCCGGCTGCTCGGCGAGCAGCGCCCCGACGACGCCGTCCTGGGGGAGGAGGAGGGCGGCTCCCCGGGAACGAGCGGGCTCACCTGGGTCGTCGACCCGATCGACGGCACGGTCAACTACCTGTACGGCATCCCCGCGTACGCCGTGTCGGTCGCCGTCGTGACCGGAGACCCGACCCGCCCGGGCCACTGGGAGGCCGTCGCCGGCGCCGTCCTCAACCCCGCGACCGGCGAGCTGTTCCACGCCCACCGCGGCGGCGGTGCGCGGCTCACGACGGATGCCGGCACACGGGTCCTGCGGGCCACCGCCGCCACCGAGCTCTCCCTGGCCCTCGTCGGCACGGGCTTCGGCTACGCGGCCGCGCTGCGGGCCCGGCAGGCCGCCCTCCTCGTCGACCTCCTGCCGCGGGTGCGCGACATCCGCCGGCACGGCGGGGCGGCGCTCGACCTGTGCGGGCTCGCGGCGGGCCGGCTCGACGCCTACTACGAGGCGGCGCTCAACCCGTGGGACCGCGCGGCCGGCGAGCTCGTCGCCCGCGAGGCCGGGGCGGTGCTCGGCGGACCGGTCGACGAGGTCACGACCCGCGACCTCGTCTGGGGGGCGGCGCCGGGCCTCGCGCAGGCCTTCGGGCCGCTCGTGCGCGAGCTGTCGGCACGGCACGTCGGGCCGGTGGACTGACCCGCGAGGGCGCTGGGGTGGACCGGCATGGCGCCGGGGGCCGGGATGGTGCACAATCACCGCGCACGGCGACACCCGGGGCACAAACACGGCAACCCGTGCGTTGTCACGGCCGGGTCACACGACGAGAGGGTGGACATCAGCATGGCAACCGACTACGACGCACCGCGCAAGACCGACGACGAGCTGTCCGAGGACTCCATCGAGGAGCTCAAGAGCCGTCGCGTCGACAAGCGCGCCTCGAGCGTCGACGTCGACGAGACCGAGCAGGCCGAGGGCTTCGAGCTGCCCGGCGCCGACCTGTCCGGTGAGGAGCTCTCGGTGCGGGTCCTGCCGCGCCAGGCCGACGAGTTCACCTGCTCGCGCTGCTTCCTCGTGCACCACCGCAGCCAGCTCGCGAGCGAGAAGTCCGGCGTGCTCGTGTGCCGGGAGTGCGCCGCCTGAGCGGCTCCCGGCGGGCCGCTGACCCCCCGCGCCCCCTCCTGCCCCCGAACGCCCCGCCCGCCGTGACCGACCCCGCCCGCGTCCCCGTCGCCGTCCGTCGCCTCCACCCCGACGCGGGGCTGCCGGCCTACAGCACCGACGGCGACGCCGGCGCCGACCTCACGAGCGTCGCCGAGGTGACCCTCGCGCCGGGCCAGCGGGCCCTCGTGCCCACCGGCATCGCCCTCGCCCTGCCGCCGGGCACGGTCGGGCTCGTGCACCCGCGGTCCGGCCTCGCGGCCCGGCACGGTGTCACCGTCGTCAACGCCCCCGGGACGGTCGACTCGGGCTACCGCGGTGAGGTCCTCGTCAACCTCGTCAACCTCGACCCGCGCGAGCCGTTCACGGTCCGGGTCGGCGACCGCATCGCCCAGCTCGTCGTGCAGCACTACGTGCACGCCGACTTCGCCGTCGCGGATTCGCTTCCGGGCAGCAGCCGGGGGGAGACTGGTCACGGGTCCACCGGCGGCTTCGGCCCGGCCGAACCCGCCTGACCCGCCACACCAGACCAGATTCGAGGACGACCCCGACGTGAGCATCTTCAAGCGATCCAAGGACTCCGGCCGCGCCTCGCGCGCGGAGCGTGACGCCGAGTCGCAGCACGCCGACGGCCGGCTCGCCGACGGTGAGGTCGAGGGCACGGGCGCGCCGGCCGACGGGTCGCCGGCCGGCGACGACGCCGCGGGCGGCGTCGACCGCAGCGACGGGCCGTGGGACGTCACCGAGGTCGACGGCCGCGACGGCCGGGTCGACCTCGGCGCGCTGTGGGTCCGCGGGGTCCAGGGCATGGAGCTGCGGCTCGAGGTCGACCAGGCGAGCCAGCAGGTCAACGCCGCCACCGCGGTGCTCGGGGACTCGGCCCTGCAGATGCAGGCCTTCGCCGCCCCGCGCTCCGGCGGGCTGTGGGAGGAGATCCGTCGCGAGATCGCCGACGCGGTCGGCTCCCAGGGCGGCACCGCCGAGGAGCACGAGGGCACGCTCGGCACGGAGCTGCGGACCCGGATGCCGTCCGCCGGCCCCGACGGCCGCACCGTCTTCGCCCCGGCCACCTTCCTCGGGGTCGACGGGCCGCGGTGGTTCCTGCGCGGCGTCCTCTCGGGGCGGGCCGCGATCGACGAGGCCGCCGCCGCGCCGCTCCTGGCCGTCCTGCGCGCCGCCGTCGTCGTGCGCGGCACCGAGCCGATGGCCCCACGCGAGCTGCTCCCGCTCGCCCTGCCGCGCGAGGCGGAGCGGGCCGCACAGGCCGCGGAGGCCGACGCGGACGCCGCCGACGAGGCCGAGCGCCGCTCCCTCGACCCCTTCGAGCGCGGCCCCGAGATCACCGAGGTGCGGTGATGAGCCTGCGCTCGCGGCTGCACGACCTGGGCAAGACCCCGGTCGAGCACCAGGCCGACGCGCTGCGCACCCAGTCCGAGACCGAGGGCGGCGACGACCTCACCGCGCTCGCCCCGCGGCACCTGGCCGTCGTGTGCGGCACGGTGCGCACCGTGACGCTGCCGCCGCGCCGCAGCGTCCCCGCCCTCGTCGCCGAGGTGTGGGACGGCAACGGCTCGGTCAACCTCGTGTGGATCGGTCGGCGCAGCATCGCCGGCATCGAGCCCGGGGTGTTCCTGCGGGCCCGGGGCCGGGTCGCCGAGGTCCGTGGCATGCCGACGATCTTCAACCCCTCGTACGAGATCGTGCCGACGACGTGACCCCCGACGCCGTGGCGCCGCACCGCCGCTACGACGCGACGCCGGAGACCGTCGAGGCGCTCATCCGGCACCGGCTCGCGACCGCCCTCGGGGGCTGGCGCGGCTCGGTCGAGACCGCCCTGCCGACGGTCGTCTTCGTCGCGATCTGGACGTGGCGGCGCGACATCGCGCTGGCCGCCGGGGCGGCGCTCGGCATCGCCCTCGTCCTCGCGGCGGTCCGTGTCGTGCAGCGCTCGTCGTTGACGCACGTCCTCGGGGCGGTGCTGGCGACCGGCATCGCGGCGTTCTTCGCCGTCCGCTCGGGGCGGGCCGAAGCGGCGTTCCTGCCCGGCATCCTCACGAATGCGGCCTACCTCGCCGGGACGCTGCTCTCCATCGCCACCCGGTGGCCGGCGGTCGGCTTCCTCGTCGGCGCGGGCGACCCGCGCGCGCAGGAGGACCCGTTCGGCTGGCGCCGGGACCGGGGGATGGTGCGGGTCTGTTCGCGGCTCACCTGGGTGCTCGTCGGCGTCTACGCCGTGCGGCTGCTCATCATGGTGCCGCTCTACCTCGCGGCCGAGGTGGCGTGGCTCGGGGCCGCCAAGATCGCCCTCGGCTGGCCGCTGTGGGTCGCGTCGCTCGCCGTCATGGGGTGGATGCTCGTCGCCGGGCACACCCCCCTCGAGCCCGGCGCAGGCCCCGGTGCGGTCGAGGAGGAGGCCGACGGCGCCCCCGAGGACGAGCCTGCCTGACGCCCCGGCCGCGGAGTGCCCGCGGTCGAGTCCCCGCAGCGGAGGGCCCGCGGCGGAGGGCCCGCGGCGGAGGGCGCGCGGAGGACCGCCTACAGGTCGTCGTCCGGGTCCTCGGTGTCGCGCTTGTGCCGCTGGCCGGGGCTGAGCAGCGACTCGAGCTCGGGCTCGACGTCGGGGGTGGTGACGAACAGCAGCTCGTCGAGCGGCTCGAGCGCGTCGTCGCGCGTCGGGGCGATCGGGTGGCCCTCGCGGATGATGCCGGTGAGCACGGTGTTGCCCGGGAACGGCACGTCCCCGACCCGCGACCCGGCGTAGGGGCTGCCGACCGGCAGCGTCATCTCGACCATCATCGCCTTGCCCTGCTGGAACTCGAAGATCCGCACGAGGTCGCCGACGCTCACCGCCTCCTCGACGAGGGCGGTCATGAGGCGGGGGGTGGAGACGGCGACATCGACGCCCCACGCCTCGTCGAACATCCACTCGTTCTTCGGGTTGTTGACCCGGGCCACCGTGCGCGGCACGCCGAACTCGGTCTTGGCGAGGAGGGAGAGCACGAGGTTGACCTTGTCGTCACCCGTCGCGGCGACGACGACATCGCACTGGGCCAGCCCGGCCTCGCCGAGCGCCTCGATCTCGCACGCGTCGGCCTGCAGCCAGCTCGCGTCCGGCACCTTCTGGACGCGTTCGCCGTCGGCGTCGCGGTCGACGAGGAGCACGTGGTGCCCGTTGCGCAGCAGCTCGCGGGCGATGGACCGCCCGACACTGCCGGCTCCGGCGATGACGACGCGCATGGGAGGCCCTTTCGAGGTCAGTGTGCCGGGGGAGGCGCGTCGAGGACGCGCTCCGCCGTCGCGAGGTCCTCGCGCCGCAGCGCGATGTGGAGGAGGTCGCCCTCCTGGTAGACGGTGTCCGGCCCCGGTAGGAGACCGTCGCCGAGCCGCGTCAGGTACGCGAGGCGACCGCCCGTGGCGGCCTCGATCTCGGAGAGCCGCCGACCGACCCACCCCAGCGAGACCGGCATATCGGCGATGACGACCTTGCCCGACGGGTCGGTGAACTCCGGGACGTGCCCCTGGGGGAGGAGCCGGCGCAGCATCTGGTCGCTCGTCCACTTGACGGTGGCGACGGTGGGGATGCCGAGCCGCTGGTAGATCTCGGCGCGCCCGGGGTCGTAGATGCGGGCGACGACGTTCTCGACGCCGTACTTCTCGCGCGCGACGCGCGCCGCGAGGATGTTGGAGTTGTCACCGCTCGAGACCGCCGCGAACGCGTACGCCTGGTCGATGCCGGCGGCCCGCAGGGTGTCCCGGTCGAAGCCGACCCCCGTCACCGTCCGGCCCTCGAAGCTCGTCCCGAGGCGCCGGAAGGCGACCTCGTCCTGGTCGATGACGGCGACCTCGTGTCCGGCGCGCTCGATGGCGCGGGCGAGGGACGCGCCCACCCGACCGCAGCCCATGATGACGAAGTGCACGGAGCCGACGCTACACCGCGGCCGCAGGCCCGGTCGCCGTGTCCCGAAGGGGGCTTGGGGCCTCACCGGGCGGGAATACAGTGTCTGTCGTGCCTGCATCCGGTCGTGTCGTCAAGCGCGTGCTCGTCGGTCGTGCCATGCGCAGCGACCGGCTCGGCGAGACCCTCCTTCCCAAGCGCCTCGCGCTCCCCGTCTTCGCCAGCGACGCCCTCTCGTCGGTCGCCTACGCCCCCGACGAGATCTTCCTGACGCTCGGCCTGGCCGGCGGTGCGCTGGCCCTGACCCACTCGTGGGAGATCGCCCTCGTCGTCGTGCTCGTCATGGCGGTCGTCATCATGAGCTACCGGCAGAACGTGCGCGCCTACCCCTCCGGCGGGGGCGACTACGAGGTGGCGAGCGTCAACCTCGGCCCGAAGGCCGGGCTCGGCGTCGCGAGCGCCCTGCTCGTCGACTACGTGCTGACCGTGGCCGTCTCGGTCTCCGCCGGCGTGCAGAACGCGGCGGCGGCCTTCGGCTTCGTCCGCGGCCACGAGGCCATCGTGGCCGTGGGCATCATCGCCGCCCTCACGGCGATGAACCTTCGCGGCGTGCGCGAGTCGGGCACGGCGTTCGCGGTGCCGACCTACCTGTTCATGGTCACCGTGCTCGGGATGGCGCTCATCGGGGTGTACCGCAAGCTCACCGGGACGCTGCCGGCCGCGGAGAGCGCCGGGCTCGAGCTGCTGCCCGAACCCGGCTACGAGGCCGTCACCGGGATCGCCCTGGGCTTCCTGTTCCTGCGGGCGTTCTCCTCCGGGTGCGCGGCCCTCACCGGCGTCGAGGCGATCAGCAACGGCGTCCCCGCGTTCCGCAAGCCGAAGGGGCACAACGCCGCCACGACCCTCCTGCTCATGGGCACCATCTCGGTGACGATGCTGCTGTCGATGGTGGCCCTCGCCACGTGGACGGGCATCAAGTACGCCGACGACCCCGCCGTGCAGCTCGCCCGCGACGGCGTGCCCGTCGGGGAGGACTACGTCCAGGACACCGTCATGGGGCAGGTGGCGAAGTCGGTGTTCTCCGAGTTCCACGTCGGGGTCGTCCTCGTGTCGATCGTCACCGGCCTCATCCTCGTCCTCGCCGCGAACACGGCGTTCAACGGGTTCCCGGTGCTCGGCTCGATCCTCGCCCGCGACGGCTTCCTCCCGCGCCAGCTGCACACCCGCGGTGACCGCCTCGCCTTCTCCAACGGCATCGTCATCCTCGCCGGTGCGGCAGCCTTCCTCGTCATCGTCTACGACGCGAAGGTCACGAGCCTCATCCAGCTCTACATCGTCGGGGTCTTCGTCTCGTTCACGCTGAGCCAGATCGGCATGGTCCGGCACTGGACGCGCCACCTGCGCCTCGAGCGGGACCCCGTGGCCCGCACCCGGATGCTGCGCAGCCGGGTCATCAACGGCATCGGGGCCGCGATGTCCGGCACCGTCCTGCTCGTCGTCCTCGCGACGAAGTTCATCCACGGCGCCGGCTTCGCCATCGCCGCGATGGCCGTGCTCTTCGTCGTCATGATGCGCATCCGGCGCCACTACGACCACGTGCGCGACGAGCTCGCGGTGAGCGAGGGCGACACGAAGCACCAGCTGCTCCCGTCGCGGGTCCACGCGATCGTCCTCGTCGCGAAGATCCACAAGCCGACCCTGCGTGCGCTCGCGTACGCGCGGGCGACCCGACCCTCGATCCTCGAGGCGCTCACGGTCGACGTCGACCCGGACGAGACGAAGGCGCTGCAGGCCGAGTGGGACCGGCGCGACATCCCGGTGCCGCTCAAGGCGCTCGACAGCCCGTTCCGCGAGATCACCCGTCCCGTCGTCGACTACGTGAAGTCGATCCGCTCGGGCAACCCCCGCGACCTCGTCGTCGTCTACATCCCGCAGTACGTCGTCGGTCACTGGTGGGAGCAGGTGCTCCACAACCAGAGCGCGCTGCGGTTGCGCACCCGGCTGCTCTTCACCCCCGGGGTCATGGTGTCCTCGGTGCCGTGGCAGCTCGCGTCCTCCGAGGGCATGGAGGAGCGGATGGACGGCCCGGTCGCCGGCGACGTCCGACGCGGCGAGGGCTGATGCCCGAGCACCCCACCGGCCTCGCGGTCGGCGACGAGGTCGAGGTCGACGTCACCGCCGTCGCGCACGGCGGTCACTGCGTCGCCCGGCACGACGGCCAGGTCCTCTTCGTGCGCCACGCCCTGCCCGGTGAGACGGTCCTCGCCCGGGTGACCGAGTGCGGCGCCGGGGAGCGCTTCGTGCGCGCGGATGCCGTCGCCGTCGTCACGGCGTCGCCGGACCGGGTGGTGCCACCGTGTCCGTGGTCGGGCCCGGGCCGGTGTGGTGGCTGCGACTTCCAGCACGTCGCCCTCGCCCGCCAGCGAGCCCTCAAGGCGGACGTCGTCCACGAGCAGCTGGCCCGGCTGGCCCGGCTCGAGGTCGACGTCGTCGTCGAGCCGGTCCCCGGGGATGCCGAGGGCCTGGACTGGCGCACCCGCGTCGAGTTCGCGGTCGACGACCAGGGACGGGCGGGGCTGCGTCGGCACCGGTCCCACGACGTCGTCCCCGTCGGCCACTGCCGGATCGCCGCCCCGGGGATCGACGCCCTGGGGGTCACGGAGCATGTCTGGACGGACGCGGACGCCGTGGATGCCGTGGCCCCCTCGGTCGGGGACCCGCTCGCGGTCGCGGTGCCGGCGGGGGAGGTGCCGGTCGTGCGCGAGCGGGTCGAGGTGGCCTGGCAGGGCGGCGACGGGCGCGAGCTCGGCCTCGACCGCGAGTTCGCCGTCTCGGCCCGCGGGTTCTGGCAGGTGCACCCCGGGGCGGCCCGCACCCTCGTCGCGGCGGTGTCCACCGCCGTCGACGCGCGGCCGGGGGAGCGCGCCCTCGACCTGTACGCCGGGGTCGGGCTGTTCACCGCGGCCCTCGCCGAGGCGGTCGGTCCGACCGGCCAGGTCGTCGCCGTCGAGTCCGACCCCACCGCGGTCGGGCACGCGCGCGCCAACCTGGGCGACCGCCCGAACGTCGCGGTGCTCGCGGCGCGGGTCGACGACGCCTTCGGGGTCGCGCGCCCACCGCGCCGGGGCTCGGCGCGCCCGCGGGGCACCCGCCCGCGCAAGGCCTCCCGCTCCCCGCTCCTGCCCGGGTCCGCCGACGTCGTCGTGCTCGACCCGCCGCGCACCGGGGCCGGTCGCGGGGTGTGTGGCGAGGTCGCGGGCCTTCGCCCGCGGGTCCTCGTCTACGTCGCCTGCGACCCGGCCGCCCTGGCCCGCGACACGGCCTACCTCGCCGACGCCGGCTACCGGCTCGACGGCCTGCGGGCGTTCGACGCCTTCCCGATGACGCACCACGTCGAGTGCGTGGCCCGATTCGTCCCGGCCTGACGCGACCACTGCGCGCCACGACGGGTGCGCCGTCAGACAGGCAGTCGGCGTCGAGGACCGCCGTACTCAGTGCCCTTCGTGCTCGGCGCCACCGAGCCACGGGGCCACTGCATGTCCGGCGGCTCGCTTGCGGTGTCCGGACGGCGGGCCTCGCGGGTCGGCACGGCGCGGCATAGGCTCGACGACGACCGACCCGGTGTGGTTAGATATCTTGACATCAAGATAAATCACGGGAATCGCGCGACGACGCACGACCTGAAGGGAGCCCCGGTGGCCAGCACGAACAGCTTCGACGCCCACGGCACGCTCGAGGTGGGTGAGCAGTCCTACGAGATCTACCGCCTCGCCGCCGTCGAGGGGAGCGAGTCGCTGCCCTACAGCCTCAAGGTCCTCCTCGAGAACCTCCTGCGCACCGAGGACGGCGCCAACATCACCGCCGACCACATCCGCGCCCTGGGCGGCTGGGACGAGAACGCGGAGCCCGACACCGAGATCCAGTTCACGCCGGCGCGGGTCATCATGCAGGACTTCACGGGCGTGCCCTGCGTCGTCGACCTCGCGACGATGCGCGAGGCCGTCGCGGAGCTCGGCGGCGACCCGAGCCGGATCAACCCGCTCGCCCCGGCCGAGCTCGTCATCGACCACTCGGTGCAGATCGACGTCTTCGGCCGGTCCGACGCCTTCGAGCGCAACGTCGAGTTCGAGTACGGCCGCAACAAGGAGCGCTACCAGTTCCTGCGCTGGGGACAGACCGCCTTCGACGACTTCAAGGTCGTGCCGCCGGGCACCGGCATCGTCCACCAGGTCAACATCGAGCGACTCGCCAGGGTGACGATGGTCCGCGACGGCGTCGCGTACCCCGACACCTGCGTCGGCACCGACAGCCACACGACGATGGTCAACGGCCTCGGCGTCCTCGGGTGGGGCGTCGGCGGCATCGAGGCCGAGGCCGCCATGCTCGGCCAACCGGTGTCGATGCTCATCCCTCGGGTCGTCGGCTTCAAGCTGACCGGCGCCACCCGGCCGGGGGTCACCGCCACCGACGTCGTCCTCACGATCACCGACCTGCTGCGCCAGCACGGTGTCGTCGGCAAGTTCGTCGAGTTCTACGGGGCCGGTGTCACCGCCCTGCCGCTCGCGAACCGGGCGACGATCGGCAACATGAGCCCGGAGTTCGGCTCGACGTGCGCGATCTTCCCCATCGACGACGTCACCCTCGACTACCTGCGCCTCACCGGCCGCACCGACGACCAGGTCGCGCTCGTCGAGGCGTACGCCAAGGAGCAGGGGATGTGGCTCGACCCGGCGGCCGAGCCGCGCTTCTCCGAGCGCCTCGAGCTCGATCTGTCCAGCGTCGTGCCGTCGATCGCCGGGCCGAAGCGCCCCCAGGACCGCATCGCCCTCACCGACGCGAAGCGGGCCTTCCGCGAGGTGCTCCCCACCTACGTCACGCACCGCGAGGGCGATGCCGGGCTGGCCTCGTCGTTCCCGGCGAGCGACCCCACCCCGCAGGGCACCCCCGACGGGCAGAACGGGGGCGAGCCCCCGGCCGCGACCGGCGACGGGGACAGCCGTCCGCGCCGCCCGGTGACGGTCACGACCGCCGGTGGGGAGTCGTTCGAGATCGACCACGGCATCGTGTCCATCGCGTCGATCACGTCGTGCACGAACACCTCCAACCCCTCGGTCATGATGGCGGCGGCGATGCTCGCCCGCAACGCCGTCGACAAGGGCCTCACCTCCAAGCCCTGGGTCAAGACGTCGATGGCCCCCGGCAGCAAGGTCGTCACGGGCTACTACGAGGCGGCCGGCCTGTGGCCCTACCTCGAGAAGCTCGGCTTCCACCTCGTCGGCTACGGCTGCGCGACGTGCATCGGCAACTCCGGCCCCCTGCCGGAGGAGATCTCGGCGGCGGTCCAGGCCAACGACCTCGCGGTCACCGCCGTGCTCTCGGGCAACCGCAACTTCGAGGGCCGGATCAACCCGGACGTCAAGATGAACTACCTCGCGAGCCCGCCGCTCGTCATCGCGTACGCCCTCGCCGGCACGATGGACTTCGACTTCGAGACCGACCCCCTCGGCCACGACCAGGAGGGCAACGACGTCTTCCTCGCCGACATCTGGCCCGACGCGGCCGACGTCGAGGCGACGATCCAGCGGGCCCTGACGCGCGACCTGTTCGAGAAGGACTACGCCGACGTCTTCGCGGGCGACGAGCGCTGGCAGTCGCTGCCGACGCCCGAGGGCGACACCTTCGCCTGGGACCCCGAGTCGACCTACGTGCGCAAGCCGACCTACTTCGACGGGATGGGCATGGAGCCCGCGCCGGTCACCGACATCTCCGGTGCCCGGGTGCTCGCCAAGCTCGGTGACTCGGTGACGACCGACCACATCAGCCCGGCCGGGTCGATCAAGGCCGACAGCCCCGCGGGGCGCTACCTCGCCGAGCACGGCGTGGACCGGCGGGACTTCAACTCCTACGGCTCCCGCCGCGGAAACCACGAGGTGATGATCCGCGGCACCTTCGCGAACATCCGCCTGCGCAACCTCCTCCTCGAGGGGGTCGAGGGCGGGTTCACCCGCAACTTCCTCGCTGGAGGCGAGCAGACGACGATCTTCGACGCCTCGGCGGCCTACCAGGCGGCCGGCATCCCGCTCGTCGTCCTCGCGGGCAAGGAGTACGGCTCGGGCTCGTCGCGCGACTGGGCGGCCAAGGGCACCGCGCTCCTCGGCGTGCGGGCGGTCATCGCCGAGTCCTACGAGCGCATCCACCGGTCCAACCTCATCGGGATGGGGGTGCTGCCCCTGCAGTACCCGGCGGGCGAGACCGCCGAGTCGCTCGGGCTGACCGGCACCGAGACCTTCGCCGTCTCCGGCGTCACGCAGCTCAACGAGGGCCGCACGCCGCGCACCGTCACGGTCACGGCGACCCGTGACGACGGGTCGGAGGTGAGCTTCGAGGCGGTGCTGCGGATCGACACCCCCGGTGAGGCGGACTACTACCGCAACGGCGGCATCCTCCAGTACGTCCTGCGGTCGCTCGTCGCCTGACCCTCACTCCGTGAGTGCGGACGTGGTTGCCCGAGCGGCCACGTCCGCACTCACCGCGGGAAGTCGGGGCTGAGCCGGACGACGTCGCCGACGACGACGACCGCGGGGTTCTCCACCCCGACGGCGGCGGCCGTTGCGGCGATGTCGGCGAGCGAGCCGAAGGTGACCCGCTGGTCGGGCGCGAAGCCACGCTCGACGACGGCGACGGGACACGTGGCGGGGCGCCCGGCATCCACGAGTGCGCGCGCCGACCGCGCGAGCCGGCCCACCCCCATGAGCACGACGACGGTGTGGTCGGTGCCGGGCGGGACGTCGGGCAGCTCGTCGTGCCCGGTGACGACGGTGAAGCCCCGGGCGACGCCGCGGTGGGTGACGGGGATGCCGGCCGCGGCCGGCACCGAGACCGCGCTCGTCACGCCGGGCACGACCTCGACCCGGATGCCGTGCGCCTCGCAGGCGAGCCGTTCCTCGCCACCGCGGCCGAGGACGTAGGGGTCGCCGCCCTTGAGGCGGACGACCGCCCGGCCGGCGAGCGCCTCCTCGACGAGCAGGTCGTTGATCCGGTCCTGGGGCAGGGCGTGCCGGCCCGGGGCCTTCCCGACATCGACGACCCGCACCGCCGCCGGCAGCCGGTCGACGACCGCGCGGGGGGCGAGGCGGTCCAGCACGACGACGTCGGCCGACGCGAGGAGCTCGCGGCCGCGGGTCGTGAGCAGCCCGTCGGCGCCCGGCCCGCCGCCGACGAGCGCCACCCACCCCGGCCCGGTGCGAGGGGTGCGGCGCCGCAGGTCGAGGTGACCGCCGGCGACCAGGTCGGTGACGGCACGCGTGATGCCCTCCGCCAGGGGGGCGTCGTCGACGGCCCCGGCCGTCCGCTCGGCGCGGAACGTGTCATCCGCGTGCACGGCCACCGTGACCGTGCCGTCCGGGGTCGTGACGCGGGCCGTGGCGGGAAGCCACGCGGTGGCTCGCTCACGCCTCGGGGAGCTGGGTGCTGGCGTGGTTGCCGGGGCAGCCAGCTGAGCACCCAGCTCAGTGGCGTCGAGGCACCACAGGCGGGCCGCGACGGCATCCGTGCGCACTGCGGCGTCGAGGATGTGCTCTCCCGACCCGGCGAGCGCGAGCCAGGCGCCGTCGAGGTCCTCCGGGCCGGCGTAGTCCCGCTCGCTCCAGGCCACCTCGCCGGTGGCGATGAGGGCGGCGGCCTCCTCGCAGACCCACGGGGAGAGCACGTGCACGAGCCCGCCGGCCCCCACCACGGCGCGGATGCCGGGCAGCACCGTCGGGCCACCGCCGACCACCACCACGCGGCGGCCGTCGAGGTCGAGCCCAACGGGCAGGGTCACTGCGGGTGCTCCGTCACTGCGGGTGCTCGCCGGGGGCCACTGCATCGGCCATGGCGGCGGCGAGCGTCCGGCCGTCGTCGGGGTCGATGAGCAGGAAGGCGCCGCCACGCCGTGACACCGAGTAGTCCTCGACGGGCAGCGGGGACGCGAACCGCACGGTGACCCGGCCGATGTCGTTGAGCTGCAACGAGTCCGCACCGGCCAGCCGCAGGGCGTCGAGGTCGAGCCGGCCGTCGACGGAGCGGACCATCGCGAGCACTGTGCGGGAGCCGTGCTTGACGAGGAGCCGGGCGCCGGGGCGCAGTGGCTCGTCGCCGAGCCAGCACGCGAGCGCCGTGACCTCCTGGCGCAGCGCCACCGGGTCGCTCGCCGCGACGACGACGTCACCGCGGCTGACGTCGACGTCGTCGGCGAGCCGGATCGTCACCGACTGCGGGGCGACCGCGACGTCGCGGGTGCGATCGCCGAGGTCGATGCCCGCCACGGTCGAGCGGGTGCCGGACGGGAGCACGACGACCTCGTCGCCGACCCGCACCGAGCCCGAGGCGAGCTGGCCGGCGTACCCGCGGTACTCGACGTGCTCGGGGGAGCGCGCGGCGCCCTGGGGGCGGATGACGAGCTGGACCGGCATCCGGAACGACTCGTGCACCGGGTCGGTGTCGGGCGGGAGGGTCTCGAGCAGCTCGAGGAGCGAGGGGCCGTCGTACCAGGGCGTGTGGTCGGAGCGGTCGACGACGTTGTCGCCGACGAGCGCCGAGACGGGGACGGCGTGGGCGTCGGGGATGCCGAGCTCGGTGGCGACGGCGCGCACCTCGGCCGCGAGCGACCGGAAGACGCCCTCGCTGTGCGCGACGAGGTCGATCTTGTTGACGGCGATGACGACGTGCGGCACCCGCATGAGGGCGGCGACGGCGAGGTGGCGGCGGGTCTGCTCGAGGACCCCCTTGCGGGCGTCGACGAGGAGCACGAGCGCGTCGGCGGTCGAGGAGCCCGTGACCGTGTTGCGGGTGTACTGGACGTGGCCGGGGCAGTCGGCGAGCACGAAGGAGCGTCGCGCCGTCGCGAAGTACCGGTACGCCACGTCGATGGTGATCCCCTGCTCCCGCTCGGCCCGCAGCCCGTCGGTGAGGAGCGCGAGGTCGGCGGTGTCCAGGCCGCGGTCGCGGCTGACCCGCTCGACGGCGTCGAGCTGGTCGGTGAGCACCGACTTCGAGTCGTGGAGCAGTCGGCCGACGAGGGTCGACTTGCCGTCGTCGACGGACCCGGCGGTCGCGAGGCGCAGCAGGGTGCTCATCAGAAGTAGCCCTCCTTCTTGCGGTCCTCCATGGCGGCTTCCGAGATGCGGTCGTCGGCCCGGGTGGCGCCGCGCTCGGTGAGCGTCGAGGCGGCCACCTCCGCGACGACGTCGGCGACGGATGCCGCGTCGCTCTCGACGGCGCCCGTGCAGGACATGTCGCCGACGGTGCGGTAGCGCACCCTGCGGGTGCGAGGGACCTCGCCGGCCCGTGGGTGGGAGTGGGGCCCGACCGCGAGGAGCATCCCGTCGCGCTCGAACACCTCGCGCTCGTGGGCGTAGTAGAGGCCGGGGAGCTCGATGCCCTCCTGCTCGACGTAGCGCCACACGTCGAGCTCGGTCCAGTTCGACAGGGGGAAGACGCGCACGTGCTCGCCGGGACGGTGCCGCGGGTTGAAGAGGTTCCACAGCTCGGGCCGCTGGTTCTTCGGGTCCCACTGGCCGAAGTCGTCGCGCAGGCTCACGACGCGCTCCTTGGCGCGGGCCTTCTCCTCGTCGCGGCGTCCGCCGCCGAAGACGCCGTCGAAGCGGTTGCGAGTGATGGCGTCGAGCAGCGGCCGGGTCTGGAGCGGGTTGCGGGTGCCGTCGGCCCGCTCGCGCAGCCGGCCGTCGTCGATCCAGTCCTGGACGCCCGCGACCTCGAGGCGCAGGCCGAGCCGCTCGACGGTGCTGTCGCGGTAGGCGAGCACCTCGGGGAAGTTGTGGCCGGTGTCGACGTGGAGCACCGGGAAGGGCACCGGCGCCGGCCAGAACGCCTTGGCGGCGACGTGGAGCATGACGACGGAGTCCTTGCCCCCGCTGAACAGCAGCACGGGCCGCTCGAGCTCGGCGGTGATCTCGCGGATGACGAGCATCGCCTCGCTCTCGAGGACGTCGAGCTGGGTGAGCACGGGGAGGTCGCTCGGCGCGGCGGCAGCGGGTGCCTCGGCCAGGTCGGTCACGTCGGTCACGTCGGTGGTCACGGGGAGCCCCTCGGTCAGGGTGTCGGTGGTCGTCACGGGTGCAGCCCGCACTCGGTCTTGGCGAAGCCGGCCCAGCGCCCGGCCCGGGGGTCGTCACCGGGTGCGACGCGCCGGGTGCACGGCGCGCAGCCGATCGACGGGTAGCCGTCGGAGAGCAGGAGGTTCACCGGCACCCGGTGGTCGGTGGCGTAGCCGATGAGGTCGTCGAAGGACCACCCGGCGAGGGGGTTGAGCTTGACGAGGCCGAACTGCTCGTCGAAGGTCACGAGCGGCGTGCCGGCGCGGGTCGGTCCCTCGTCGCGACGCACACCGGTGACCCAGGCCTCGTAGCCGGCGAGGGCACCCCGCAGCGGCTCGACCTTGCGCATCCGGCAGCAGGCTGCGGGGTCACGGTCGTGCAGTCGTGGGCCGTGCCGTGCGTCCTGCTCGGCGACGGTCAGCTCGGGCCGCACGTCCACGACGGTGACGTCGAGCTCGTGGGCGACCTGCGCGCGGGTGCCGTGGGTCTCGGCGAAGTGGTAGCCCGTGTCGAGGAAGAGCACGTCGACGCCCGGGGCGTGGCGCGCGACGACAGCCGGCAGCACGGCATCCGCCATGCTGCACGCGACGGCGAGGGTGCCGGGAAAGGTGCGGGCGGCCCAGGCGGCCACCTCGTCGGCGTCGGCCTCGCTGCCCCCCGGGCGGTCCGCGCCGGACAGCAGTCGCGACCCCTCGGCGGCGAGAGCTCGCAGCTCGTCGGTGCCGCGCCGAGCGGCGGCCGCGGTGGAGCGGTGGGTGGTGGGCTCGGTCGTCGTCATCGCAGCTCGTCCTCGTCGACGCGGTGCACCCAGCCGGAGAACGTCTCGCCGGCCCCGCGCTGGTCGAGCCACCGGCGCACGAGCCGCTCGACGAGGTCGGGGAGGTCCTCGGCCGTCACCTTGAGGCCGCGCACGGTGCGACCCAGCCCGGCCTCGTCGCGGTCGGCGGAGGCCAGGCCCCCGCCGAGGTGCACCTGGAACCCGGGCTGCTGCTCGCCGTCTACGGTGACGATCTGGCCCTTGAGGCCGATGTCGGCGACCTGGATGCGGGCGCACGAGTTGGGGCAGCCGTTGACGTTGAGGGTGACCGGGGTGTCGATCCGCGCGGTGACGTCGGCGAGGCGGCGCTCGAGCTCGGCGACGGCGGTGGCGGCGGTGGCCTTGGTCTCGACGATGGCGAGCTTGCAGAACTCGATGCCCGTGCACGCCATCGTGTGCCGGCGGAACGGGCTGGGCCGCACCGACAGCCCGAGCCCTTCGAGCCCGGCGACGAGGTCGTCGAGGGCCGGCGGCGCGACGTCGAGCACGACGAGCTTCTGGTGCGGGGTGAGCCGGACCCGGTCGGTGCCGGCGGTGGCCATGACGTCGGCGAGTCCGGCGAGCACGTCGCCGCTGACCCGGCCGACGACCGGGGCGGCGCCGACGTAGTGGTTGCCGTCCTTCTGCAGGTGGACGCCGACGTGGTCGCCGGCGCCGGTCGCGGGGGCCGGGGGAGGGCCGTCGGGCAGGGGGCGGTGGAGGTACTCGGTCTCGAGCACCTCGCGGAAGCGCACCGGCCCCCACTCCGCGAGGAGGAACTTCAGGCGGGCCTTGGTACGCAGCCGCCGGTACCCGTAGTCGCGGAAGACCGAGATGACACCGAGCCAGACCTCGGCCGCCTCCTCGGGCCGGACGAAGACGCCGAGGCGTTCGGCGAGGCGCGGTGCGGTGGACAGGCCGCCACCGACCCAGAGGTCGTAGCCGACGCCGAGCTCGGGGTGGACGACGCCGACGAGCGAGACGTCGTTGATCTCGTGGACGACGTCGAGGCTCGGGTGGCCGGTGACCGCGGACTTGAACTTGCGGGGGAGGTTGGCGAGCGAGGGGTCGCCGACGAAGCGGCGGGTGATCTCGGCGATGACGGGCGTCGGGTCGATCACCTCGTCGGCGGCGATGCCGGCGAGCGGGCTGCCGAGCACGACGCGCGGGGTGTCGCCGCACGCCTCGGTCGTCTGCAGGCCGACGGCCTCGAGCCGGCGCCAGATCTCGGGGACGTCCTCGACCCGGATCCAGTGGTACTGGATGTTCTGCCGGTCGCTGATGTCCGCGGTGCCCCGGGCGAAGTCGCGGCTGACGTCGGCGAGGACGCGCAGCTGGGCCAGGGTGAGCGCGCCGCCGTCGAGGCGGACCCGGAGCATGAAGTACTCGTCGGAGAGCTCGGCGTCGTCGAGCTGGGCGGTGCGCCCGCCGTCGATGCCGGGCCGGCGCTGGGTGTACAGGCCCCACCAGCGGAACCGCCCGCCGAGGTCCTCCGGGGGGATCGAGGCGAAGCCCTCGCGCGAGTAGACCTGCTCGATGCGCTCCCGGACGCCCAGGCCGCCCTCCTGCTGCTTCCACGCCTCGTTGGCGTTGAGCGGGTCACGGCCGTCGACGGCCCACTGGCCGTTCGAGCGCCCGGCCCGCGGGGGGCGCAGGGCCCGTCCGGTCGTCGCCTCGGTCGTCTGCGTGGTCATCGTCCCTACCCGTTGCGGATTAGCGGTCGTGATGCAATATATAACGTTGCATTACTTGAGGACGTCCGGTCCACGATGTGGTCGAGCCGCGTATCATCGAACACGTGTTCGATCCCACGGCTCCGGCCGGCCCGCCGCTGCGGGCCGGGAGCCCGGCGTCGCCGGCCCGCCAGCGCTCGGCGTCCGGGGCGGTGGGGGTCGGCGGCCCCCCAGGGTGGCCCGTCGGGGTGCCGCCCCCAGGAGACCGGGGCTGGGAGCACCGGGCCTGCGCGTGGCTGCTCGACCACTGCCCGCCGGACTACCGGCTCTACCCGGCGTGGCGACGGCATCCTGTCGCGCTGGCGTGGGTCACGGTCCGCCACCTCGACGCGCAGCTCGACGCGATGCGCTCGGCCTACCGCGAGGTGCGGGTCGACCTCGTCGACGACATCGGGCCGGAGGGGGTCGCCCAGGTGCTCGGCGACCTCGAGGTCGAGGGGGTGCGGCTGCTCTCGGCGCGCCGGGCCGCGGGCCTGCTCCTCGACGCCCTGCGCGGCCTCGACTTCGTGCCGCGCCTGTGACGCCCGCAGGCCGGTAGTGCGCTTCCACGGACAGGCAGTACCCCGGTCACCGCGCCGGGACTGAGCACGGCGGCCCCCCTCGGAGGCCACCCACTGCCTGTCGGTGGGCACGGTCGCTGGCCGGGCCCGGCCCCCCGAGCGCCTAGACTCGGGGGGTTCGCACCCCGCACGACATGGAGGTAGGCCCGGTGAGCCTGCTCGAGCACATCGAGGGACCCGACGACCTGCGGAGGCTGCGCGCCGACCAGCTGCCGGCCCTCTCCGAGGAGATCCGGCGCTTCCTCGTCGAGGAGGTCTCCCGCACGGGGGGACACCTCGGGCCGAACCTCGGTGTCGTCGAGCTGACGATCGCCCTCCACCGGGTCTTCGACTCGCCGCGCGACACCATCGTGTTCGACACCGGCCACCAGTCCTACGTGCACAAGCTGCTCACCGGCCGTCACGACTTCTCGGGCCTGCGCACCCAGGGCGGTCTGTCGGGGTACCCGAGCCGGGCCGAGTCGGAGCACGACGTCGTCGAGAACTCCCACGCCTCGGCCTCGCTGTCGTGGGCGCACGGCATCGCTGCCGGCCGGGTCGTGCGGGGTGAGCGCCACCGCCACACCGTGGCCGTCATCGGCGACGGCGCCCTGACCGGCGGGATGGCCTGGGAGGCCCTCAACAACATCGCGGCGGAGCCCGACCTGCCGCTCGTCATCGTCGTCAACGACAACGAGCGCTCCTACGCGCCGACCCGCGGCGGGCTCGCCGACCACCTCGCGACGTTGCGCACGACGCGCGGCTACGAACGCTTCCTCGACTGGGGCCGGCACACCCTGGCGCGCACCCCCGTCGTCGGCGGACCGATGTACGAGACGCTCCACGGGGTGAAGAAGGGACTCAAGGACATCGTCGCGCCGCAGGGGCTCTTCGAGGACCTCGGCCTGAAGTACATCGGCCCGGTCGACGGGCACGACGAGCACGCCGTCGAGGCCGCCCTGCGCAAGGCGAGGGCGTTCGGGGGCCCGGTGCTCGTCCACGTCCTGACCCAGAAGGGCCGCGGCTACCACCCCGCGATCACCGACGAGGCCGACCAGTTCCACGCCGTCGGCGTCATCAACCCCGAGACCGGCCTGCCCCTCGAGATCGCCGGACGCAGCTGGACCGACGAGTTCAGCGACGAGATGGTGCGCATCGGGCGCGACCGCGACGACGTCGTCGCCATCACCGCGGCGATGATGATCCCGGTCGGGCTCAGGGACTTCGCCGACCACTACCCCGAGCGCACGTTCGACGTCGGCATCGCCGAGCAGCACGCCCTCACGATGGCGGCGGGCCTGGCCTTCGCCGGCCTGCACCCCGTCGTCGCGGTGTACGCGACGTTCCTCAACCGCGCGTTCGACCAGCTGCTCATGGACTGCGCGCTGCACCGGGCCGGGGTCACCGTCGTCCTCGACCGCTCGGGCATCACCGGCCCCGACGGCGCCTCGCACCACGGCATGTGGGACATGACGATCAGCGGGGTCGTCCCCGGCCTGCACCTCGCCGCCCCGCGCGACGGCCAGCAGGTGGCCCGCGCCGTGCGGGCCGCCGTCGACGTCACCGACGCCCCGACCGTCGTCCGCTTCCCGAAGGGCACGGTCGGCGACCCGGTCGAGACCGTGCGCACGACCGGAACCGTCGACGTCCTCGCCGAGCCCGACGAGGGCGAGGTCGACGTCCTCCTCGTCGGCATCGGCTCGATGGCCACGACGGCCGTCACCGCGGCCGAGAAGCTCGCCGCCGAGGGCGTGCGGGTGCGCGTCGCCGACCCGGTCTGGGCGCTGCCGGTGAGCTCCGACCTCGTCGAGCTGGCCCGGGGCGCCGGGCGGGTGTGCGTCGTCGAGGACAACGTCGTCGTCGGCGGCGTCGGCTCCCACGTCGAGCTCGCGCTGCGCGAGGGCGGGCTCGCAGCCCCGGTCGACCAGTTCGGCATCCCCCCCGAGTTCCTCGACCACGGGTCGCGCGGGCAGGTCCTCGACCGGGTCGGGCTCACGCCGGATGCCGTCGCGAGCCGCCTGCGCGACCGCCTCGCCTGACTCACACCGGCGGCAGTCCGAGCACTTCCCGCACGGCGGCCTCGAGCCGGTCACCGCGGGAGTGGTCCCCGATGTGCCCGGTGAGGAAGGCCATGGCGTACCCCCCGGCCTCGCTCCACCAGCCGAAGCTGCCGCCGAGCCCGCCCATACCGTAGCCGTCGGGGTCGACGACGACGCCGAGGCCCCACTCGCGCTCGTCGCCGAGGACGAGCTCGGGCTCGACGCCGCGCCCACGGCGGAGCTGTCCGAGCAGGTCGGGGCCGAGCAGGCGCCCACCGGCGAGCGCCACGTAGAACCCGGCGACCGCGCGCGCGGTCCCGTGCCCGTTGACGGCCGGCACCTCGGCGCGGCGCCACCACGTCGGGGTCCGTCGCACCGGGCGGGTTCCCGATCGCCCGCTGGTACAGCGGCGACCGGGCGTCCTCGGACCGACGGAACGCGGCGTCGAACCCGGTGAGGTCGGCGACCCGGCCGAGCTCGGCGCGGCCGAGCCCGACGTGGAAGTCGAGGCCGTGCGGGCCGCAGACCTCCTCGTGCAGGAAGCGCCCCACCGACCGGCCGTCGACGGCCCGCACCACCTGAGCGAGCAGGTGCCCGTAGAACAGCGCGGACTCGCCCTGTGCCGTCCCGGGGACCCAGGACGGCTCCGCGCGGGCGAGGAGCGCACCCATGAGGTCCCCGTCGCGAAAGGCCTCCACCGGCGCCGGCTCTGCGAGGGCGACGAGACCGGCCCGGTGCGACAGCACGTCGCGCACCGACGCCCGTGCCCGCAGCTCCGGCCAGTACCGCTGCATCGGGACGTCGAGGTCGACCAGGCCCCGGTCGGCGAGCGTGAGCACGCACACGGCGGCGAAGGGCTTGGTCACCGAGTACGGCATGACGAGCGTGTCGCGCGCCCACGCGCGGGTGTGCGCGGCGTCGGCGGCGCCCCCCCACACGTCGACGACCCACGCCCCGTCGTGCCACACGGCGAGCGAGGCGCCGGTGCCCGGTTGGTCGGCGACGACGTCGGCGAACACCTCGCGAACCCGCGAGAACGCGGCATCCACCGAGCCGTGGACCTGCCCACCCGCTCCGCTGCCGCCCATGACCACGATCCTGCTCAGACGGGGTCGGGCCCGGCCGCCCCGAGGTCGCCGCGCCCGATGTCGGGGTGCACCATCCACACGTTGGGCTCCCAGTACGTCCCGACGTCGTCCTGCCGGTCGATGTGGACGGTGACGAGCCCCTCGGGGAAGACGTAGTCGCCGGTCTCCGGGAACACCAGGCCGGTCCACGACTCCCACTCGGCGACGCTGCCGGTGATCCGCAGCGAGCGCGGCAGGGGCGCCGCCACCCGCGCCCCGAGCCGCTCGTGGACGCGCATCCACGGGTCGAGCAGCTGCCCGTCGTCGCGGCGCCAGCCGATGTAGCGGTGGATGCCGACCATCGGGTAGCGCTCCTTGAGCGAGGGCCGCACCGGGGCGACGAGGTGGGTCAGCCCGTGGCGCGCGGCGAGGGTGCGCATCGCACCGAGGAGCTCGACGGCCAGGCCACGGCGCCGGCCGTCACGCGGTGTCTCCGCGGCGAGCGCGCACAGCGTGTTGACGGGGGCGCCGGCCCGGGAGCGGCGGAACACCTGCTCGATGACGGCGTCGATGCCGTCGGGCAGGCTCTCGTCGGCTCCGTCCCACCAGATCGGCCCGGCGTGGCCCTCCGCGACGACCTCGTCGAGCTCGTCGTCGTGGAGGACGAACTGGAAGTCGGCGAGCTCCTCGTCGAGGTAGCCCCACCACTGGTTGAGCACGTCGCCGTGGAGGTTGTACTCGGGCCACACGGTCGCCGACGGGAGCCCGCGCTCCCAGAGGTCGGGCCGCTCGGCAGCGGTGTGCATGCTCAGGGCCATGGGCCCATCATGGCCCTCGGCGCGGTCGTCGCGCCCGCAGTCGACCGGTGAGGGCGGCATCCGCCTGCTCACGGCGTCGGATCATGCCCCCCGACCCGGTCGTCGCGCCCGCCGTCGGCTGCGGGCCTCAGATGTCGCGGAAGGTCTCGATCGTCGCGCCGAGGGCGTTGAGGCGCTCGGCGAGGTCCTCGTAGCCGCGGTTGATGACGTAGACGTTGCGCAGCACCGAGGTTCCGGGTGCGGCGAGCATCGCGAGGAGGATGACGACCCCCGGGCGCAGGGCCGGCGGGCACATGACCTCGGCGGCGCGCCACTTCGGCGTCGGGCCGGTGATCATGACGCGGTGCGGGTCGAGCAGCTGCACCTGGCCGCCGATCTTGGTCAGCTCGGTGAGGTAGATGGCGCGGTTCTCGTAGACCCAGTCGTGGATCATCGTCGTGCCCTCGGCGCAGGCCGCGATGAGGGCGAAGAACGGCAGGTTGTCGATGTTCAGGCCTGGGAACGGCATCGGGGCGATCTTGTCGACCGGGGCCTTGAGCGGCCCGGGGTGGATCGTCAGGTCGACGAGCCGGGTGTGGCCGTTCTGGGCGCGGTACTCCGGGGTCATGTCGAAGTGCAGGCCCATCTCCTCGAGGGTGGCCAGCTCGATCTCGAGGAACTCGATCGGCACCCGCTCGATGGTGATCGTCGACTCGGTCACGACGGCGGCGGCGATGAGGCTCATCGCCTCGATGGGGTCCTCGGACGGGGAGTACTCGATGTCGACGTCGATGTGCTCGACCCCGGTGACGGTGAGCGTCGTCGAGCCGATGCCCTCGATCGTGACCCCGAGCGCCTGGAGGAAGAAGCACAGGTCCTGGACCATGTAGTTCGGGGAGGCGTTGCGGATGACCGTCGTGCCGGGGTGGCGCGCGGCGGCCATGAGGACGTTCTCGGTCACCGTGTCGCCGCGCTCGGTGAGCACGATGGCGCGCTCGGGCGCCCGCGCCGGGTCGACCCGCGCCTCGTAGAAGCCGTGGGTCGCGGCGACGTCGAGGCCGAACGCCTTGAGTGCGGACAGGTGGGGCTCGATGGTGCGGGTGCCGAGGTCGCAGCCGCCGGCATACGGCAGCTGGAAGTCCGGCAGGTCGTGGAGCAGCGGGCCGAAGAACATGATGACGGTGCGGGTGCGCCGGGCCGCGTCGACGTCGATGCTCGCGAGGTCGAGGCGGGCCGGCGGCACGATCTCGAGGTCGTTGCTGTCGGGGAGCCAGCGCACGCGGACACCGATCGAGGTGAGCACCTCGATGATCCGGTTGACCTCCTCGATGCGGGCCAGGCTGCGCAGCGTCGTGCGCCCCTTGTTGAGCAGGCTCGCGCACAGCAGGGCGACGGCGGCGTTCTTGCTCGTCTTGACCGGGATCGAGCCCGACAGCTTCCTCCCGCCGACGATGCGCAGGTGCTGCGGGCCGCTGTGGCCGAGCGAGACGAACTCGCTGTCGAGCTTCTCGCCGACCCGCGCGAGCATCTCGAGGGAGAGGTTCTGCTTGCCCTGCTCGATACGGGCGACGGCGCTCTGGCTCGTGCCGAGGAGGTCGGCGAGCTCGCTCTGGGTGAGCCCCTGGTGGCGGCGGGCGTCCCGGATGAGGGTGCCGATCCGGGTCAGGTACGTGTCGGAGGTCGTCGTCGTCACCGCGCCATCGTATATCACCTGTGAGATAAGCAGGGATGCCGTGGCCCGCCCGCCGGTGTCGTGCCCGGGGGGCGGGCCGCTCGGCTCGAGCGGGCTCAGGCCGGGACGCTCGCGACGCCCGCAGGCAGCAGGCGGCGGCCGAGGACGCGCTCGGAGACCCCCTCACGGTCCAGGAGCGGGCACAGCCCGCCGTTCCAGGACTGGAACCCGGCGCCGGTGATCATCGCGAGGTCGATGTCCATCGGGGCCTGCACGACGCCCTCGGAGAGCATGAGCCCGACCTCCTCGGCCAGCACGCCGAGGATGCGCTCGCGGGCCTGCTCCACGGTCAGCTCGACCGGGTGCTCGGGCTGCTCGGCCATCGCGAGCACCTCCGGGTCCGGTACGGGGCGCCCGTCCTCCATGCGGTAGTAGCCGCGCTTGCCGGCCTCGACGAGGCGACGCAGGCTCGGCGAGACGTGGAAGCGGTCGCCGAACGCGCGGTGGAGGGTCTGGCTGTTGTGCAGCGCGATCGCCGGCCCGACGAGCCCGAGGAGCACGAACGGCGGCATGGGGGCCAGGCCCGCGACGGCCCGGTCCGCGGTGGCCACGGGGGTGCCCTCGTCGACGATCCGCGAGAACTCACCCATGAAGCGGCCGAGCAGGCGGTTGACGACGAACGAGGCCGAGTCCTTGACCCGGATCGTCGTCTTGCCGAGCGCGCGGCCCGTCGCGAAGGCCGTCGCGAGGGCGGCGTCGTCGGTCGCCTCGCCCGGGACGACCTCGAGCAGCGGCATGACGGCCACCGGGTTGAAGAAGTGGAAGCCGACGACCCGCTCGGGGTGCGCCAGCTCGCTCGCCATCAGCGTGATCGACAGCGACGAGGTGTTCGTCGCGAGCACGCACTCGGGCGAGACGACCGCCTCGACCTCGGCGAAGACCTGCTGCTTGACCGCCATCTCCTCGAAGACGGCCTCGATGACGAAGTCCGCGTCCGCGAAGCCGTCCTTGCTCGTCGACCCGCTGACGAGCCCGGTGAGGAACGCCGCCTTGTCCGGGGACAGGCGCCGCTTCTCGAGGAGCCCCCGGATCTCGGCGTGCACCCAGCCGACGCCCTTGGCCACGCGGTCCTCGTCGAGGTCGGTCATGACGACGGGCACGCCGAGGCGGCGGGCGAAGAGCAGCGCGAGCTGACTGGCCATGAGCCCGGCACCGACGATCCCGACCTTCGTCACCGGCCGGGCGAGCGCCTTGTCCGGCGCCCCGGCGGGCCGCTTGGCGCGCTTCTGGACGAGGTCGAAGGCGTAGAGCCCGGCCCGCAGCTCGTCGCTCATGACGAGGTCGCCCAGCGCCTCGTCCTCGGCGGCGAACGCCTCCTCGCGGGTGGCCGTGCGGGCGGCACGCACGAGCTGGACGGCGCGCAGCGCCCCGGGTGCGCGACCCGCGGTCTTGGCGAGGACGACCTTGCGCGCGGCGTCGCACGCGGCCTCCCAGGCGGCGGCATCCCGGTCGACCTCCCGGCGCTGCACGGTCACGGCGCCGGTCAGCACACCGGCGGCCCAGCGCAGCGAGTCCTCGATGAAGTCGGCGGGCTCGAGGAGCACGTCGGCGATGCCGAGGGCGGCGACCTCCTTGGCCTTGAGCATCCGGTTCTGCGACAGCGGGTTCTCGATGATGACCGTGAGCGCATCGGCCGGGCCGACGAGGTTCGGCAGGAGGTAGCAGCCGCCCCAGCCCGGGAGGAGGCCGAGGAAGGTCTCGGGGAGCGCGAAGGCGGGAACGCCCGCGGAGACCGTGCGATGGTCGCACGCGAGGGCGATCTCGACGCCGCCGCCCATCGCCATGCCGTTGACGAAGGCGAAGGTCGGCACCGGCAGGTCCATGATCGACGCGAACGCCCCGTGTCCGGCCCGCGCCGTGGCGAGCGCCTGCTCCCGCTCGGTGACGTGCGGCAGGCCCGAGAGGTCGGCCCCCACGGCGAAGCTGAACGGCTTGCCGGTGATGCCGACGGCCTGGATCTCGCCGGCCTCGGCCCGCACGCGCAGCCCGTCGACGGTGGCCTGCAGCCCGGCGATCGTCTGCGGGCCGAAGGTGTTGGGGCGGGTGTGGTCGAGCCCGTTGTCGAGGGTGACGAGGGCGAGGATGCCGGCGCCGCCGGGGAGCGTGACGTCCTGCACCGGGGTGCGGGTCACGACCTCGGCCGGCATGCCGGCGGCGACGGGTGTCTGGGGGGTCTGGGTGGTGGTCGTCATGGTTCAGGCCTCCGAGCCGTCGGTGCCGGTGTGGTCGCTGCCGTGATCCGCGTGGTGGCGGTCGTCCGGCGGGTCCATGGGGGACACAGCCCCCCATGCGGGGTTCTCCCAGATGACGCAGCCGCCCATGCCGATGCCGATGCACATCGCGGTGAGGCCGTAGCGCACCTCGGGGTGCTCCTCGAAGTGGTGGGCCAGCTGGGTCATGAGCCGCACGCCGGAAGAGGCCAACGGGTGGCCGACCGCGATCGCGCCGCCCCACGGGTTGACCCGCTCGTCGTCGTCGGCGATGCCGAAGTGGTCGAGGAAGGCGATGACCTGCACGGCGAACGCCTCGTTGAGCTCGAAGAGCCCGATGTCGTCGATCGTCAGGCCGGCCTTGCGCAAGGCCTTCTCGGCCGCGGGGACCGGGCCGATGCCCATGACCTCCGGCTCGACGCCGACGAAGGCGTGGGAGACCAGCCGCATCCGCACGGGGAGGCCGAGCTCGGCGGCGGCCGCCTCGGAGGCGAGGAGGCACGCGGTGGCGCCGTCGTTGAGCCCGGCGGCGTTGCCCGCGGTGACGTTGCCGTGCGGGCGGAAGGGCGTCTTCAGACCGGCGAGCTCCTCGAGCGTCGTGCCGGGGCGGGGCGGCTCGTCGGCGGTCGCGAGGCCCCAGCCCTTCTCGACGTGCCGGGTCGCGACGGGTACGAGGTCGGGCTGGACCTTCCCGGCCGCGTAGGCCGCGGCCAGCTTGCGCTGGCTGTTCACGGCGTACGCGTCGCAGCGTTCCTTCGTGAGGTGCGGGTAGCGGTCGTGGAGGTTCTCGGCCGTCTTGCCCATGACGAGGGCCGACTCGTCGACGACCCGTTCGCCGATGATCCGGGGGTTCGGGTCGATGCCCTCACCCATCGGGTGGCGGCCCATGTGCTCGACCCCGCCCGCGATGGCGACGTCGATCGCGCCGACGCCGATCGAGGAGGCGACGTTGGTCACCGCGGTCATCGCCCCGGCGCACATCCGGTCGATCGAGTAGCCGGGCGTCGACGTCGGCAGGCCCGACAGCAGCCCGGCGAGCCGCCCGAGGGTCAGCCCCTGGTCGCCGATCTGCGTCGTCGCCGCGAGCGCGACCTCCTCGACGCGCTCCTTCGGCAGCTCGGGGTGGCGGCGCAGCAGCTCGCGGACGCACTTGATGACGAGGTCGTCGGCGCGGGTCTGGGCGTACATGCCCTTCTCGCCGGCCTTGCCGAAGGGGGTGCGGACGCCGTCGACGAAGACGACCTCCTGGAGGGTACGGGGCACGGCGGTGGCCTCCTGGTCACGACGGGCGGACCGGCCCGGGACCCCGGGCACGGCTCCGCCAGCGTACTAAGCGAGCGCTTAGCGAGGCTGGCGTCGCGGGGGTGAGAGACGTCACGCCGGGCGGGGGCAGCGCGACGGGGTGGTCAGGGGTCGGGGAACTGCGTGAAGGCGGTGACGAGCATCGGTGCCACGACTTCCGCCTGCCAGGGGCGCACCCCCTGGTCGAGCAGGGCCCGGCTGAAGGCGGCTTCGTCGGGCTCGGACGGGGGCTGCCACACGACCCGGCGCAGCGGGTCGGGGGAGCAGACGTTCTCGACGGGGATGACGCGGTCCTGGGCGAAGGCGGTGAGCGCGGCCCGGGTCGCGCCGAGCCGGTCGGCCGCGAGGGGGTTCTTCTCGGCCCAGACCCGCGGCGGCGGCGGCCCGTCGGAGGGAAGGGTGCGCGGGGGGAGGTCCTGCTCGGGGATCGCGAGGGCCTGACGCACGGCCGCGACCCACTGCCGGCCGTACCGGCCGATGGCCCGGTGCCCGCCCGGCAGCTCGGCCGTCGTGCGCGGCGCCGCCCGGGCGATCTCGACGAGCGCGGCATCCGGGAGCACCCGTCCGACGGAGGTGTCGCGCTCGCGGGCGATGTCGTCGCGGGCGTACCAGAGCTCGCGCACGATGCCGACCGCGCGGCGCGAGCGCAGGGTGTTCAGGCCGGACGTGCGCCGCCACGGGTCGACCCGCTCGGTGGGGGCCCACTCGAGCAGGGCGGCGAACTCCTGGCGGGCCCACTCGGCCTTGCCCTGCGCGGCGAGGTCCACGCCCATGAGGTTGCGCAGCTCGCTGAGCACCTCGACGTCGAGCGCGGCATAGCGCAGCCACGGCTCGGGCAGCGGGCGGGTGGACCAGTCGACCGCCGAGTGCTCCTTGGCCAGGCTCAGCCCGAGGTAGTGCTCGACGACCGCGGCCAGCCCGACCCGGTGCAGCCCGAGGATCCGGCCGGCGAGCTCGGTGTCGAAGAGCTGGCGGGGCCGCAGCCCCACCTCCGCGAGGCACGCAAGGTCCTGCGTCGCCGCGTGGAGGATCCACTCCGCAGCGCCGATGGCGTCGTCGAGCGGGGTGAGGTCCGGGCAGGCCATCGGGTCGATGAGCCAGGTGCCCGCACCCTCGCGGCGCACCTGGACGAGGTAGGCCCGCTGGCCGTACCGGTAGCCGGACGCACGCTCGGCGTCGATCGCGACCGGCCCCTCGCCGGCCGCGACGGCCGCGGACGCCCGGGCCAGCCCTCGCTCGGTCTCGACGACGCGGGGGACCCCTTCGGACGGCTCGTGGAGGGGCACGAGGGTCGCGGCGTCGTCCGGGGCGTCGGCGGCTGCCGTCTCGGAGCTCATCTCAGCGGCGCGGTCCGGGGAGGGCGACGACACCCTCGGGCAGCGGGGGGAGGCCGGCGATCGTGCACAGCAGGTCGGCCCAGGCGAGGAGGTGTTCGCCGACCTCGGACCCGAGCGGCGTCCACGACGCGCGCACCTCCATCTCGACGCTCGCCGGGCGGTCCGCGAGCCCACCGAAGCTCTGCGAGACGACCCGGGTCACCGTGCCGGCCTCGGCGGCGTAGTCGACGCCACGCGCCTCGAGGGCGTCGACGAGCCAGCTCCAGCCGACCTCGCCGAGCAGCGGGTCGGTGGCCAGTTCGGGCTCGAGCTCGGCGCGCGCGAACGTCACGGCGCGCCACTGGCCGCCCCACGGCTCGGGCGCGCTCGGGTCGTGGAGCAGGACGAACCGGCCGGAGGCCAGGTCGTCGTCGGGGTCGCGGGGGTCGATGACGTCGGCGGTGAGGGCGACGGCGTACGGGGCGATCCGCTGGGGGGCCGGGACCTCGGTGAGCCGGATCTCCGAGCGCAGGCGGGCACGGTGGAGCTGCTCGAGGGCGCTGGCGAACTCGGGCGACTCGCGACCGGTCACGGTGCGGCTGGACACCCAAGCAATGTATGCCGTCCGGGGCGCCACGGGTGGAGGGCACGCCGGGGCGGCGCCCGGCGTGGCTAGGCTTCGGCGGTGCTGAGCATCCTCGCCCTCGGGTCCTCCCTGGCCTGGGGCACCTCCGACTTCTTCGCGGGACTCGCCTCCCGACGGCATCCGGCGGTCGCCGTCGTGGGCTGGACCCAGGCCCTCGCGCTCCTCGTCATCTCGGTCGTCGTCGCGCTCCGGTGGGACACCGTGACGTGGGAGGGCTGGCCGGTGTGGGCCCTGGCCGCGGGGCTGTCGGGCATGACCGGCCTCATCTGCTTCTACTCCGCCCTGTCGGCGGGGACGATGGGCGTCGTCGCGCCGATCGCCGCGCTCGGCGTCGTCGTCCCCGTCGTGCTCGGTGTCGCGAGCGGTGAGGAGCCCTCGCCGTGGGCGTGGGTCGGCATGCTCGTCGCGGTCGTCGGGGTCACCCTCGCCTCCGGGCCCGAGCTGAGCGGGGACGTCTCGGCCCGCCCGGTCGTGCTCGCCGGGTTCGCGGCCGTGGGCTTCGGTCTCGCCCTGTTCTGCCTCGACCGGGGCGCGCGCGTCTCGACCCTGTTCACCCTGTGGGGCATGCGGGTCACCTCGGTCGCCATCCTCGTCGTGCTCGCCCTCGCACTGCGCACCGCGGGCGGGATCAGGCTCCGCGAGACGCCGGCGCTCCTCGCGATCGGCTGCGGCGACCTCGTCGCGAACGCGATGTTCGCCGTCGCGTCCTCGCGCGGCCAGGTGAGCGTCGCCTCGGTGCTCGGCTCCCTCTACCCCGTCGTGACGACGATCTGGGCCAGGCTCCTCCTCGACGAACGGCTCCGGAGGGTGCAGCAGGTCGGGGTGGTCCTCGCCGTCGGCGGCGCGGCGGTCACGGCCCTGTAGGCCGGGCTTCGGCGGTGCGTCAGGCAGGTCGGGGGCCCTGGGGCCCAACCTGCCGGACGCAGGGATGGGAGGATGTCGCGTCGTGACGACCCCCGACACCACCCAGCCCGCGCCGGCCCGAACGACGGTCCCCGGAGACGCCGTGCGCCGCGCCACCGCGGCATCCCCCGTCGTGCGCGCCGCGCGCCGGCAGGACGTGCCGCACACGCCCGTGTGGTTCATGCGCCAAGCCGGCCGCTCCCTTCCCGAGTACCGCCGGGTGCGCGAGGGCGTCGGGATGCTCGAGTCGTGCCGGCGGCCGGACCTCGTCACCGAGATCACCCTCCAGCCGGTGCGCCGCCACGGTGTCGACGCCGCCATCTTCTTCTCCGACATCGTCGTGCCGCTGGCGGCGATCGGGGTGGACCTCGACATCGTCGCGGGGGTCGGGCCGGTCGTCGCGCGGCCGATCCGCTCGCGAGCCGATCTGGCCCAGCTGCGCGACCTCACTCCCGACGACGTCCCCGACATCACCGAGTCCGTGGGCCTGCTCACCGCCGAGCTCGGTGCGACGCCGCTCATCGGCTTCGCGGGGGCGCCGTTCACCCTCGCCTCCTACCTCGTCGAGGGCGGGCCGTCGCGCAACCACGAGCACACCAAGGCGCTCATGCACGGCGACCCGGCGCTCTGGCACGACCTGTGCGCCCAGCTCGCGCAGATCTCGGGCGCCTTCCTGAGGGTGCAGGCCGAGGCGGGGGCGTCCGTCGTGCAGCTCTTCGACTCGTGGGCGGGCGTGCTGAGCCGCGCCGACTACACGGCATCCGTCCGGTCGCACTCCACGGCCGCACTCGCCGCCGTCTCGGACCTCGACGTGCCCCGCATCCACTTCGGGGTCGGCACCGGCGAGCTGCTCGCGCTCATGGGTGAGGTGGGGGCGGAGGTCGTCGGCGTCGACTACCGCGTCTCGCTCACCGACGCCCTCGAGCGACTCGGGGGCCGCTACGCCGTCCAGGGCAACCTCGACCCCGCGCTGCTCTTCGCGCCGTGGGAGCCGCTCGAGCGCCGGGTCCGCGCGATCGTCGACGAGGGCCGCGCCGCGCCCGGTCACATCTTCAACCTCGGTCACGGGGTGCTGCCCGACACCGATCCCGACGTTCTGACCCGGGTCGTCGAGCTCGTGCACGAGGCCTCCGCGCGGTGACCGCCACGCCGTCGCGCTCGGGCGCGGCGGGACCGGCCCCGGTCAGGCCGGGGGTGGCTGCAGGGCCGTCGGGCCGGCCGGCGGGGTGCGTGGGGCCCGACGCCGCACCCAGATCCCGAGCGGCACGAGCACGAGGGCGAGGGCGACCGCGAACGGGAGCACGGCGCCGAGGCCGGTGAGGAGCACGCCCACCGACGTCGTGAAGGCCGTCCACCCGGCGCTCAGGCCCGCGAGGAACCCGGTGTCGTCGCCCGGCTCCTCGAGGACGTCGGCGTCGGTGCTGAGGCGCACCTCGACGGGGGAGAGGGCCACGGCGTCGTCGAGGGCCGCGAGCTGGGTCTGCAGGGCCTCGAGGTCCGCCTGCCGGCGGGACAGCTCGGCCTCGAGGGTGACGACGTCACCGAGCTTCGTCGCCCGGGTCATGAGGGCGCGCACCCGGTCCACGCTCGCCTGCATGGTCTTGACGCGGGACTCGGTGTCGACGTACTGCGCCGTGACGTCCTCGGTCGAGGTGTTGCGCGAGTGGACCTCGCCGAGCTCCGAGAGCCGGTCGAGGGTCGTGTCGAGCGCCGCGGTGGGGACCGAGATCGTGATCGTGCTGAAGCCGCCGGTGCCGGGGAGGTCGGGCTCGCTCGAGATGGCCTCCGCCAGCACGATGCCGTCGGCGGTGGCCGCGATCGCGCGCACCCGGGTGGCCGCGGCGTCGACGTCGGTCACCGTGAGCGAGATGTCGGCGCGGCGGGCGAGCTTGCGGTCGGCGACGGCCGAGGCGACGGCGGAGGCATCGGTGCCCTCGGCGGCGGCGCCGGCGGGTAGCTTCTCGGCCTCCTCGGCCACCGCGCCGCCGGAGGTGTCACCGGCCTCGGCCCGGGACTGCGAGGCCGCGGCCTCCGGGGCGGAGTCCGAGGCGGCATCCGGGGCGGAGTCCGAGGCGGAGTCGGACCCACCCCCGATGCCGCAGCCGCCGAGGGCGGTGACCCCGACGGCGAGGGCGAGGCCGGCGGCGGTGGCGAGCCGGTGGACGGGGCGGACCGGTGTGCGCATCGTGACTCCTTCGTCGTGGGGGTGCTGGCGGTGTGGCGCCCGGCGCCTCGCGCGGGTTCCCGGCTGCGGGTCTCGATCAGGTCACGACCGTCGGCTCGGACGTCGGGACGCCGTCGCCATCCACCCGGCGTCGCGACTGCTCCTCCCGACGATGGACCCACCGGGGTCGGGGCCGGGGCTGCGGTCGGGGCCGGGGCCGGCCGGCGGACACGTCCGGGCCGCGTGAGAGGCTGGGCGCATGTCCGCCCAGGCCGTGAGCACCAGGCCGGCCGTCGTCGTCGTGGGGGGCGGCATCGCCGGTCTCACCGCGGCCCTCGAGGTGCTCGACGCCCTCCCCGCGGCGCACGTCACCGTGCTCGAGGGGTCCGACGACGTCGGCGGCAAGCTGCGCCTCGCGCCCGTCGCCGGACACCTCGTCGACGTCGGCGCCGAGTCGGTGCTCGCGGTGCGCCCCGAGGCCACCGACCTCGTGGCGCGCGTCGGTGCCGCGCGCGACCTCGTCAGCCCGGCGACGACCGCGGCCTCGGTGTGGAGCCGGGGTGCCCTGCGCCCGCTGCCCCGCGCGACCCTCATGGGGGTCCCGACCGACCCCGACGCGGCCCGCAGCGTGCTCACCGACGCCGAGGTCGAGCGGCTGCGGTCCGAGCGCCCGTGGCCGGCAGGGGCGCTCGCCGACGACGTCTCGGTCGGGGACTACGTGGGCACCCGGCTCGGCCGCGCGGTCGTCGACCGGCTCGTCGAGCCCCTCCTCGGCGGTGTGTACGCCGGCCACGCGGCCCGGCTGTCGCTGCGCGCCACGATGCCGGTGCTGTGGGAGCGGGCGACGTGCGGCTCGAGCCTCCTGACCCCCCTCGGCGCCGGCCCGGCACGCGCGACCGGTGTCACGGCATCCGACAGCCACGCACCGGCGGATGCCGTGGCGCGGCCGCCGTTCGCCGGCCTGCGCGGCGGCGTCGGCCGGCTGCCCGGGCTCGTCGCGGACGAGCTGCGGGCGCGCGGGGCCACGGTGCGCACCGGTGCCATGGTGCGGCGCCTCGACCGGGCCGACGGGCGGTGGCGGCTCGTCGTCGGCTCGGCCGCCTCGCCCGAGGTGCTCACCGCCGACGCCGTCGTCGTGTGCGTGCCGCCCGCCCCGGCCTCCCGCCTGCTCGCCGACCACGCCCCGCGGGCCGCGGCCCTGCTCGGCGGCGTCGAGACCGCGTCGACGGCCGTCGTGACCCTCGCCGTCGAGCGCGCCGGCCTCGAGGAGGTGACCGGCTCGGGATTCCTCGTGCCGCCGGTCGAGGGCCGCACCATCAAGGCGAGCACGTTCAGCTTCCGCAAGTGGGCCTGGACCGGTGCGGCGTCCGAGCAGGTCGTGCACCTTCGGGCCTCGCTCGGGCGGGCCCGCGAGGAGGCCGTCCTCCAGCGCGATGACGCCGACCTCGTCGCCGTCTCGGTCGCCGAGGTCGGCGCGGCCCTCGGCCGACCGCTGCCCCGCGTCGTCGACGCGCACGTCCAGCGCTGGGGCGGGGGCCTGCCCCAGTACGCCGTCGGCCACGTCGACGTCGTCGCGTCGGTGCGCGCCGACGTCGCCCGCGTCCCGGGGCTCGAGGTGGCCGGCGCCGCGTACGACGGGGTCGGCATCCCGGCCGTCGTCGCCTCGGCCACCCGGGCGGCCCGGGCCACCGTCGAGCACCTGGGCACCCTGACCACCATCGCGTCCCCCCGAGGAGAGCACCCCGCATGAGCGAGCCCACCCGTCCTACCCCCGCGAAGCCCGGTGCCGCCCGGATCCGCGAGATCAACGACACGATCCGCTACGCCATGTGGTCGGTGTTCGCGCTCGCGGAGCCGATCGGCGACGAGGACCGCGATGCCCTCGCTCACGAGGTCGAGGAGCTGTTCACCGACCTCGCCGAGCGGGACGTCGTCGTGCGCGGCACGTACGACGTCGCCGGGTTGCGGGCCGACGCCGACGTCATGGTGTGGTGGCACGCCGAGACGATCGAGGCGCTCCAGGAGGCCTACCACGGGTTCCTGCGCACCGCCTACGGCGAGCACCTCGACCCCGTGTGGTCGGTCGCCGCCCTGCACCGACCCGCGGAGTTCAACAAGAGCCACATCCCCGCGTTCATGGCCGACGAGGAGGCGCGCGACTACGTGTGCGTCTACCCGTTCGTCCGCTCCTACGACTGGTACCTCCTCGACGACACCGAGCGGCGCGACATGCTCGTCGAGCACGGACAGATGGCGCGCGAGTACCCCGACGTGCGGGCCAACACGATCGCGTCGTTCGCGCTCGGCGACTACGAGTGGATCCTCGCGTTCGAGGCCGACGAGCTGCACCGCATCGTCGACCTCATGCGCGAGCTGCGGGCCTCGCGCGCGCGGATGCACGTGCGCGAGGAGGTGCCCTTCTACACCGGGCCCCGCGTGCCGGTGCGGACCCTCGTGCACCGCCAGCGCTGACCCACCCGCGCCCCGACTTCTCCGCCCCATGAGGGAAGGCCGCGGTCCGCACGGGTTGATACGTCCCGCGGACCTCGCGTTTCCCGTGCCCAGCCGAGCGCGCATCCTGGATGCCGTGCTGGCGTCGCTCAGGCCGTGGCGGCCAGGGCTCGGCGCACCGCGGCGACGACCGCACCCGGGCGCTCGAGGTCGGCCCGACCGGACGAGCCGCCCGAGCACGAGCGGGCTGACCCCGAGGCTCCGCGCCTGGGCCGAGGTCAGCATCCCGTGCTGCGCGGACGCTCGGGCCAGGAGCGCGGGGTCGACCGTGGTGTCCATGCCCCCACGGTGACCCGGATCGGGGAACCGGGATGCCGTGGTGAGCGGGCTGTGGAGGGCGGGCCGACGGCATCCGGCCTGTGGACGACGGGGGGCGCGCCGCCGGGCCAGGGAAACCCGAGGTCAGCAAGGGGTATCAACCCCGGCGGACCTCGGGTTTCGCTCATGGGGCGGAAAAGTCAGCCGCCCCGGGGAGGGTCAGGTGTTCTCGGTGGGGCGCAGGGTGAGGCTGATCGAGTTGATGCAGTACCGCTGGTCGGTGGGGGTGTCGTAGCCCTCGCCCTCGAAGACGTGCCCGAGGTGGCTGCCGCATGTCGCGCACCGCACCTCGACCCGGGGGCGCCCGGGCAGCGAGCGGTCCTCGAGGTACTCCACGGAGTCCCCGGCCAACGGCGAGAAGAAGGACGGCCACCCGCAGTGGCTGTCGAACTTCGTCTCGGACGCGAACAGCTCGGCGCCGCAGGCCCGGCAGGCGTAGACCCCGACGGCCTTGGCGTCGGTGTACTCGCCGGTGTACGGCCGCTCGGTGCCGGCCTCGCGCAGCACGGCGTACTCCGCGGGTGAGAGGGCCGCGCGCCACTCCTCCTCGGTGCGGTCGACGGCATAGGGACGCGGGCTCGGCTTCATCGTCATGTCCAGCCCAACAGCGGCGGGCAGCGGATGGTTCCCGCCGCCACGGGCCCGTCACCCCACCGCGCGTCGGCGGCCGTCGTTAGGCTCGCGACATGGTCGACGTGCAGGTGCTGGAGGTCGAGGGGCCCGAAGGCCCCCGTGAGGTGCGCCTGACCAGCCCCGACCGGGTCATGTGGCCCGATGCGGGCATCACCAAGGGCGACCTCGCGGCCTACGTCGTCGCGGTCGGCGACCCGCTCGTGCACCACATCGGCGACCGCCCCGTCACGCTCCAGCGGTTCCCCGACGGCATCGACGGCGAGGAGTTCTACCAGAAGAACCCGCCCAAGGGGCTGCCCGGCTGGGTGCGCACGACGTCGTGCCGCTACCCGAGCGGGCGGCGGCACGCGCAGCTCGTCGTCGACGAGGTCGCGACCGCCGTGTGGGCGGTGCAGATGAACACCGTCACCTTCCATCCCTGGCCGGTGCGCACGGCCGACAACGACCACCCCGACGAGCTGCGCATCGACCTCGACCCGCAGCCCGGGCGCACCTTCTCGGATGCCGTCGAGGCCGCCCACGCGCTGCGCGAGCTGCTCGCCGAGGTCGGCCTGACCGGCTGGGCCAAGACGAGCGGCAACCGGGGGGTGCACGTCTACGCGCGCATCGCCCCGACCCACGAGTTCCTCGACGTGCGGCACGGCGTCATCGGCATCGCCCGCGAGCTCGAGCGACGCCTGCCCGACCTCGTGACGTCGTCGTGGTGGAAGGAGGAGCGCGGCGAGCGGGTCTTCGTCGACTTCAACCAGGCCTGCCGCGACCGCACCATCGCCTCCGCGTACAGCCCGCGCCCGCTGCCCGGCGCCCCCGTCTCGATGCCGGTCACGTGGGCCGAGCTGTCGACCGTCACCCCCGGCGACTTCACCGTGCTCACCGTGCCCGACGTGCTCGAGGACCGTGGCGACGCCTGGGCCGACATCGAAGGCGTGGTCGGCGACGTCACCGGCGCCCTCGCCCTCTGGCAGCGCGATGTCGAGCAGCGCGGCCTCGGTGAGCTCAACTTCCCGCCCGACTACCCCAAGATGCCCGGCGAGCCGCCGCGGGTGCAGCCGAGCAAGCGCCGCACCGACAAGGCCGACGCCGAGTACATGGCCCCCAAGGCCGAGCGCGACGCCGCCGAGCGGGAGCGGTGGCGGATGCCGGTCGTGCCGCCGGTCGCGCCGATGCTCGCGAAGTCGGTCAGGGGCATCGCGGCGCTCGAGGGCCAGGAGGTCAGCTTCGAGCCCAAGTGGGACGGCTTCCGCTCGATCGTCTTCCGCTCGGGCGATCTCGTCGAGATCGGCAGCCGCAACGAGAAGCCGATGACCCGCTACTTCCCCGAGGTCGTCGAGGCGGCCCTGGCGAACCTGCCGGACCGGTGTGTCGTCGACGGCGAGATCATCGTCGTGCGGCCGGGTGAGGACCGCCTCGACTTCGACCTGCTGAGCCAGCGCATCCACCCCGCGGCGAGCCGGGTCACGAAGCTGTCGGTCGAGACGCCGGCCCGGTTCGTGGCCTTCGACCTGCTCGCGCTCGGTGACGACGACCTCACCGGCCGGCCGTTCCGTGAGCGCCGGGCCCTGCTCGAGCAGGCCCTGGCCGACGCCCGGGCCCCGATCCACCTGACCCGGGCGACGACCGACCGTGCGGTCGCCGCCGAGTGGTTCACCGAGTTCGAGGGGGCCGGGCTCGACGGGCTCGTCGCCAAGCAGCTCGACGGCCCCTACGAGCCCGACAAGCGCACCATGGCCAAGATCAAGCACGAGCGCACGGCCGACTGCGTCGTCGCCGGCTACCGCACACACAAGAGCGGCGCCGACCTCATCGGCAGCCTGCTGCTCGGCATCCACGACGCCGACGGCCAGCTCGTCTCGGTCGGGGTCATCGGTGCGTTCCCGATGGCCCGGCGCAAGGAGCTGTTCGACGAGCTCCAGCCGCTCGTCACGACCTTCGACGAGCACCCCTGGCGCTGGGCCGCACAGCAGGAGGGCACCCGCACGCCGCAGGCCGCCGCGGGCAGCCGATGGGCCTCCGGCAAGGACCTCTCGTTCACGCCGCTGCGCCCCGAGCGGGTCGTCGAGGTGCGCTACGACCACCTCGAGGGCGTGCGCTTCCGTCACACCGCCCAGTTCGTGCGGTGGCGACCCGACAAGGACCCCGCCGACTGCACCTTCGACCAGCTCGACGAACCGGTGTCCTACGACCTGTCCGAGGTCCTGGCCGGGGGGAGTGCGTGACGGGTCCGGCGGATGGTGCCACCGCTGCGGCCCCGGCGAACCGGCCGATCACCTCGCGCCGCGCCCGCAGGGCCGCAACCGCCGGCGCTGCGGTGGGGGTGACGAGCGCGGTCGCGAGCGGCGCTGGCTCCCTCGTCGCGGCGGCCTACTTCGCTCGGCGGGTGCTGACCCCGGACCGGCAGCGCCCCGACGACGTCGTCGTGCGCGCGGCTGCTGCCCACACCGTCACGCTCACGGCCACCCCGGAGACGATCGTGCCCGGTCGGTACGGACTGTGGATCGACAACGGCTTCGGTCACGTCCGCGTCGGCGACATCATGCGCGTCGACGCCACCCGCGGCACCGTCGAACGCGAGCTGCTCGCGGTCGACCGCGGATACCTCGCTCCCGGCCCGGCCCGCTGGAACGCCTACTTCCACGGCTCCCCGCCCGACGTGAGCATCGGTGCCCGCACCGAGCACGTCACCTACGCCGGTGAGCTCGGTGCGATGCCGGCCTGGGTCGTGCGCCCGCAGGCCGGGACCGACGACGTCGGGCGGTGGGCCGTGCTCGTCCACGGCCGCGGCGCCCGCCGCGAGGAGACGATCCGGGCGATGCCGCCGCTGCTCGCGCACGGCTGGACCTGCCTCGTCCCGAGCTACCGCAACGACGAGGGCGTGCCGGCAGGCCCCGACAGCCGCTACAACCTCGGGCTCTCGGAGTGGCGTGACATCGAGGCGGCGCTGCGCCACGCCGTGGCGCACGGCGCCCGGGAGGTGCTGCTCGTGGGCTGGTCGATGGGCGGGGCGATCGCGCTCCAGCTGCTCGACCGCTCGTCCCTGGCCGGTCTGGTCTCCCGGGTCGTGCTCGACGGCCCGGTCATCGACTGGGGCGACGTGCTCGCCCACCACGCCCGCGGCCACCGGTTGCCCCGTCACGTCGGATCGCTCGCCCGGGTGATGATGCGCCAGCGGTGGGGGCACCGCCTCGTCGGGGTGCGCGAGGGCGTCGACCTCGCGAAGACCGACTGGGTGAGCCGTGCCGACGAGCTGCACCACCGCATCCTGCTCATCCACTCCGTCGACGACGAGTTCGTGCCGGTCGGGCCGTCCCGCGAGCTGGCCCGGGTGCGCCCGGACCTCGTGACGTTCGAGGAGTGGACCGTCGCGCGGCACTGCACGGAGTGGAACACCGATCCCGAGCGGTGGGAGCGGCTCGTCGCCGACTTCGCCGCGGGGTGACCCCTCAGCGACACACCCGCCACAGACCGAGCAGGGTGCCCGCCTCCTCGACGAGCAGTCGGGGAGCGAGGTGGATGCCGTCCGCCTCGCCGAGCGCCGGACCGTTCGTCATCCGGGTGCCGTCGCCACCGACGACGGCCGGCACGAGGGAGAGCGCCAGCTCGTCGACGACGCCGGCCGCCAGCGCCGCCGAGAGGAGCGTCGGGCCACCCTCGCACAGGACGTGCCGCAGCCCGCGCGCGGCGAGCCCGTCGAGGGCGAGCGGGAGGTCGACCTCCTCCTGCCCGGCGACGAGGACGGCATCCGCGCCGAGGTCCGACCGGGCGCGGTCGAGCCGCCGGGCCCCGGCCGCGGCGCAGGTGACGAGCAGCCCCGGGCCGCGGCCCTCGCGCGGTGCCCGAAGCCCCTCGGGCACCCGGCCCGAGCCGCTGACGACGACGAGCGCCGCCGGCGACGAGCGCCGCCGGGTCGGCACGAGCCGCTCGTATCCCTCGGCCCGCACCGTGCCCGACCCGACGAGCACCGCCTCGCCGAGGTCGCGCTGGAGGGCGAAGACCCGGTTGTCGGCGGGCGTGTTGACCGAGCCGCTGCGCCCGTCCGCTCCGACGGCCGAGCCGTCGAGGGTGCTCACGAAGTTCGAGCGCACCCAGCGACGACCGGGCGGGAACGCGTAGAGGGCGGCCAGGTCGGCATCGGTGACGCGGGAGCCGGGGCGCGCCGGGCGGCGCGGGTCGAGCAGGACGCGCATGCCCCGAGTGTGGCAGCCGGGAGAGCACGGGAGCGCGGGCCGGTGACGAGATGGAGCGCGCGGCGGGCCCGCCGACGGCGCGGCGGTCTGCAAGGATGCGGCGATGGGCAAGGGTGCGAAGAAGGACAAGGACACGAAGGCCGCGAAGAGCGCCAAGGGCAAGGCTGCGAAGGGCGCCCAGGGCAAGGGCGCCAAGGGCAAGGCCGCCCAGGGCAAGGGCAAGGGCAAGGGCGCCAAGGCCGCGAAGGGCCACGGCACCGGCATCCCCGCGGCCGAGGTCGCCGTCGCCGGCGCTCCGGCCCCCGACGAGGTCACCCCCGACCCGCAGCTGAGCGGCAAGGCGGCGCGCAAGGCCGAGAAGAAGCGCCGCAAGGCCGAGCAGGCGCGCGCCGACGAGGCCGTCGACCCGGTCGTCTGGTCGCAGCTGCTGCGGGTGGGGCCCGGCTTCTCGCTCGCGGACGTCGACCCCGCGGGCACACCCGGCTTCTCCGGCGACAAGGACGAGGCCGAGGTCGTCATGGCCGAGCTCCACGACCGCCTCGGCGACCTGCAGGAGCGCCTGTACGCGGAGTCCCGGGGCGGCGGCGCCCGCTCGGTCCTCCTCGTCATCCAGGGCATGGACACCTCCGGCAAGGGCGGCATCATGCGCCACGTCGTCGGCGCGGTCGACCCCCAGGGTGTCGAGATCACCTCGTTCAAGGCGCCCACCGCGGAGGAGAGGCGTCACCCCTTCCTCTGGCGCATCCGTCGTGCGCTGCCGGTGCCGGGCGACCTCGGCGTCTTCGACCGCAGCCACTACGAGGACGTCCTCATCGTGCGCGTCCACGACCTCGTGCCACGCCCGACGTGGTCCCGCCGCTACGCCCAGATCAACGCCTTCGAGCGGCGCGTCGTCGCCGGCGGCACGACGATGGTCAAGGTCATGCTGCACATCTCGAGCGCGGAGCAGAAGGCCCGGCTCGCCGAGCGGCTCGAGCGCGAGGACAAGCACTGGAAGTTCAACCCCGGGGACGTCGACGAGCGCGCCCACTGGGCCGACTACATGCAGGCCTACCAGGCCGCGCTCGAGAAGTGCTCGACGGATGCCGCCCCGTGGTTCGTCGTGCCGGCGGACAACAAGTGGTACGCCCGGCTCGCCGTGACCAACCTGCTGCTCGAGCACCTCGAGGCGATGGACCCCCGCTGGCCGGCCGCCGACTTCGACGTCGAGGCGGAGAAGGAGCGCCTGGCGCTCAGTCCCTGAGCGAACGCTCGAGCAGCTGCGCCACGGCATCCGCCCCGACGGACGCCCCGAGCGTGCCGAACGAGGCGCCGTGCTCGCCACCGAGGCGGCTCACGACGAAGGCGTCGGCGACGGGCCCGGGGGAGTGGCGCACGAGCAGCGCCGCCTGGAGGGTCAGCGCGAGCCGCTCGACGAGGCGCCGCGCCGCCCACGGCGCGTCGGGAGCGAGCGCACGTGCCGACGCCGACTCGCACTCGTCGATCGCGGCATCGAGCACCGGGTCGTGCCCGCGGGCCAGGGCGAGTTCCTTGCCGAGCGCGGCGAGGGACGCCGGCTCGCGGGTCAGTGCCCGCACGACGTCGAGCGCGTTGACGTTGCCCGAGCCCTCCCAGATCGAGTTGAGCGGGGCCTCACGGTAGAGCCGCGCCAGGCCGTTCTCCTCGACG
Organism: Fodinibacter luteus; assembly: GCF_039541575.1. Taxonomy (NCBI): domain Bacteria; kingdom Bacillati; phylum Actinomycetota; class Actinomycetes; order Micrococcales; family Intrasporangiaceae; genus Fodinibacter (ex Wang et al. 2009); species Fodinibacter luteus. Next base: position 10,296 of record NZ_BAABGM010000013.1, on the reverse strand, counting down.
TAGCCGTTGCCGCCGAGGCACTCCAGCGCCTCGGCGACCATCGGGGCGGTGCGCTTGCACACCCAGAACTTGCCGAGGGCGACCCCGAGCCGCACGAGGTCGTCCTCCCCGGCGTCGACGGCGTGGGCGAGCCGCATCGCGAGCACCGTGGCCGCCTCGCTCTCGAGGGCGAGGTCGGCGAGGACGTTGCGCATGAGCGGCTGGTCGACGAGCAGCGCGCCGAAGGCGCTGCGCCGCCGGGCGTGGTGGACCGCCCGCACGAGGGCCGCCCGCATCGTCGCCGTCGAGCCGAGCACGCAGTCGAGCCGCGTCGAGGCGACCATGCCGATGATCGTGCGGATGCCCCGGCCCTCCTCGCCGACCCGCGCCGCCCACGCGTGCTCGAGCTCGATCTCGGACGAGGCGTTCGAGCGGTTGCCGAGCTTGTCCTTGAGCCGCTGGAGGTGGATGCCGTTGCGGGTGCCGTCGTCGAGGACGCGCGGGACGAGGAAGCAGCCGACCCCGGCGTCGGTCTGCGCCAGGACGAGGAAGGCGTCGCTCATCGGCGCCGAGCAGAACCACTTGTGCCCGGTGAGCCGGTAGGTGTCGCCCTCGAGGGGGCCGCCCGGCGCCGCCACTGCGGTCGTCGTGTTGGCGCGCACGTCGGAGCCGCCCTGCTTCTCGGTCATACCCATCCCCACGGTGAGGCCGGGCTTGTCGCCCATGGGGCGCAGCACCGGGTCGTAGGCGCGCGAGGCGAGCCCGGGGAGCCACCGCGCCGCGAGGTCCGGCTCGGCCGAGAGCGCCGGCGCGGCGGCGTACGTCATCGAGACGGGGCACAGGTGCCCCGCCTCGACCTGCGACCAGACGAGGAACCCGGCGGCCCGCCGTGCGTGCGCGCCGCTCGCGGCGGGCCGGGTCCACGGGTGGGCGGTCAGGCCGTTGCCGACGGCCACCTCCATGAGGCTGTGGTAGGCCGGGTGGTACTCCACCTCGTCCACCCGCACGCCGGTCGGGGCGTGGGTGCGCAGCACCGGGGTGACCCGGTCGGCCTGGTCGGCCCAGGCGCGCACCTGCGGGGTGCCGGCGAGCGCCCCGAGGTCGTCGAGGGCTGCGGCCCCCTCGGGGTCGGTCGGCGAGACCCACCGCGCGACGGCCTCGGACAGGACAGGGTCGCAGCGCAGCGCGTTGAGGCCGCTCGGCGCCGCGACGACGTTGGTGACGACGTGGGTCCGCACCCCAGCAGCGTACGGCCGTTACGGTGGGGCCCATGACCGACGCGAAGCGGCGCCTGCGGCGGTTGCTCGCGCAGGTCCCCGGCCTCCTGCCGCTCGCCCGGCTCGTCGTCGCGACGATCCGGATCTGCCTGCGCTACCGGGTCACCGGGCTGGCCTCGGAGGCCGGCTTCTTCGCGCTCCTCTCCCTGCCACCCCTCGTCCTCGGGCTGTTCGGCGGACTGGGGTACCTCGGCAGCGCCCTCGGACCGGAGGCGGTCGAGCAGGTGCGCGACGGCATCAACGAGTACGCGGCCCGCTTCCTCACCGAGGACGTCATCAGCTCCACCCTCGGCCCGACCGTCGACGACGTGTTCACCGACGGACGCTTCGACCTCATCTCGCTCGGCTTCCTGCTCTCGCTGTGGTCGGGCTCGCGCGCGCTCAACGTCTTCGTCGACACGATCTCGATCATGTACGGCCAGTCCGGGGTGCGCGGCATCGTCCAGACCCGGGCCCTGTCGTTCTCGCTGTACCTCCTCGCCCTCGTGCTCGGCATCGTGACCATCCCCCTCGTGCTGCTCGGCCCCACCCTGCTCGGCCAGATCCTGCCGGAGCCGTGGGACGCCCTCACGGTGCTGTACTGGCCGCTCGTCACCCTCCTCGTCGTCGGCGGGCTCACGAGCCTGTACCACGTGTCGACGCCGAGGCGCTCGCCCTGGCTGCGCGACGTGCCCGGGGCCGCGGTGACGCTCGTCATCTGGCTGCTCGCGTCGTTCGTCGTGCGCGGCACAATCGCTGCGTCGCTCGGTGGCACGTCGATCTACGGGCCGCTCTCGGCCCCGATCGTGCTGCTCATCTGGCTCTACGCCCTCGCCATCGCGGTGCTCATCGGGGCCGCGGCCAACGCCGGGATCCGCGAGCTGTGGCCGGTCGAGGAGGACCGCAGCCTGCACGAGCGGCTCGGCGCGTGGGCGGTGGACCAGTGGCGGCGCCGCGCCGACCGCGGCGCGCACCCGAACGGGTGGGACGACCCCTTCGCCGGCTACGGACCCGGCGCGGCCGAGGACGAGCTGGGGCTCTCGGGGCTGCGCGAGGCCGCCCGCGGCCCGCTCACCCCCATCTCGAGGGGGGTCGCCGACCGGCCACGGCACCCGGCCGGTGTGTCGTCCGAGGCCGGCCGATCCGCCGACGGGGAGCGGTGACGCCGACCCGGTACGGTGCCCGCCGGCCGGTTTGGAGTTCGCCGCGGGCATCGGATAATGTCTGCGAGCACGCCGAGCGTGGTTTCCGGACCCCGCAGACGCGCGCGGATGTAGCTCAGTTGGTAGAGCGCAACCTTGCCAAGGTTGAGGTCGCCGGTTCGAACCCGGTCATCCGCTCGAGGGTTAGCCGCCCCGAACATGGTGGAGTGGCCGAGAGGCGAGGCAGCGGCCTGCAAAGCCGCGTACACGGGTTCAAATCCCGTCTCCACCTCGAGTAGTACCCGAAGAAGCCAGTACCGCACGAAGCAGCACCCACGGACGCGTAGCGCAGATGGTTAGCGCACCACCTTGACACGGTGGGGGTCGGAGGTTCGAGTCCTCTCGCGTCCACGCCGAGGACGAAGCCCGCCAGGACACTGGCGGGCTTCGTCGCGTGCGGCGCGCGTGCTCACGTGCGCTGCATCCCGCTGGCGAACCACGGGTGGTGCAGGTCGAGGTAGCGCATGTCGTGCACCTGGGCCATCTCGCGGTCGAGCTCCTCGGCCATCTCGGCCGGCATCGACATCGCCTCGCCCCGCCGGGCCTCCGCCTCGCTGCGGAAGGAGATGGTCTCGGTGAACCAGCCGTCGTCGTCGATCGCGATGGTGCCGCCGATGATCTCCGGGCGCGCCTCGTGCAGCGCGTCCATGGGCTGCGACATGAACTCGCGGAAGTGCCGCGGGTCGTCGAGCCGGCCCTGGATGACCTGGACGAACCCGGCGTCGTCGGACCCGCCGTCGAGCATGACGATGGCGTCGTCGCAGTCGTGGAAGGTCACGTCACCGGTGAAGCAGCCCTTGGCCTCCTCCCACCACGCGCCCTGCTCGGGGCGCAGCGAGTTGCGGGCGGCGGCCTCGCGCGACTCGAACCGCACGACGCCGACGAACTGGCCGTCGTCGGTCATGCCGTAGGTCCCGCCGAGCCACCCCTCCGCACCGCTGGAGAGCTCTTCCCTCCAGCGGTCCATGTGGCCGCGCAGCGTCGCCTCGTCCGAACACATTCCCTGGATGACCTGGATGAACATGCCAACTCCGATCGTTCCCGGGGCCGCTTCACCGTGAAGTGGTCCATCGACCGACGGTACGCCGCAGATGGCGCCGTGTCAGCAGCCGCAGCGACTGTGCACCCCGCGGCGGCCGGCGCGCGCGTCCCCGACCGGGTGCTGGCTCTTCGGTAGGTTGGGCCCGCGTCGCAGTCACCCGGACCGATGCGGGAAGAGGATGTGCGCATGCCGTTGCGAGAGAGGCATCTCGAGCCATGACCGAGGCTCCGGCCTCCGCGGAGGAGCAGGCGCCCCCCGGGGGGCGCCCGCCCCACCGGGGTCTGAAGGACGTGTGGCGCGACTGGCGCGCCGCCCCCGAGGACCGCTTCGGCGTGCTCCTCACCTTCGTCCTGCTGACGATCGTGGTGTCCTCGCTCGTCGACGTCGGGGCGTCGTACGGTGAGTCCCTCGCTGCCCACACGATGAGCGGCGCCGCGCTGGTCGCCGCCGCGCGTGCGACGGGCATGCGCCCGGGTCCCCGCCGATTCGTGGAGGCGGCCGTGGGGGTGTCGCTGGGCTTCCTCGTGCTCGTGGCGGTCTTCGAGGCGGCCTCTGGCACCGCGGTTCCCGACGCCTCGCGCGCCGACCCGGTGTGGCTCGTCGTCGTCCTCATGGTCCCCGTGCTCGTCATCCGACGCCTCATGCGGCACACCGTCGTCGGCCTGCGTACCGTCCTGGGCACGATCGCCGCCTACCTGCAGATCGCCGTGGCCTACGCCGCGGTCTACCAGGCCGTCGACGCGTGGTCGTCCGCGTGGCTGTTCGGGGAGCCCTTGACCTCCAGCGTCTACACCTACCTCAGCCTGACGACCATCTCGACCCTCGGCATCGGCGACGTCGCTCCCGCGACCGATCTCGCACGCCTGCTGGTGTCCTCGGAGGCCGTGTTCGGCCAGCTGTTCCTCGTCACCGTCGTCGCCATCGTCGTGGCCCGGTTCGCCACCACGTCCCGCCGTGAGTGACCGACGAGACAGCCCCTGCGCGTGGCCCCGGACGTACGGTGGAGGTGGGCGCTGACCCACCAGGCCCGCGCCGTGGAAGGGATCGACGATGGCACGCGCACTGGTCGTCTACGAGTCGATGTTCGGCAACTCCGGGCAGGTCGCTCACGCCGTGGCGGACGGGGTCGCCGAGGTGATGAGCGTGCAGGTCGCGGAGGTGTCGTCCGCCCCGACCGACCTCGAGGGCGTCGACCTCGTCGTGGCCGGCGGCCCGACGCACGCCTTCTCGATGAGCCGGGCCAGCACCCGTCGCGACGCTCGCGGACAGGGAGCGACGCAGGGGTCCGTCGAGACCGGCCTGCGAGAGTGGCTCCTGGCCCTGCCGGACGAGCACGGCCGCTGGTTCGCGGCGTTCGACACGAGGGTGACCAAGGTGCGCCGCCTTCCCGGGTCGGCGTCCCACAGTGCGGCGCGGGCCGGCCGGCGGCACGGCTTCACGCAGGCCATGGCCCCCGAGAGCTTCTATGTGCTCGACGTCGACGGACCTCTCGCCGACGGTGAGCTCGACCGGGCCCGGTCGTGGGGCCGCCAGGTGGCGACCTCGCTGCCGGCCAAGGTCTGACCGGTGGATGCCGGGCAGCCGATTCGGGCGGACCTTCGGTAGCGTCGGCACTCCCGTCTCCACAGGAGGAGTGCCGATGACCGGTCACGAGCCGCCGCTCGAGGACCTCGTCGACCGGGTGCTCGGTCTGCGTTCCGCCGCCGGTGGCCGCCCCGCGCTCGTCGGCCTCGCCGGGGAGCCGGCGGCCGGGAAGTCCACGCTTGCGGCATCCCTCGTCTCCGCGCTCACCGAGCGGGGCTGCGCCACGGTGCTCGTGCCGATGGACGGCTTCCACCTCGCCAACGTCGCGCTCGCGGCGCTCGGCCGGGCCGAGCGCAAGGGGGCGATCGACACCTTCGACGGCGCCGGGTATGCCGCACTCCTCTCCCGCGTGCGCGCCGGCGCTCCCTCGACGGTGTGGGCCCCGACGTACGACCGCTCGATCGAGGAGTCCGTCGCCGGTGCGATCGCGGTGCCGCCGGGCACCGAGGTCGTCGTCACGGAGGGCAACTACCTCCTCGTCGACGAGGCCCCGTGGGATGCCGTGCGTGGCCTGCTCGACGAGGTGTGGGCGGTGCGCGTCGACCCGGCGGTGCGGACCGAGCGCCTCGTGGCCCGGCACGTCGCGTTCGGCAAGCCCCCGGCGCGCGCCGCGGCGTGGGTGGCCTCCGTCGACGAGCCGAACGCCGCGCTCATCCGCGCCACCCTCCACCGGGCCGACCTCGAGGTCGTGCTCGGGTAGGCGCCTCGGCCCGTCCCTCGGCGGGGACGAGGCGCCCACCCGGGGCTCACCCGACCCTGAAGGGCCGCATCATCTCGTGGTCCTCGTGCTCGAGGATGTGGCAGTGCCACACGAACAGGCCCGGCTTGTCGAAGTGGGCCCGGATCCGGGTCACCTCGTGCGGGTACGCGATGACGGTGTCCTTCGGACCGCTCTCGTTCGGCTCCGCGGGTCGCGACGGCTGGCCGTCGGCCTGCCGGTCGAGGACCTCGAACTGCACGAGGTGCACGTGGATGGGGTGCGCGTCCATCGTGTGGTTGTGGATCTCCCACACCTCGGTGTCGCCGACGCCCGGGTGCTCGGTGACGTCGTCGTCCCAGCCCAGTGGGACCGCGACGGCGCCGTCCATGACCCCGAGGAACGCGGCCCGGGGCCCGACGTCGGCCAGCACCTCCGAGTCCGCCTCGAGCAGGGCCAACGTCCGGGTGCGCGCGGTGGGGCCGGGTGGCGGGGGAGGCGCCGGCAGCGACAGCTCGTCGGGCGGGGTGCTCGTCTCGGGGCCGACGCGGTCGACGACGGTGAACCGCATGACCTGACCCGTCGTCGCCGGGTCGGCCCACTCGAACTCCTCGCCCGGCTCGCCGCCGCCGAACGGCTCGTCCGGGCCCTCGTTGACGAGGAAGACCTCGGTGCCCGCGGGGAAGGCGCCGAAGTCGACGACGACGTCGGCGCGCTCGGCCGGCGCGAGGAGCAGGCGCTCCATGGCGACCGGCTCGCGCAGGAACCCGCCGTCCCCGCCGACCTGCCAGAAGGGTGCAACGGGCGTGGCGGGCCGGGCCGTCGGGTCCGTCGCGAGGGCGAGCACGAGGAAGCGGGACCCGCACCCGTTGAGCAGCCGGAGCCGGTAGCGCCGCCGCTCGACCCGGTGGTCGGGCCAGGTGCGACCGTTGACCATCATCGCGTTGCCGAAGAACTCGGGGTTCCAGATCGGGGCGATGTCGGAGTGCGGCACGTAGGGCCCGGCGAACTCGTCGAAGTAGGCGCGGGTGTCGGGGTAGAAGAGGTTGCCGTTGCGCCGGAAGGCCCGGTCCTGGATCGCGAGGGGGATCTCGAACGGCATCCCGCCGTCCGGGCCCGGGCCGGGGAGCACCCCGGGCTCGAGATCGTAGGCGCCCCCGCGCAGGAGGAAGAAGCCGGCCGGACCGGCGTACACGTTGAGGCGGGTGATGCCGAGCGCGTGGTCGTGGAACCACAGCGTCCCCGCCGGCTGGTCGTTCCCGTAACGGGCCTTCTGGGTCCCCGGGGCCCACGTGCCCCCGTGCCGGGCGGCGTAGGTCTGCGCCATCTCGTCGTAGTGCGTGCCGACGCGGGCGTAGCCTCGCGGGATGCTGCGGCTGTCCGGGAGGAACCACGCCTCCGGGTAGCCGTCGCTCTCCTCGTCGGTGTGGCCCCCGTGGAGATGGACGACGATCGGCACCGGACCGGTGTACGGACCCGGGGTCTGCATGAACATCGGGTGGCCGTCGCGGCCCTCCTCCCCACCGCCGGGGTTGGCCCAGTGCAGGGTGGGGTCCACCGGCAACAGGTGGGGCAGGTAACGGCCCGAGGTGCCGTGGACCAGGCCGTTGACCCAGGTGACCTCGACGGGGCGGTCGACCCGCGCCTCGATCGTGAGGGACGGAGCGTTGTGCGTGCCGCGCACGCCCTCGGCGCCGTAGCCCCAGACGGTCGTGCCGGGCAGGCCGCGGGGCAGCACCTGCTGGCGGAACTGGCGCACGCTGACGACGTACCGGTCGAGGTCGGCGCCCGGTGTCCCCGGCATCGTCGGGGGGACGAGGAGCGAGGAGACGTACTTGGGCACCGTCGTGGGGTCCAGGACCGGGGCGCCGCGCAGTGAGAGCGCGTGGACCGAGCCCGACCCCGTGACGAACAGACCTGCGGCGCCGGCGGCGCCCCCCGCGAGCAGTGTGCGCCGCGACACCGTCGTCATGGCACGTCCTCCCTGTTCAGGGCCCCCCTGCAAGGCCCGTCCGGGCTCACTGTGGTGGCCGGTGGCCGGGTGTGTCAACCATCCGATCGGCTCATCGCCCCGCCGCGGCGGGGCAGCCGCGACCCGGCCACGCATACGATGCGGGGCGTGTCGGTGGCGAGGTTCGGGTCGCTCGTGGCCCGCGGCGTCGGCGCGGTCAGCCACGACGCGGGCGACCTCACGAGCGGCTTCTGGGTCGTCGTCGTCACCTTCGAGGGGCGGCTCACGGCGGTCCGCATGGAGGACGTCCGGCGCGAGGGTCCCCCGTTCGCGTGCGCGGCGGATGCCGGCAGCTGGCCGCCGCTCACGGGTGGGTGGCGCTCCAGCCTGGACCGCACGGCCTACCTCGCCGCGGTGGAGGAGGTGCGGCAGCGGATCGCCGCGGGGACGGTCTACCAGGTCAACCTCTGCCGGGTCCTCGAGCACGACCTGACTTCGGATGCCGCGATCAGCGCCCTCGCCGCCCGGCTGGCGGCGGGGAACCCGGCGCCGTACGCGGCGGTCGTCGACCTGCCGGAGGCCGGCCTCGAGCTGGCCTGCGCCTCGCCCGAGGCCTACCTGCTGCGGCGCGGGGACCGGGTCACCTCGCGCCCGATCAAGGGCACCGCGACGACCGTCGCCGAGCTGCTCGCGAAGGACTACGCCGAGAACGTCATGATCGTCGACCTCGTGCGGCACGACCTCGGCCACGTCAGCCTGCCGGGGTCCGTCGAGGTCGACCACCTCTGCCGGGTCGAGGAGCACCCGGGGCTCGTGCACCTCGTGTCCGACGTCTCCGGGCGGCTGCGTCCCGGCACGTCGTGGCGCGAGCTGCTCGACGCCAGCTTCCCGCCCGGCTCGGTGAGCGGCGCGCCCAAGCACACGGCGCTGCAGGCGATCACCGACCTCGAGCCGGTGCCCCGCGGCCCCTACTGCGGTGCGGTGGGCTGGATCGACGCCGACCGTGACGAGGCCAGGCTCGCGGTCGGCATCCGGACCTTCTGGGCGGACCGTGACGTCGCGGGACGGCGGGTGCTGAGGTTCGGGACGGGCGCCGGCATCACGTGGGACAGCGACGCCCGGGGGGAGTGGGCCGAGACGGAGCTCAAGGCGGCGCGCCTCGTCGCCCTCGCGGCGGGGCAGCCGCTCGCTCGTGGAAGGGTGTGACGCATGACGGACATCAGGGTCTGGGTCGACGGACGGATCGTCGACCCCGACACCCCGGCGGTGAGCGCCGTCGACCACGGCGTCACCGTCGGTGACGGGGCCTTCGAGACGGCGAAGATCGAGGCCGGCGTGCCCTTCGCCGTGACGCGCCACCTGCGCCGCCTCGACCGCACGATGGCCGGGCTCGGCCTGCCCGCGGCCGACCACGACCGGATCCGCGAGGGCATCGACGCCGTCCTCGTCGGTGAGCCGATCGACTTCGGGCGGCTGCGCTTCACGGTCACCGGGGGCCGGGGGCCCCTCGGGTCCGACCGGCACGACTGCGACCTCACCCACATCGTCACCGCGGTCCCGCACGCCCCACCGGGCGACCACGGCTCGGTCGTCACGGTGCCCTGGGTGCGCAACGAGCGAGCTGCGACGGCCGGGCTCAAGACGACGTCGTACGCCGACAACGTCATCGCCCTCGCGTACGCCAAGGCGCGGGGGGCGCTCGAGGCGGTCTTCGCCAACACCCGGGGTGAGCTGTGCGAGGCCACGGGGAGCAACGTGTTCGTCGTCGTCGACGGGGCGCTGAGCACCCCACCGCTGTCGAGCGGCTGCCTCGCCGGCATCACCCGCGAGCTCGTCGTGGAGTGGTGCCGCGCCGACGGCGTCGAGGTCGTCGAGCGTCCCTTGCCGCTCGACGTGCTCACGCGGGCCGACGAGGTGTTCCTCACCTCGTCGATCAAGGACGTCTTCCCGGTCTCGGGTGTCGACGGCCGCACCCTGCCCGCTCCCGGGCCGGTGACCGAGCGCGCGCGCGCGGTCTGGCAGCGCCACGCCGCGCAGGGGTCCGACCCGTGACGCGACCGGGCCCGGAGGAGCCGCACCCGAACCGGCTGCTGCGCGACTCCAGCGACGACCAGGACGACTGGGCGTGGCGGCGCAGGATCCGGGCCAACCCGACGTGGCTCGCCATCTACCGGGCGGTGGTGTTCACCGTCGGGCTCGTCCTCGTGCTCGGCGGGTTCGCGCTCGTCCCGCTACCCGGGCCGGGCTGGTTCATCGTCATCCTCGGCATCGCCATCTGGGCCTCGGAGTTCGAGCCGGCCGCACGCCTGCTCGACTTCGTCAAGGCCAGGCTGCGCGCGTGGGAGCAGTGGCTCAAGCCGCAGCCGTGGTGGGTCAAGGGCCTCGTCGCCCTCGGGACGGCGCTCGTCGTCGCGACGGCGCTGTGGTTCGTCATGCGGTTCTCGGGGGTGCCCGGCTTCGTCCCCGACGCCATCACGACCTGGCTCGAGGCCAACGCGGGCCTGTGAGCTCGCGCACCGACCCGATCATGTTGCCTCACGTCAAGATGCCCGCGTGGTGTGAGTCGTTGACTCACGTGGGTTTGC
>NZ_BAABGM010000012.1:0-117768 GCF_039541575.1 Fodinibacter luteus | reverse complement strand
CCGACGAGATCCTGGACTCGATCGGACGACTTCTTACACGAATCTCAGGTGCAGGACACTAGCGGAGCTGACGAATTCCCGTAGAAGGCCCGCTCGTGGTCGAGGATGCCAACGATCTGGCCTTCCCTTCGCCATGACGTTGCCGTCCCACAGACCCACTCGACGAACCGCGGCTCCGTCACCTCGTTGAGGCAATCCGCATCGTCAAGGTCCGCCGCACGGACTGCGTCGTAGTCCCGCCGAGGTCGACGTCCCGGCGCACGCCATCGCCGAGCACGTCTTCGACCATGGCCAGGAACGTCGCTCGCCAGCCGAACCGTCCGGAGCCGTCAAGCGGCCCGCAGGGTAGACCGCGGATCGAGTTCAGTTCCGCTGTCGAAGCGCCGAGATCCTTCTCCTAGGCGTGCCGGTCTCGTTCAGACAGCGTGCCTTTGACAGCGCCGAGGTCGGCGTCGATGAAGGGCACGCAAGAGTAGTCGGCGTCGCACAACCGGTGGCTCTGTCCGCAAGAGTCGACACTCTTGCGCCCCGCCACGTCCTCTTCGGAAAGCGGTGCCATCGGGCTCGCCACCCTCGTCGCCCTCGGTACCTGCAGACCGATCCGATAGCACACTGATAGAACGCCTTGAGCAGCAGTATACAAACCCTATAGACTCACTCGCACAAAGCCACCACCCAGAGCCTCTGTCGCGCCCGGGCCCGGGTCCGACATCCCTGACCGAGGAAGCCCCGTGCCTCGCATCCACATCGACACCAGCGCCTTGACCTATCCGTGGTTCTGGCTCCCCGAGCACCTGCCGCGTTTCGTCGACGGGTCGGTTCCCGGGGGCGTGCAGGTCGATCTCGCCGCAGGCGAGTACGCGGTTCAGCAGACCCGCGAGCGCGCCTCCGACCTGCGCTTCCGGGTGACGCCCCACGGCACCATGGACTTCTCACCGGAGGTCGATCACCTCCTGCGCGGCCGAGGAACCTCGACGCTCCACGTCCTCGGCGTCCCAGTCGTCCTCAACCCGCGTCAAACCGAGTGCCCGCTGCTCCCCATGTGGGGCGGGTGCCGCGAGCCGATCGGACCTCGGGCGGCGACCGTGCGGATGCCGCCCGGCCAGGCGTACACGCTGCGGATCGGCCTGGTGGCCAGCAAGGTCCTCGAGTTCAGCGTGCGGCCGGACGGTGTCGTCGACTACGGACCGGAGTACGAGCACGCGCTGTCTGGCCGCGGGACCTCCTGCCTCACGGTGAACGGTGACGCCGCCACGTCAGCGTGACAGCCGTCTTCGAGCGCTTCGCCACTGACACGATCGATACGGATGTCGCTGTCGTGGACCGCAGTGGTGGGGATTGTCTTAGCGACCTCGGACCGGCCGAAGCCTGCCCCCTCACCGTCGGAGTGGGGCCCCTCGTGACCGGTCTCTTGGATACAGACCACCCCACTGGTGGCGCCTGCCGCGTCACCGACGCGCTCGAAGCTGGGAGGCCCTCCACCCCCGGGTTGAAATGGGCTTGCCCACCCGCAGCACCATAGGCCGCGGCGGCTGCGAGCAGCCCCGATCCCGAACCGCAGTCCTCCGCCCGGCCATCTGCTGACCTGCGTCTCTGCGACGCGCCACCGCCTGACCCGATCCCAGAACACCCGGCTACCCCGGGGGCCTTCGGCCTGCCCACTCACCGAACCATTTTCGAGTCAGCCGCGAGCTGGGCGCTATTGAGGTGGGCGCCAACCGCGCCCAATTTGCGCAAATGCGGAAGGCACCTCTGTTCCGTTGACGAGCAAGCCGGTCGCAGTCGCACGACCAGGGTTCGGGGTTCACCTGGCGGGATCGTCTGGCTGGGTGTCGTCGTCAAGGAGTCGTGCGAGGCTGTCGAGGATCAGGGTGAGGCCGAAGTCGAAGTCGGCGTCGGGGTCGTACCCGCCGTGGTCGATGTGGTGGGTGATGACTTCGGTGAGGTGGGGGAACTGATCGGTGGGGATCTCGGCCAACATCTGCTGAGCTGTTTCGGGTGAGCTGGGCTCGCCGCTGGACAGGTTGGCCTGTTGGCGGGCGAATCCGTAGATGTAGCTGTCGAGCGCTGAGTATGCGTGCAGGGCGACGTCGACGGTGAACCCGGCCCGCCGCAGTGTGCCGATCACCCAGTCGAAGTAGCGCAGCCTCTCGGGCCCGCTGCTGGTGCGCGAGTCGAGCAGCTGGCTGGCCCAGGGGTGCCGTGTGAACGCGGCCTGGGCAGAGCGCGCCCGGGTGCGCATCGCCTGTGACCAGTCGCCGTCGCCCGGGGGGAGGTCGATCTCGCCGACAACCAGGTCGATGATGCCGTTGAGCAGATCGTCCTTGTTGTCGACGTGGTTGTACAGCGACATCGCGTCCACGCCGAGATGCCGGCCGAGTTCGCGCATGCTCAGCGCATCGATACCGCGCTCGTCAGCCAGGACCAGGGCGGCCTGCAGCACCCGTTCCCGGGTCAGCGTCTGTCGTCTCGGGCGGTTGGGATCGCGGCGTCTGGGCATCGGTCACGTCCGTTCTTGCCTGGTCTGGCGTTGCGGGGGCCAGTCGGGCTTCAGGGTTGACACTTACAGTGTAGGTACTACACTTACAGCGTAGGCAATGGTACAGGGCCCAGGCTCGCCCGGCAAGGCGGGCGGGGTGCCACTCGGATCGGAGGAGAAGATGAACACGCTCGATCAGAGCACCACAACCCAGCAGCGATCAGGGGCCATCGCGGCGCTCTACCTGGCAGCAGCGTTCCTGCTGGCGATGCCGTTCTTCCTGGTGGTGGTCGACTATCCCGGGGCCACGGATGTGGCCGAGAAGGTCGCGCTGCTCGCGGACAACCACGCCAGCATGCAGGTGATGTACCTGATCACCTACGTGATCTTCGGTGTCGTCCTGGCGGTCCTGGCCCTCGCCCTGCACGCGCGGCTGAGTCCGGTAGCACCCGCGCTGATGCAGGTGGCTACCGCCGTGGGGCTGATGTGGGCTGTGGTCCTGGTGGCCAGCGGCATGGTCTTCAACGCGGGCATGGCCGCCGTCGTCGACCTCAACCCCACCAACCCGGACCAGGCGCAGTCCATGTGGCAGGCAATCGAGCCCGTCGCCCAAGGACTGGGCAGTGGCTCCGGCGGGGAGTTCCTCGGCGGCCTGTGGATCCTGCTCGTCAGCATCGCATGTCTGCGGATCCGGTCACTTCCCCGGTCACTGAGCTGGCTCGGTCAAGCCGTGGGAATGGCAGGTCTGCTCTCGATCATCCCGCCGTTGAGCGCCACCGCATACCTGTTCGGACTGCTCTCGATCCTCTGGTTCGCCTGGCTCGGGATCGCGATGCTTCGCACGGCCACTGCCTCACCGCAGCAGGTCGCCACCACGCCAGAACTTGTGAGCTCGACGGCCAGCAAGTAGCACCGCAGCCGCCCGGGCACCATCCGCACCATGCGGCCCCGGGTGGCCCTCGGCGCGTCTTCTCCGGATGAGCATCAGGCGGCCTCCCACCTCGCCTGAACTAGTGCGCGGCTGGTGGTCGGCTCAGGACCATGCCCCGCGAAGAGGACCGGTGACATGGCGCATCGAAATCAACGACTCGAGCCGCCATGCCCCACTTCGCCGCGAGGTGACGTCAAGGCCCACCGGGAATGTAGTGACGGATGGCCAAACACTTCTCGATCCGATCGGGCGCTACCGTCAAGGATGATCACCGCGATTCACATGCTCGTCTACTCCGATGACGCTTCCGCGACGCGGGCCTTCTTCAAGGACGTGCTCCAGTGGCCGTTCGTATCCGAGGGGGCCCAGGGCGACGCTGGGACCGGCATTGGGACGGGTGGGCAAGACCCCGCAGAGTGGCTGATCTTCGGGACCGGACCGAGCGAACTGGGCGTGCATCCGACTGCTGGCCAGCACGAAGGTCAGCCCTACCGCTCGCCGAGGCACCACTCAATAGCGGTGATGTGCGACGACCTCGATGCGACAGTGGCGGAACTCTCCGGCAGGGGCGCCACCTTCGCGGGCGAGGCAGAAGAGATGGGCTTCGGTCGCGGGGTTTCCATGCATGTCCCCGGCGCCGACGACATGTTGCTCTACCAGCCGCATCACGCCACGGCTCACCACCTCCCTTGAGCCGGCCCTGCGCCGGAAGCGGTCAACCGCACGCGCCTCGGACCCGGCCCTCTGGCGCATTCCAATCACCGAGCGTCGCCAGAGCCTGCGTCACTGCGCCGCCTATCCGCCCTTGCAGGCTCAGCGTGTGGGAATCTGAAGTCCAGGGCCGGCCCACGAAGAGCTTGAGGTGGAGTGCCTGCTCTATCCCGTACGTCCCAGTCGTTGGGTCACGAGAGAGTCCCTCGTCTCGGTAAACGATCTTGGTTGTGCTGGTCACCGTGAGGGTGACCACTGGCCGCGGCCGTCACGGCGGGGTCATCTCGGGCTTCATCTTGTCGGCGCCGCGGACGCTGTCAAGGACCGTCTGCCCTTGACGATCGACCAGTCGTGTGAACAGCTGTTGGGCATACCCGAACACCAGCGCCCAGGCGAGGATCTGCGCTGAGGTGTCCAGTGCGCTGAGGCCGGGGACGAACTGCCCACGCATCAGTAGCAGTCCGAGGAAGGCGGTGAGCGCTCCGGTAGGCAGCTTGAGGACGGCCAGGGCTACCGGCAGGCTCGACCGCTCGGATGATCCACGGATGCCTCGGATCGCGGCGGCCGCCGCCACGGCCGCACCAGCCAGGCCGACGAGCTCCACGACGAAGATGTCGTGCGGTGAGACGGTCGTGCGCACGTAGTCATCGATGTCCTGGGCTTGCTGGGCCGCTGACTGCGCCCCGTCGCCCTGCTGCGTGGTGGCGAATGGCTCGGACTGTGCGGTCGGGCACACCACCATGGCATTCCCACCGTCCTGCGGTGCGAAGCACAGGGGGATCATGGTCGGCCAGATGAAGCCGATGGCGGCAACGGCAACGACGAGCACCCCCATCAGCGCGCTCGTGGTCACCAGGACGTCGCGGAAGCTGCGTACGCGGACCTGCTCGCGCATCGACGCCGAGCTGGCGGCCCGCACGGCCGAGACAATCGCGCCTCGTTCCGCCCGAACGATCCCGAGGCGCTCTTCCTTGATCCGCTCCCGCGCCTTGGGTGCGTCGGGCTCGGGCGTGGTGGGAGACACGTCGTTGATGCCTAACCTGCGCGCCAGCCGCTCGAACTGCGTCCGCCTCGGGTCGGACGTGATGAGGTGACACTGGACATGGGTGAGCAGGCTAGGAAGCTGGCCCAACAGATAGTCGGGCGGAGCGAAGTTGAGCAGCTGGGCCTCGGCGGCGTCGAGGTTGCTCTTCGCTCGCTCGCGCAGGGCTCCGGTGCGGAATCTGGGAAGTCGGTCCCTGGGACTGGTCTTTGCCAGTTCGGCGGCCTCCTTCGCCGCCTCCAGGTGCCGGGTGATCGAGTCGACGAAGACCCAGGACTCAGCCACCTCAGTGTTCACCGACGCCCAGTCGCACAAAGTGGTCAGCTCCCGTGCCCGGGTGAGCGTCCCCTCACGCCACCCGGCGGACACCGGGCCGCCCACGGGCGGGTTGCCGCCCGCACGGTGAGGAGCCGCGCTGGGGCGACGCGGCGAGCCCTGCTCCGCAGGGGCCGAGGGCTCTGACCTCGGCGTCCCGGCAGATGGATGCAACGAGGCCTGCGCAGTGTGCCCTGGGGTGGAGACGATGCGGTGGGTCGGGGTGGGCGCCACTGCCGGGGCGGTCGCCCCTGCCGGACCGGTCGTCACGGTCGCGGTGGTCACTCCAGCCCGGGCGGTCGCCACTGTCGCTGTGGTCACTTCGGCCGCGGCGGGACTCAATCGCCGGCTCATGTCTGCCTCCCTGCTCGTACTCCGCGCCTACCGCCGCACGGCTCGACCTGCGCGACAGGCCAGGTGTGGCCCACTCCACACATCAGGAACACCGGCTGGCGCCAGTGATACGCGTGGAGGCCGTCCGGACCCGGGACAAATCGCGCTGCCGGAACTGTCCTCGCCGACCCTGTAGCGGATCGCGTCCGTCCACTACGACTCCGTACCGCAGCGCAAAGAAGTCCGGCCCAGTCACATGGGCGCACCTCCAGAAGGCTCGCCAACATCGGCGACGTGAGACCGAACCCTGGGTCCTGCGGTTCGTCAACTACGTCATCCCAGACGCCACCCAGGTCGAGACGTCCCCGCCCTTTTCAAGGTGCGGCAGCGGATGCACGCGCGCTTGAAGCACTGCACCCGGGCCAAGGACGCCGCGCCTAAAGCCACCCACAGCACAGACTTCGCTAAGAACACACTCCGAACACTTGCGTCTGTAGCCGCCAGTCGACCGCTTCGACCTGGGCTGTTCTGGGCACGACCGCTTCGACAGGGGTAGCTCTGGACAGTCCTGGCAAGGACGCCGTCGTTGGAAGGTGGTTCTTCGTGTTGCCGCGGTCCTGTGAACATCCACGAAAGCCCGAGACTCCGGCCGCTGTCCTGCGCGATGAGACGGGCACCGCAACGGGTCTGACGCAGGCCCGCAGTCTGCCCTGACGGGCCGGGGCTGTCGGCCAGCCGGTGGGTGCCCGGCACTCAGAGATCGGCGAGGAACCCCAGCAGTGCCGACTCGAAGGCCTGCGGCTGCTCGAGAGCAGCGAGGTGGCCGGTGTCCGGGAGCACGCTGAACCGGGCACCCGGGATGCCCGCCGCCAAGGACACCGACGCCATCACCCCGGGGTCGCGATCCTCCTCGCCGACGATCACCAGCGTGGGGACGCAGACCTGCCCGAGGCGGGACGTCACGTCGTCGCGAGCCATGATCGACTGGATCGCCACCAGCATGGATGCAGGGTCCTGGTCGAGGAAGCGCCGCCGCCACTGAGCGACCAGCTCCGGCTGCTGCCGCCGCGCCGTCGCACCGAAGAGCTGCTTGAGGACAACGCCGACGGTGAGGTTGCGGGCGGGGGTCACCGAGAGCCGCCCCAATGCCGCGACCTTGGCACGTCCGCGCCAGGCGGCCGGACCGGCACCGGTGTCGGCCAGGGCAAGCGCTCGCACCCGCGGCTGGTGTACCAACGCTGCCCGGATGGCTGCGAAGCCGCCGACCGACAGGCCCACCAGAACGGCGTCGTCAACGTCGGCATCGTCGAGCACCGCGATCAGGTCCTCGGCCATGTCCCACATCGTGAAGCGCTGCCGGTGAGGCCCCGAGCGGCCGTGGCCACGGTTGTCCAGGTTGAGGACCCGATAGCCAGCCTCGACGAGGGCCGGCACCTGCGGCCACTGGCGGCCATCACACTGCCAGCTGTGGCTGAGCAGCACCGCGGGTCCAGTGCCGATGTCCTCATAGAAGAGGCTGGCGCTGCCATTCATGGTCGCTGGCATCAGGTCACCGCTCAAGAATTGATGGAGCACTGTGCTCATCCCATCGTGGCCGCCAAGGCGTGTCATGAGCCGGGACTATGTCCCGCCTCACAGTGCCGCGAGCCGGCGGGCCGTCACGGCGCGAGGTGCAAGCGTCGTTGGTGACTGCGAGGCACGGGTCACTCTCGCCTGTGCGGGCAGTGCGCCCAGATCTACGCTGGGAGAGGAGGCGTTGTCATGGTCACCACTTCAGATTCGACCAGTTCGACCCACCCCGCTCCAGTCAGCCCCCAGCCGCGGAAGCGCACCCCCTTGGCCCGGGCATGGACCTCAGTAGCCTCGATCCCTTTGTTCTTCGTTGTGTCGTTCGTGGCGCAGACGGTGATCTACGCCCTGACGGGCTACGACCCGAGCTCGGGAACCGTGCCGCTGTGGGCCAACCTGGCCGCCGGGCTCCCCGGTCTGGCCATCGTGCTCGTCCCTTGCGTCGCCGGCGTCGTCTATGGGTGGCGGGCGGTCCGGGCGGGCGTTCGCGCTGGGCTTGTGCCTGCGGTGCTGGCGGCCCTACTGGGCGTCGGGGCGGTTGTTCTGACAGCCGCCAACCTCTAGCGTCTCGCGGTCAGGGGCTCGCACGCCATGACGTCCACACCGAACCAGCGCAGCATCCACATCGACGCGCCCGTGGAGAAGGTGTTCGACCACATCAAGGATCCGAGCAACTTCGTCGCGGCCGACCCCGAGCCAGTGCACCTGTCGAACGTGTCGCTGACGCCAGAGGGCGTCGGCTCCACGTGGGAGACGTCGTGGCGTGCATTCGGCCTGCCACTTCACGCGGTAGTGACCCGCGCGGAGTTCGTCCCGAACCGGCGGATCGTGGATCGCGCATCGACCGGGGTGACATGGACCTACAGGACCGAGCCGGACCCGACCGGCACCACCTTGTACCTGGCCTTCGCGATCACCACGAAACTGCCCCTGGGCAACAGGATCCTGAATCGGGCATTTCGTAGCCAGGGCCGGCAACTGGAGAAGATGCTCACCACCTACCAGGAAGCGATCCAAGCCTGAGGCAGCCCTCGGCGCGGGGCTTCGACATGAGCACGAACCACACCTGCACTTCGCCGCGTGCGACGGCCCCTGGTTGTGCGTCACAGGGCCTTTCTGTGCCATCCGGGGGAGTCGGCACACCACCGCCGGCGAGGCGCCCAAGGCGGCTTTGCTAGGCCATCAGCGAGAAGCCGTCGCGGGTCGTCCGATTCGCCACGATGAGTGTGCCTCGAACGAGAGTTGAGTAATGGCGCTCATGCCACGAGCCATCCGCAGGCCGATGGTGGATGCATGATGGAGCTCCCGGCGCCGACGAGTCGCCCCGTCCAACGACGCACGTGGCCAGTCATGCTCACCTACGCGGCCCTGGCTGTCGGTGGGGCCCAGTTGCTGGCCGCGGGTGCCCTAGCCATTGACGCCAGCCACCGGGGACGACTGGGCCTGGGTCGGGTACTACTTCGCCGGAGGGATCGCAATATTCGCTATGCCCGCGATTGCCCTTGCCCTCGTGGCAGTCAGCGCCCACCGGAGGGACCCGGGTCGCGGACGCGTGACCGCCTCACTAGCAGCACTCCTCGTGGTCTGCCCCCTGCTTCTCTGGAGCTTCTGGGGCTTGAGCTTCTGATCTGCAGCAAACGTGGACGACGCCCAGACGCGGAGGGGTCGGAGGGGTAGGAAGGGTCGGAAAGAGTCTCATCGCCGCGTGACGGAAAGTTCGCTCTCGTCCCCGAGCAGGTGCAGCTCCGAGTACTGAGGAGAGGCCGTTCAGGAGTCCGGGTCTGTTGTGGGTCCGGTTTGCTCCCCGCGAACGACCGATCGGATACCGGTCAGGATCGTTGCGGGGTTCCCGTCCTTGGTGAGGACCCCCGACGCTCCGGCGCCGAGCGAGAGCCTGACGTGGGCGGGGTCGGTGGAGCTGGTGAGCACGAGGACGCGGGTGCTCGAGCAGGCGCCGACGATCGTCTGCGTGGCCTGCAAGCCGTCGGTGCCCGGCATGATCAGGTCCATCAGGACAACGTCAGGCAGGGTGCGCACCACGAGGTCCAGCGCTTCGGCTCCGTCCTGGGCCTCACCCACCCACTCCATGTCGGGTGCCCCGACCAGGACCAGCCGCAGAGTGTTGCGCAGGATCTCGTGGTCATCGACCACCGCGACGCGAATCGGCTCGGGAACGCAACCACGCGACCCGGAGGATCGTTGCGACCGCGCGGACGAAGGCTCAGACATCGCCAGCCCTTCTGGACACCTAGCGCCTCAGGCGAGGGCCCTGACGACGGGCATCCGACTCCATCGTGGGCCACTGCGCGCGGCGACGGGGTGATCGTGCCGAGGAGAATCCCCGCGCGCGTCCCCCACATTGGGGTGGCGCATGCCGCCAGGTCACAAGGACAGTTCGCCGCGCACCCGGGACCCGCTCCCGGTTGAGGACTCGATGCTCAACGTCCCCCCGGCAGCCGCCACCGTCGCCGAGAACAACCGCATCCCCAGGTGACCGGCGCGACCGCTCGTGGTGGGGTCGAAGCCCACTCCGTCAGGGACCGGCCCACCGAATCCGCAATCACGAACGTGCGTCTCCGCGAGGCGGGCGAGCCGTAGTCCTCGACAGACCTTGCCGTTGGCCGCCGTGATGACGGTCGGGCCGAGCGTTCGGCGAGCTGCCTAGGGGATCGGTCGTTCCATGAACACCCAGTGGGACTTGTAGCGATCCGGGATCTCGCTTTCGGGGTACGGGGCGATATCCATGAAGCCACGTGAACGATAGAGGGCGTGCGCTGCGGTCATGAACAGTGGGCTGTCAAGTCTCACCGACCCATACCCAGCGGCCTCGGCAACGGATATGAGCCGATCAAGCATGTCCCCTCCGATACCACCGCGACGGCACTCGGGCGCCACCCACATGCGCTTGACCTCCGCAGTAGACGTCCCAAGGCTTTGCAGCGCAGCTGTGCCCACCGCCTCACCGTCCTCGAATGCGAGAAGAAGACGACCCGCCGGGGGAAGGAACCTCTCGATCGAGGCCAGGTCGCGTTCGACGAACTCCTGCACCGGAAGGCGGAATCCGAACCGGGCATCAAGCCCGTCGTTGCCCCAGTTGAGGTAGTCGAGCCAAAGCCGGCCAATGGCGTCAACATCCACTGGTAGCTCAGCCTCCCGGATTCTGACCACGTCCAAGGCTAAGGCGCCTGCCCCGCCCGGCCAAGGGTCCTGGGGCGGCGAGCGGCGCTCCGGATCGCGTGGTAGGCCGCGACGAGTGTGTCTCTCCGCTAGCGTACTTGCCCCCGTTGGTGAGGGCCGCCACAAGGCTGCTTCGGCGTTGGTCAACACGGCGAGGATTGATGTGTGTGTCCGCGCTTCGCTGGTTGGCGTTCAGTGCTTGGTGCGTGAACCGAGCGCTCCCTGTGAGGCCGCGGACTCTTCACGGCCGCAGACCGGTCACCGGCTCATCTCGCGTCGGGTGAACGCGCGGGGGGCCGGGCCGTCGATGGCACAAACGGACCGAGGAGGTCGCGATGGTCACTGACACCACAAACGTGCACGGCCAAGATGTGAAGGTCGTGCGGGGGGCGGCCTGGCGGGGCACGGCCCGCGTGGTCGGCACGCTACTGATTGTGTGCTCGGTGGCCACACTCTCCAGCGTGGCACCACTGGGTTCCCTCCTGGAGAGCCCGGTGGACTTGGCGCAGCTGGCGGCGAACGACAACGCGGTGGTGCTCACCGCCCTGATCGAGTTCGTGGCGGCAGCCAGCTGCGCTGGCATCGCGATTGCCCTGTACCCGGTGCTGCGCCGCTACGGTCCTGCCATGGCGTTCGGGGCCGCGGCTGCACGAGTCGTCGAGGCGGCACTGGTGCTGGTGAGCACGCTCAGCCTGTTGGCACTGCTCTCCCTGGCCCAGGAGTCCGTTGACGCCGGGGTGACGGGCACGGCTGCGACCGACGCGTCCGTGCAGGTGCTTCTGGCCGTGCGGGAGTGGGTGCCGAACTTCATGATCCTGCTGCCATTCCTGCTCGGGGCCGGGCTGTACTACGTCCTGATGTACCGCTCGCGTATCGTCCCGAGGTGGCTGTCGGTGTGGGGGCTGCTTGCTGTTGGGCTGTCCTTGGTGGCCACGGTGTACTCCGGGTTCACCCAGGACTTCGGGATGGCCACGTTGAGCACCGCCCTGAACGCCCCCATCGGCCTGCAGGAGATGGCGCTGGCCCTCTGGTTGATCGTCAAGGGATTCAACCCGCAAACCACGCTCCCGCCGGCGCAGAACCGGCCGTGAACACCATGCGCGTACACGCTCCACGCTTGAAGCGGGCAGGCGGGTTCGCGGCGTTGTACGTCGCGGCCGCCTACTTGGCGGCGATCCCCTACTTCGTGTTCCTGGTGGACTACCCCAGCATCACCGACCCGGGCGACAAGGTCGCTCTTCTGGCTGAGCACCACACCAGCATGTACCTGATGCACCTGGTCTCCTTCGAGCTCGTCGCGCTCGCCCTGATTGTGGTCACCCTCGGGGTCCACGAGCACCTGTACCAGTTCGCTCCCGCCACGATGCTGGTGGCCTGCGCCGTCGGGCTGATCCGTGCCGGGCTCCTCCTGGCAAGCGTCATGGTCTTCGACCAAGGCATGTCCGTGGTCGTGGACCAGCAGGCCACCGACCCCCAGCAGGCGGCCGCCACGTGGCAGGTGATCGAGCCCGTCGCAGACGCCCTGGGTGGAAGCGGCGGTGACGTCCTGGTCGGCGTCTGGCTGCTGCTGGTCAGCTGGGCCGCACTTCGAGCCAGGAAGTTTTCGCGCGCAATGAACTGGGTCGGCCTCACGGTCGGTGGCGCTGCGCTGCTCTCGGCGGTGCCCGGCCTGGGGGCCCTGGAAGTCGTCACCGGCCTGCTGACGATCGTGTGGTTCCTCTGGTTCGGAATCGTCACGGCCTGGCCCAGACCACCAACCTCCTCGCCTCTGCCAGAACCACCAGAGACACTCGCCCGCTCAGCGGCGTAAGAACCAACCCCAGCGTGTGTCATTGCCCCTGTCGCATTGCCCCGTGTTCGGATGCGGTGCCGGCCCCTGCCATGGACACCGAGCGGGCGACAGGCTGGTCGGGGCGGTGGTCGGCCGGCTCGCGGGCTATGGCTGGTGGGGGGCGGTGACGGTGAATAGGTCGCCGGGTTGGCAGTCCAGTGCGTCGCAGAGGGCGGTCAGGGTGGTGAAGCGGATGGCGCGGGCGTGGTTGTTCTTCAGGATGGAGAGGTTGACCAGGCTCAGGCCCATGCGGTCGGCGAGTTCGGTCTGGGTGATGCCGCGGGCGGCCAGCAGGCTGTCGATGTGGCAGACGACGCGGTGGTCCTCGGCGGGGGTGGGGGTCATGTCAGATGAGGCCGGTGACGTCGTCGGTGAGCCGCCGGCCGACTGCGAAGGCCTCGGCCAGGGCCAGGGCCACCAGGCCCGTCACGGCCCAGGTGAGGTCCAGGGTGGCCGAGGTGAGGATCGGGTCGGGGGTGACTGGGCCGGCGGCGTCGAGCAGGGCGAACCGCGCCACCGCGTCGAGGGCCTGACCGCCCAGGCCGCCGACGAGGACCAGGAGCCCGATCAGGCGCAGCCTGTACGGGTTGGCCGGGTCGAACGGGGCGCCGAGGCGAATGGTGCGCAGAGTGCGGAACAGCAGCAACCCGGAGCCGGCCAGGCAGGCCAGCAGCAGGCTGGTCCCGGCCTCGGTGAGCAGCCGTAGGGGCCAGCTCAACTCGAAGACGTGCAGCGACATCGAGTAGAGGTCGGGCAGGAACTCCAGCCACGACCCCGCGGGGAGGCCGGTGATCGCGTCCGCGGCCTGTTCCTGTGCCTGGCCGCTGAGCTCAACGCGGGTGGCCCCGCCGGGTTGGGTCAGCTGGTTGACCGGCAGTACGAGCGCGGCCACGGCAGCCCCGATCGACCCGAGCAGGATCAGCGCACTGAGCAGGTCGAGCACCACGCTGCGGGTAGTGGCCTGGGTGCGGGCCAGTCGGCCGGTGGGCTGATCGGGCATGGCTTCTCCCCCGTGTTGGTATTACGATCATCGTAAACAATGATAGTCGTTAAGTCACATAGAGGAGCACGGGCTCATCGGGTACGAAGTCGGGTCCCTCCGGCCGCGCACCAGACCCAAACTGGCCCCAGCGACTGGGCTCAACGACACCCTGCATGCCGCCGCCAGTCGACCTTGCAGACGGTGGTTGTCAGTGCTCCCGTCCCGGGGTCGGTGCGAGCCGGCGACACAACGCGCGTCGCTGAACAGAGCATCAAGCTCATGGCGCTGGCGTAGTCACATGTCACCGTCAGCATGCCGAGCGTGGCGACCGCGAAGTAGGCGATGTTGATGCCCGAGAGTGCGTCGCCGGTGGGATCGCTGCTGGGGTCTCGCCTACACCGGTCTCGAGACCTGCCCGGCAACTGCCCCGACGGCGGTGAGGGTGGCCATTCCGAGGATGCTCAGCGCCGAGACTGCAAACGCGTACGTTGTCGGCCGTAGGCTGCGCAGCTTGATCAGCTCGGCGACCGCGGGAAGGCAAGTGACGAGGGGTTTCGGCTGGCAGCGCACACATCACCCCGACAAGGTGATGTCACCACCAAGGCTCCGGCGGCATCGTCCGATGCGGCGGTGCACCCAGTCGAGGGGCGTCCCGGAGGTTGGAGGTCATCGTGACAGGTCCACGACAGCCAGGTGGAGACTCGGGTGCGGGCGTTCGCCGGCCCGGAGTGAGCAAGGTTGCCCACCTGAGCCCGAAGGAACGTGCCGCGAGAGGGATGGCCGCGCGCACTGAGACCCCGCGAAGGAGCCACGGGCGATGGGAACCGGTGGCGAACCGCCCGGACCCGATCGCGCTGCTGGAGGAGCAGGCGGTGACGAGGGTCCCGGAGCTGGTGCCCATCCGCTACGGCCGGATGCTGGTCTCGCCGTTCACGTTCTACCGTGGCGCGGCCCTGATCATGGCGTCCGACCTCGCGGCGACCCCCCGGTCCGGGCTGAGGGCGCAGATCTGTGGCGATGCGCACCTGTCGAACTTCGGGGTGTTCGCCTCCCCGGAGCGCCAGCTGATGTTCGACATCAACGACTTCGACGAGACTGCGCCAGGACCATGGGAATGGGACGTCAAACGCCTCGCGGCGAGCTTCGAGATCGCCGGGCGCGACCGGGGGTTCGCGCCCGAGGAGCGCCGTGCCGTCGTCGCAGCAGGGGTCGCCGAGTACCGCGAACGCATGCAGCAGATGGCGGCCGCACGCAACCTCGACGTCTGGTACGCCCATATCGAGGTCACGAAGCTCTTCGCGCTGCTCGAGGCGAGCGCCACGAAGGAGCAGCAGGCGCGGGCCCGGGCCAGCCTGAGCAAGGCGCGCACCCGCGACAGCATGCAGGCGTTCAGCAAGCTCACCCACGAGGTCGACGGCCAGCGCCGGATCGTGTCGGACCCCCCGCTGATCGTGCCGATCGACGAGCTCGTGACAACGGGGACGAGCGTCGCCGAGGTGCAGGACGAGCTGCGGGCCCTGATCAGGTCCTACCGCCGCACCCTGGAGACCGACCGCCGCGAGCTGCTCGAGTCCTTCGAGTACGTCGACGCCGCCCGCAAGGTGGTGGGCGTCGGGAGCGTCGGCACCCGCGCCTGGATCCTGCTGCTGCTCGGCCGCGACGGTCAGGACCCGCTGTTCCTGCAGGCCAAGGAGGCGCAGGAGTCCGTGCTGGAGCGGTTCGTCGGCAAGAGCAAGTACCCCAACCACGGCCAACGCGTCGTGGCGGGGCAACGGCTGATGCAGGCGGCCAGCGACATCTTCCTCGGCTGGCAGCGGGTCACCGGGCTCGACGGGCAGGTCCGCGACTTCTACCTGCGACAGTTGCGAGACTGGAAGGGGTCGGCCGACGTCGACAACATGTCGGCGAGCCTGATGACGGCCTACTCCCGCATCTGCGGAGCGACCCTTGCCCGGGCCCATGCGCGCTCCGGGGATCGGATCGCCATCGCGGGGTACTTGGGCACCAGCGACCGGTTCGACCGGGCCATTGCCTCCTTCTCCAGCGCGTACGCCGACCAGAACGAGCGGGACTACCAAGCCCTGGTGGATGCCGTGAAGTCCGGCCGCCTCGAGGCAGAAGCCGGACTGTAGCCCCTGGTCGGGGCGGCCCCGCACGGCAGCCGGCGAGCTGGACGCACTGCTCCTCCACGTCTGCACGTGGCTCCGCCTTGACGCGGGCCGGCCTGGAAGTGCCACCGGCGGTGGACTGCGCGCGCCGCCACCGTGGTGACGGGGGGCGCACGGGAAGGAGCCGCGCCACCCACCTGCCAACCCCTCGTGCATCGATCAGGTCACCTGACGAGCGGGCGAGCGGGGTAGGGCAGGGTGCCCGGGGGCAGGTCGGGTCGTACGTGCCGACGCACCCCGGTGTCGGTGATGACGTAGCCCCAGTTGACGAGCATCTCCTGGCGCTGCGCGGGCAGGTCGTCCAGTCGGGTCGGGGTGGCGGCGAGCGGCAGCGTGACCGCCGGGTCGGCAGGCATCGGGTCGGCGAGCCCGTAGTCGGCGACCTCGCTCCGGATGCCGACGTAGCAGCCGTCCCGCTGGCCGGACCGGAACGCGTCGACGACCTGGCGCTTGCGCAGTGAGCGGACCTGGTTGTCGATGACGTGCAGGACGCGCGCCATGTGCCGGGCCCAGTCCGTGGCCGGCGTGGGGTCGGCCCCCATGTGGCCGCCCGCGTCGGCGACGAGGATGGTGCGGCAGCGGTTCCACGCGGTCTGCAGGCCCATGTTGTCGTAGACGCCGCCATCGCTGAGCCTGACCTGCCCGCGGAACTGCGGCCCGGTCAGGTCGTTGCCCGGCTGCGTCACCCAGTGCTCGTGCTCGAGGTCGACCGTGCACGGTGACAGCACCGGGGGGAAGGCAGAGGACGCGGCCACCGCCACGGCGAGGGGCAGGGCGGGGTTCGGCACCTGACCCACCGGTAGTCGGCGAGGTAGGCCTTGCTGAACCGCATGAGCACCCCGGACTCGAGGTTCGTGGCGTTGATGACGAACTTCGGCCGGTCGGGCAGGTCCTGCAGGGTCGCCGAGCCGAAGAGGTGCCTTCGGTAGGCCTTGACCACCCGGTCGGAGACGGACGTGAAGGGCAGGCCCAGGCCCGCGACGACGGACGCCACGTCGATCCCGACCCCGGCGAGACGCCGCACGGGGTCGACGACCTGCCCCTCGAAGTCCTGCGCGACGCCGGCCCTGTCGAGGCGCAGCGCGTTCCAGTTGAGGGCGAGGACCCCGGCGGTGATGGAGCCACCCGAGACGCTCGAGACCCGGTCCAGCCGGGGGAGCATCCCCGCGTCGTTGAGCCGCCAGAGGACACCGAGGTGGAAGAGCATCGCGCGGTAGCCGCCGCCGGACAGGCACAGGCCGGTGCCCGACGTCGGGGGGACGTCGTCGCCGGGGATCTGCGACACCGGCTGGTCGCCGGTGACCACCTCACGGGGACCCGGGTAGGTCTCGTCGTCGCTCATGTCCTGTCCTTCCGCCGCTCGCACGCGGCACCCATGGCCTCACACCTCGATGACGAATGACGGGTCACCGTCCGGGAGGACGCGGACGGTGAGGCCCGGATGCCGTGTCGCGGCCTCGCGAGCCTCCGTGAGGGCCTGCGCCATGGCGGCTCGGCGGGCGTCGCTGGACGAGCGCTGCTCGGAGCTCGTGAACCAGAACGTGTAGGGCCCGGCATCATGGGGCCGGCCCTCCGCGATGGTCGCGATGACCGACGGCTCCGGGTTGTGGTGCGCGCCGTCCGCGGAGAAGACGTAGTGGTCGGCGACCACCCGCTGCGCGAACTCCTTGCTGAGGTTGTGGCTCGCCCCGTGGTGCTGGACCTTCAGGACGGTGCAGTGGAAGCGGGCCCGCTTGCCGTCGGCCGCGCCCAGCTTCCCGATGGCGGTGAGCCCTTCGACGAGCTCCTGCTCCGCGGCGTCACCGGTGAGCAGCACCGAGCGCCCCCCCTCTTCGGCGAGCAGCGTGATCGAGGAGCGGTTGGGGGGCGTCACGTGCGCCGAGCCGGCCTTCTCGATGATCTGCGCCGCCTCCTGCAGCGACGTCGGCTGGCGCCCGCCGAGCACCAGTCCGGCCTCGACAGCGTCCCCCGGCCCCCCGGCGCCGGTCGGCGACGACGGGGTGGACCGAGCTGGGGGAGGGGTGAAGCCCTTCTTCTCGAACCACTCCCGCCACTCCTCGTGCAGGACGTCGAGGTGGTGCTGCGTCGGCCCGATGACGGTCAGTCGCGTGCTGCCCAGCCTGCGGCGGTGGGGACGGTCGCGGAGCAGGACGAGGTGGTCCGGGAAGCCCTTGTTGCGCTGGAGGGGGGTGCGCTCCTCGACGAGGCGCGCCAGCTGGACGCCGTCGGCGATGCTCTCCGCCAGGCCGGACAGGTCGGCCAGGGCGAGCTGGGCCTCCTCGGTGGCGGAGGCGACCCGTGCGGCGGCGAGGGCTGTTGCCTCCGTGACCTGCAGGGCGAGCGCGGCGATCGGGCCCTCGAGGTCGCCGACCTGGGTGGTCCAGGCGTTGTGCCAGAGGGCCTTGACGTCGGGCGGCCTCGGCGCCTTCGGCTCGGGGTAGGTGGGGTTGGCCCCGGCCGAGCGCTGGTGGTCGAACACCGCCCAGTCCCCGACGTCGCGCAGGAGCCGGAGGATCCCCGAGATGTGGTCGGCGTCGATGTGGCTCACCACCACGAGGTCGATCACCTCGCCGGCGCCGGCCAGCTCGCGCAGCCTGGGCTCGGTGTGGTCGGCGAAGGTCGCCGAGCGGCCACCGTCGACGAGGAGGTGGTGGCCGTCGGCAGAGCTGAGCAGCAGGCAGTCGCCGTCGGCGGCGTGGAAGACCTCGAGCCTCACCGTGCGCCCCCCTTCGCCGTCGCGGCCGCCGAGACCGCGTCGAACATCTCGCGGAACTCGACGGTGCGGTTCAGGCAGGCATCCGCGTCGATGACACCGAACCCGGTGTCGTTGCGCCACCCGAAGGTCTGACCCGGGAGCGGGGACGACGTCGAGCGCATGATCCCCTGGATCTGCGCGGACGTGAGCTGTGGGACGACGGCGAGCATGAGGGCCGCGACGCCGCAGACGTACGGGCTGGCCATGCTCGTCCCGGTCATCCGCACCCACGGCGTCCTGCTGTCGAAGCCCGAGGCGGCGACCACCTCGGTGCCGTCCGCCGCGATGTCCGGCTTGTTGCGGCCGTCGCGGGTCGGCCCGCGGCTCGAGGTCACGTGCGCCGCGTTGCGGGACAGGTCGACGTTCGCGACCGAGAGCAGCCGCTCGGCGCACGCCAGGGAGCCGATCATCCGGTCGCTCGTGTACGACCCCTCGCTGAAGGTGGAGGGGTAGTTCCACATCCCCCCGCGCCCCGGCAGGGGCCGAGGGTCGTCACGCTCGATCCAGGCGTCGAACCGACCGTCGCGCACGACGACACCGGTGAGTCGCACCCGCCACTCGCCGGAGGTGATCGGTCGCTTGTCCTGGGTGCCACCCTGCCGGTCGCCGTAGAAGGGGGAGAGCAGGACCGAGATGCGGTTGAGGCCGTTCGCCGGGTGGTAGGCCTCGGAGTGGATGCTCAGCACGGTCCCGTCGTCGAGGAACGTGTGCCGGATGGCCTTGCCGAGCGGCACCGGCCCGACCCAGGTGCCCCCCGGCGGGCGCACCTCGACGTCGAACCGGTCCTGCGGCCCGTACCAGATCTCCATCTCGTTCTCGGAGTAGTCGGAGATGCCGTCGCCGCCGACGACCCACCCGAGCTCCTGGCGCAGGTTGGTCGCGGCGAGGACCCCACCGGCGTGGATGCGACCGAGGAGCAGGCCGTGCGGGGCACCGGCATCCGCGGTGACCTGACCGGCGTTTCCCGCCGCGACGCTCACGCAGCGACCGCGGGTCGCGAGGGCGTTGTCGATCCACCGTGCCATGGCGCTCGAGGTGTCGTGGGCGTGGCCGTTGGTGCCCAGGCTGATGTTGATCGACAGGGGGAGCGGCGTCCCGTCGCCCAGTGTGGCCGCGAGACGGAGCAGGTACTCGATGGCGTCGGCGATCCTCGTCGAGTCGTAGAAGCTCGTCGCGGCGGCGTCACCCGCGCTCGGCAGGCTCACCAGCACGCCGGCGAGGCGTGCCTTGCGGGCGACGCCGCTGTTGCCGGCGGCGATGGAGGCCACGTGCGTGCCGTGGGAGCGCGGGACCATCGTCGACTGCGGCTCGAGCTGGGTCGCGGCCATCTGCCGGCGGGGCGCCGCCGCGATCGCGGCATCCATGTGCTCGCGCCTGATCTCGCTGCCGTACGAGAGGCCCGTGCGGCTGTCGGGGCTGTCGGGCGGGGGTCGGGTCGTGCCGCCCTGGTCCCAGATCGACTCCCAGCGGGTCTTCCCGTGGGCGAGGAAGTCGGGGTGGGCGAAGTCGAACCCACCCACGTCGATGATCCCGACGAGGACGTCCTGCCCGTCCCGGTGCCGGCGACGCGCCGAGCGCACCGAGCGTCCGACCGGGGGCCGCAGGACCCCGCCCTGGTCGACGAGTGGCTGGGGTTCGCGCAGGGACTGCCCGGTCTCGATGTAGGCGATGGCCTCCTCGCCGACGAGGGCCGCCACATCGGATGCCGTCATCTCCACCGCCGCGGTGTCGAGCTTCCAGCTGACCCGCAGGGCGCGCCGGGAGACCGACTCCTCCACCTGACGACGACGCTCCGGGTCGAGGTCGCCGTCGAGCTCGATGAACAGGCTCATCCGCACGTCGGCGGAGGGCTCCGGGTCGCGCTCCCGCTCCGACACGCGGTCAGCGACGTCCTCGGGGGACATCGTGCGCACCTCGACGACGGGAGTGACCTGCTCGGTGGGGGAGCGGGCCTGCCGGACCGCCTCCAGCGCCACCTGCGCCCGCTGGGTCGGGTCGGCGAGGTCGACCGCAGCCGCGGTCACCTCGACCCCGACCGCGCGCTCCTCATCCAGGGGCACCGCGAGGGACGCGCACTGCTCGGCCCGGCCCCGGTTGACCTCGTCCGTCGCCGACATCAGGATGTCCAGCCGCGGGGACATCCGCGGGTTGAGGGGCTTGACCTCCGGCTCCACCGTGACCTCCCTCGCCCACGGCGGTCGACGCACCCGGGCTCACGACGATGATGGACCCTTCCGGTACGCGAGGGCCAGCGCTCGCGCGGAGGCCCCTCGCTCCGATCCGCTCTCGCTCCGATCCGTCAGGTGCTGTCGCGGCGCGGCGCGAGTCGCTAACCTTGGGCCGGGCGGCCCGCGCGGGGGGCCGCGGGCCTCTCGTCCTCGACCGTGGTCTCCGCACTGCTCCGCCGCCTGCCGAGTGACCGTGAGAGGGGTCAGGCATGGCCGAGACACCGGGGCGCGGCCCCGCGAGGAAGAGCAGCACGAGCAAGCGCACCGCCCGGGCGAAGGTGCCCGACAACGGCACGGACGCCGTCGACGTGAACCCGGAGCTCAGCGGGACCGACGAGGTCCGCACCGCGCTCATCACCGGCCTGACGTTCGGGCCGAAGGCCGTCCAGTACTCCGTCGTCGACGGGCGCGCGATGTTCGAGGGCGACATCGACCTCGGCAGCGTCGAGGAGGTCGAGGCGGCCAACGCCGCCCTGCGCGGAGAGGGCATCGAGGCGGGGGTCGTGCTCCCCGGGAGCCAGTTCCGCTGGCCCGGCGGGCGGGTCCCCTACGAGGTCGACCCCGCCATGCCGGACCAGCAGCGGGTCACCGACGCGATCGCCCACGTCGAGGCGAACACCGCGATCCGGTTCGTCCTGCGGACGCCGGCGAACGCCGCGAGCCTGCCGAACTACGTCCGCTTCGTCCACGGCAGCGGCTGCTCGAGCGCCGTCGGGATGCGCGGCGGCCGACAGGACATCTCCCTCGGCACCGGGTGCGATGCCGGCCGGGGCATCCACGAGATCGGCCACGCCCTCGGGCTCTGGCACGAGCAGAGCCGGGAGGACCGGGACCTCTTCGTCAGGATCCACCTCGAGAACGTCCAGGCCGGGCGGGAGCACAACTTCAACCAGCACATCACCGACGGCGACGACGTCGGGCCCTACGACTACGGCTCGATCATGCACTACGAGCGAACCGCCTTCAGCCGCAACGGCCTCGAGACCGTCACGCCGATCAACCCGCCGACGGCGACGATCGGGCAACGGGACGGCCTGAGTCCCGGTGACATCGCCGCGATCGCCAGCATGTACGGCGCGCCCCAGCCCCCGGTCGTGCGGCAGCCCGTCAAGAAGCTGCTCGACGACCCGCCGGGAGGCGGGTTCAAGAAGCTTCGCGACGACCCCCCGTTCAAGAAGCGGCTGGACGACCCGGCCCCGTTCAAGAAGATCCGGGACGACGGCCCCCAGGGCCGCCTCAAGAAGGTGACCGACGACGTCCCGCGGCGGTTCCCGTTCCCGTTCCCGAGGCCGCCGATCGGCCCGCTCGGGGACCGGCTCTCGCCCTTCCTGCTCGCCACCGGGCACCACGCCGACGTCGTGGGGGCCGGCGAGGCGGCCGAGGTGGCCGAGGTCCAGGCCGCTGCCGTGCAGGCCCTCGAGGAGGCGGCGGCCGCGGTGGAGCAGGCACGGGCGAACGTCGTCGCCCTCCAGACCGCGCTGACCGGGGCCACCGCGGAGCTCGCCCGCGCGCAGGGCGGCTACGAGGCCCTCCTCGCGACCCTGCAGGACCTGGGTGGCCAGTGATCCTGCTCGTCTCGCACGCCGACGACGACCACCTCGCCCCGGTCCTGTCCGAGCTCGCTCGGGCCGGGGCCGAGGCGGTCGTCGTCGACACCTCGAGGATCCCTGCCTCGACCGCGGTCACCGCGGCCCACTCCGCAGGGGGTGACGGCTGGTGGCTGCGTTTCGACGACGGCCCGTCGGTCGACCTCGCCGGGTGCGGCGCCGGGTGGTGGCGACGGGCGCTCCCCGCCGCCGTCGACGACCGGGTCCGCGACCCGGGTCAGGCCCTGTGGGCGGCCAACGAGACCTACGAGGCCATGGCCGGCTTCTGGGACTCGGTGCCGGTCGCCTGGGTCAGCCCGCCGCGAGCCGTCGAGAAGGCGATGATGAAGACCTGGCAGCTGCCCGCCGCTCGCGCGGCAGGCCTTCTCGTGCCGCGCACCGTGGTGACGAGCGACCCTGGGCGGGCCCGGGAGTTCATCGACGAGCTGGGGCTGGGCCGCGTCATCTGCAAGGCCTTCTCCGCGACGCAGGAGCACTGGCGCGAGACCCGGCTCGTCGGCCCCGACGAGTACGACCGGCTCGACAGCGTCGCCGTCGCACCGGTCATCTTCCAGGAGTTCGTCCCGGCCGAGGTGGACCTTCGGGTCACGGTGGTCGGCGAGCAGGTGTTCGCCGCGGCGATCCACTCGCAGGAGCTTCCGTACGGCCTGGACTTCCGGCTGTACCTCGACCGCCCGGGGGGCGTGCGCATGGAGCCCGCCACGCTGCCGTGCGACGTGGAGGACGCGTTGCTGCGCCTCATGACGGCAGCGGAGCTGCGGTACGGTGCGTTCGACCTGCGGCGCACCCCCGACGGGCGACACGTGTTCCTCGAGGTCAACCCGGCGGGGCAGTGGCTGTTCGTCGAGCAGGTGACCGGCCAGCCGATCACGTCGGCGGTTTCCTCGCTCCTCGCCCGGCTCGACGCGGCGTGACGACCGGGGGTGACGACTCGACGTGACGACTCGCCGTCCCGCGCGCACCGCCCGGCACCGACACCGACAAGGAGCCGCATGCCCACCCTGACGGTCCGCATCGTCTGGCCCCCCGACCTCACCCGGCTTCCCCCGGACGCCCGGGCCCGCATCACGGTCGAGGACGTCAGCCGCGCCGACGCCCCCTCGAGGGTGGTCGCCGAGACCGTCGTCACGGAGCTCGACCTCGAGGATGGCCCCGTCGTCGCGCTCGACGTCGACCCCGTCGACCCGCGCGCCGACCTCATCGTCCGGGTGCACGTCACGGGCGGGCCGCGCGGGGGGTCCGAGGTCGAGCGGGGGGACCTCGTGACGACCGAGTCCTACCCGGTGCTGACCCGCGGCCACGGCGACAGCATCAGCGTCTCGCCCGTGCTCGTCGGGTCGTGAACGGCGCCGTTCAGGTCGCCGCGGCCATCCGCCGCACGGCATCCTCGAGGACCGCCGGGCACGTCGCGAAGTTCAGGCGCGCGAAGCCGCGCCCGGCGGAGCGCCCGTAGGCCGGTCCCGACCCGAGCGCGACCCGCGCACGGGAACGGAACACCGCCGCGGGGTCGTCCCCGAGGCCGAGGTCGCGGCAGTCCAGCCACGCGAGGTAGGTCGCGTCGGGAGCCCGCCACCGCACCGCGGGGAGGTGCTCGGCGAGCAGCCGCCCGAGCAGTGCCCGGTTCGCGTCGAGCTCGCCGAGGAGCCGGGCCAGCCAGGCCCGCCCGGCGTCCATCGCCGCGACGTGCGCGATGGCTCCGACGTGCGACGAGCCGTGGGTGTGCACCTCGTGGAGGCGCCGCAGGTCCTCGCGGGCGCCGGGGCCCACCATGACGAGCGCCGACTTCAGGCCCGCGAGGTTCCACCCCTTCGAGGGGGAGAAGACGCTGAAGCCGCGCTCGGCCCCCGCGACGGTGAGGTACGGCGTGAACCGCGGACCTCCGGCATACACGACGGGTGCGTGGATCTCGTCGGCGACGACGCGCACCCCGTGCTCCTCGGCGAGCGCGGCGAGGGTGGCGAGCTCGGCGGGGGAGTGCACCGTGCCCGTGGGGTTCTGGGGGTTGCACAGCAGGTATGCCGCCCGCTCACCGCGCGCGGTCGCCTCCCGGAACGCCTCACGCAGCCGGTCCGGGTCGAGGCGACCCTCCGCCGTGAGGGGGGCGTCGACCCGACGGCGCCCGATCGCCTCGACGAACCCGAAGAACGAGTCGTAGACGGGGGGCGACACGATGACCGGGCCGCCCTCCTCGGTGAGCAGGCGCAGCAGCTCGGCAGCACCGATCATGACGTCGGGGACGATCATCGCCGCCTCGGTGTCGACCTCCCACCCCCACGCGTCGTCCGCGTAGCGCGCGACGGCGGCCGCGTAGCGCGGGCCCCACCCGTAGCCGGTGTCCCCGCGACGCACGGCCGAGGACACCGCCTCGACGACCGCGGGGCAGGGGTCGACGTCCATCTCGGCGACCCACAGGGGAAGCACGTCCGCGGGGAACGCCACCCACTTCACGCTCGTGCGGTCGCGACGCAGCTCGGCCTCGGGGGCACGCAGGAGGGGGGTGGGCATGCCGCCACCCTAGGACCGTGCGGGGCTGCCCCCCGGGAGCGCATACAGTTGCGGTCATGTCCACGGGGGTGCCCGAGGAGCAGGTGAGCAGCCGGGTGCTCACGCTGCCGAACATCCTGTCCGCCCTGCGCCTGCTCGGCGTGCCCGTGTTCCTCTGGGCCATCGTCACCGAGCGCGACGGGCTGGCGCTCGTCCTCCTCGCGGGCTCCGGCATCACGGACTACCTCGATGGCAAGATCGCCCGGCACTACGGGCTCGTCACCCGGGTCGGACAGCTGCTCGACCCCGTGGCGGACCGCCTCTACATCGTCTCGACGCTCCTCGGCCTCGCCTGGCGCGAGATCATCCCGTGGTGGCTCGTCGCGGTGCTCTTCGCGCGGGAGGCGTTCATGGCGGTCGTCGTCCTCGTCGCGAAGCGGCACGGTTGGCTCGGCCTGCCCGTCCACTTCGCCGGCAAGGCCGCGACCTTCAACCTCCTCTACGCCTTCCCCCTCCTCCTGCTCGCCGACGGTGACGGCACGTGGGCGCGGATCGCCGAGCCCGTCGGGTGGGCCTTCGCGTGGTGGGGGACGGGCCTCTACTGGCTCGCCGGCATCCTGTACGCCGTCCAGCTGCGCCGGCTGCTCGCGGCGCGGACGGCGGTGGTCGCGTGAGCGCCCCCGCCCCTCCGCAGCGCCGGCCGGACGAGTCGATGACGCTCCTCACGACGATGATCCAGCGGCCCCTCGACCCGGGGTACGCCGCCGCCGCCGACCGGCGGGAGGCGCAGGGGATGCCGCGCGCGACCTCGCTGCGGTCCCCCCGCCTCCTCGTCGCGACGCTGCTCCTCGGGCTCGTCGTCGGCGTGGCCTCGTACAACCTCACGGCGGCCGACACCCCCCGGGCCCAGGCCCGGGCGGAGCTCATCGGCCAGATCGAGGACCGACGCGCCCAGGTGGAGGAGCTCACGGCGCGCGCGACGGCGCTGCAGTCGGAGGTCACCGCCCTCGAGGCCGCCCAGCTCGGCGGGGCGGCGGACGCCGAGCGCAGCCGCGAGCTGGCGGCAGCCGTCGGGGCCCTTCCGCTCGAGGGACCGGGCTTCACCGTGACGCTCGACGACGCCCCGGGGTCCGGTGCCGACGAGGGAGCCGAGAGCGGCAGCGACGAGGCCGAGGAGGGGCAGGTCTTCGCGAAGGACCTCCAGTTCGTCACGAACGCCCTGTGGGAGTCCGGCGCCGAGGCCGTGAGCATCAACGGGCAGCGGCTGACGGCCACCTCGGCGATCCGCTTCGCCGGGTCGGCCATCATCGTCGACTACCGGCCGCTGACCCGCCCCTACGTCATCACCGCACTCGGGGACCCGCAGCGCTTCCCCGCCGACTTCGCCGACGGCCCCGGGGGCACCTACCTGTCGACGCTGCGCCAGTCCTTCGGCATCCGGGTCGACACCGAGGTGTCCGACGAGCTCACCGTGCCCGCCGCGGTGGGGTTGACGACCCGATGGGCGACGACCGGGGATACTGGCGACGCGGGCGCGACCCCCGGCGCCGCCCCGTCGCCGTCCGTCACGCCCGAGAGGAGCCCGTCGTGATCCCGGCCATCGGTCTGGCCCTCGGCATCATCATCGGGCTGCTCCTCCAGCCCGCGGTGCCGGTGTGGCTCCAGCCCTACCTGCCGATCGCCGTCATCGCGGCGCTCGACGCGGTCTTCGGGGGGGTCCGGGCGATCCTCGACGGCATCTTCGACGACAAGGTCTTCGTCGTCTCCTTCCTGTCCAACGTCGTCGTCGCGGCGTTCATCGTCTTCCTCGGCGACAAGCTGGGGGTCGGCAGCCAGCTCTCGACCGGGGTCGTCGTCGTCCTCGGGGTGCGCATCTTCTCCAACGTCGCGGCGATCCGCCGGCACCTGTTCAACGCATGAGCACCCCGGACGCCGCACCCGACCTCGACCCCGAGGGTGTCGACCGCGAGGGTGTCGACCCCGAGCGGGTTGACCCCGAGGGGGTCGCACCGGAGGGGTCCGACCCCGAGGGGCCCGGGCCCGCTCGCGGACCCCAGCGGGCGTGGCGCCGGCTGTTGCGGGCCGGGTCGCCGCGCGCGACCCGGGCCAACGTGCTCGCCATGGTCCTCGCCGGGGCCCTCGGCTTCGCGATCATCGCGCAGGTCCGGCAGACCTCGATCGAAGGGCTCGAGACGCTGCGCGAGGACGAGCTCGTCCGGATCTTCGCCGGCGTCGACCAGGACGGCGACCGCCTCGCCGACGACATCCGCGGGCTCGAGTCCTCCCTCGAGCTGCTCCAGAGCCAGTCGACGAACGAGGAGGAGGCGCAGCGGGCCGCCCAGGAGCGGCTCGACGCGCTCGGCATCCTCGCCGGCACCGCACCGGCGACCGGGCCGGGCATCGTCCTCACCATCGGTGGGCTCGACGGCAGGGTCGGCGCGCCGATCGTCCTCGACACCATCCAGGAGCTGCGCGACGCCGGCGCCGAGGCGATCCAGATCGGGGACGTGCGGGTCGTCGCCGACACGTGGATCAGCGAGAGCGACGGCGAGCTCACCGTGTCCGGGACCAAGGTGGCGGCACCGTACGTCATCCGGGCCATCGGCGACGCGAACACCCTGGCGGGCGCCATGGAGATCCCCGGCGGCGTGAGCGCCACGGTGCGGCGGGCCGGCGGCGGCACCGACACCCAGATCCGCGACGAGGTCGATGTCGACGCGTTGCTCAGCCTCACCCCCCCTCAGTACGCTCGCCCCGTACCCACCACCACCCCCTGACTGGGCCCACTGCGCCCCGCGCCAAGGAGAGCCGATGAGCGACCTCGAGTACCCCGCCGGACTGCGCTACACCGCCGAGCACGAGTGGGTCCGCGCCGAGGGGGACGTCCTGCGGGTCGGGATCACCTCGTTCGCCCAGGAGGCGCTCGGCGACGTCGTCTACGTCAGCCTGCCGGCCGTCGGTGACGCGGTCGTCGCGGGGGACACCTGCGGCGAGGTGGAGTCCACGAAGTCGGTGAGCGACCTGTACGCCCCCGTGTCCGGCGAGGTCACCTCCGTCAACGGCGCCCTCGACGCCACCCCCGAGCTCGTGAACTCCGACCCGTACGGCGAGGGCTGGATGTACGAGCTGCGGCCCACGGACCCCGACGCCCTCGACGGCCTGCTCGACGTCGACGGCTACACCTCGCAGCTGTCCTGAGATCCTGAGAGCACGCCCGCTCCTTGGGGTGGGCAACGGCAGGGCCCTGATCTAGGGTGTGACACTCCACAGGGACCGACGACGAGAGGCTGGATGGCGTATGACTGACGAGCCGGTGGACCCCAAGGGCGCCGTCCCCGAGCCGACGACGATGCGGCTCCAGGCGGTCCAGGGGGTCGAGCCGTCCGAGACGGTCCCCGAGAGCGAGCACGTCCTCACCAAGGCCGACCTCGCGACCGTCGAGGCGCTACGCCCCGGAACCGCCCTGCTCGTCGTCCTGCGCGGGCCCAACACCGGGGCCCGCTTCCTCCTCGACGACGACGAGGTCATGTCGGGCCGCCACCCCGACAGCGACATCTTCCTCGACGACGTCACCGTCTCGCGCAAGCACGCGATCTTCCGCCGCACGAGCGAGGGCTTCGTCGTGCGCGACGTCGGCTCGCTCAACGGCACGTACGTCAACCGCGAGCTCGTCGACGAGGCCACCCTCCGCACCGGTGACGAGGTGCAGATCGGCAAGTTCCGCCTCGTCTTCTACGCGAGCCAGGCCTGACGCACCCCGTGTCCCCGGAGGCCACCGCGGGCCGTCTCACGGTCGGCGCGGTGGTGCGTGCCCTCGCCGAGGAGTTCCCCGACGTCACGATCTCCAAGGTGCGCTTCCTCGAGGCCGAGGGGCTCGTCACGCCGCAGCGGACACCGTCGGGCTACCGCCAGTTCAGCACGGCCGACGTCGAGCGCCTCCGGTACGTCCTGCGGGCCCAGCGCGACCGGTTCTGGCCGCTGCGCGTCATCCGCGACAACCTCGACGCGATCGACCGAGGGCTCACCCCCGGCGACGGCCCGGACGCCCACCCCGTCCCGCCGGCGCCGGCGCCGGACCCCGCGGTGCCGGATGCCGGCGACCTCGCCGCCCGCCCGGACCTGCGCCTCACGGCCGCCGAGCTGGCCCGTGCCAGCGGCCTGTCGCCCACGGTCGTGGCCGACCTCGGCGCCCACGGGCTGCTGCGGCCGGGCCCGGACGGGCTCCACGACGAGTCGGACCTGCGAGTGGCCCGGGCCGCGGCCGGGCTCGCGGGCTACGGGGTCGAGCCGCGCCACCTGCGCGGGTTCCGGGCGGCGGCCGACCGGGAGGTTGGGCTCGTCGAGCAGGTCGTCGGCCCGCGGCGCGGCAGGGACGGGCAGCGGCACGCCGCCGAGGTGGCCCACCTGTGCCTCAGCCTGCACGCCGCGCTCGTGCGTGCCGGCCTGGGCGCGCGGAAGGTCTGACGCCCACTCGGCGACGCGAGGTACCGTGGTGGCGTGAAGGTCCTGGACGTCCTCGGGGTGCGGGTCGAGATGCCGACCAACCAGCCCATCGTGCTCCTGCGCGAGCGCGACGGCGACCGGTACCTGCCGATCTGGATCGGCGCGGCCGAGGCCACGGCGATCGCCTACGCCCAGCAGGGGGTCGTCCCCCCGCGGCCGCTCACCCACGACCTGCTGCGCAACGTGATCGACGAGCTCGGCCACACGCTGACCCGGGTGCGGATCGTCGCGCTCAAGGACGGTGTCTTCCACGCGATGCTCGACCTCGACGGGGGTGCCGAGGCCGGGGGCACCGACATCGAGTCCCGCTCGTCCGACGCCATCGCGCTCGCCCTGCGCGCCGGCGCCGAGATCGTCGCCGACGAGGGCCTGCTCGAGGAGGCCGGGGTCGAGATGGCCGAGAGCGAGGACGACGAGGTCGAGAAGTTCAAGGAGTTCCTCGACCAGGTGTCGGCCGACGACTTCGACACCGAGGCCGAGAGCTAGACCCCGTCGCGACCACCCCCCTCCTCGCCGTGAGTGCGGAAGCGGCTGCCCGGGTGACCGTTTGCGCACCCATGACGTGA
The DNA here is from genome assembly GCF_039541575.1 of Fodinibacter luteus. Taxonomy (NCBI): domain Bacteria; kingdom Bacillati; phylum Actinomycetota; class Actinomycetes; order Micrococcales; family Intrasporangiaceae; genus Fodinibacter (ex Wang et al. 2009); species Fodinibacter luteus. The sequence continues at coordinate 88,087 of NZ_BAABGM010000012.1, read as the reverse complement.
GAGCTGGAGCGAACGGCCGGCCCGGATGCCGCGACACGCCGCCGTCCCGATCGCGCCGGTCGTTGACGTGGGTCACACCGACCCCTAGCGTCACTCCTGTCACACCCGTCGCACTCGTGGCCCGGATGAGTGACGGTGATGTCATTCGTGGGCGTACAGTCGTCTGGACGGGCGAGTCGAGGAGGTAGCCGTGGTCTCCACGGGAGAAGCACGAAGCACCCGGGGTGCTCCGGTCCCGGCGCAGGGCGTGCTGTTCACCGACGACCTCCCCGAGCTCGACGACGAGGTGGGGTACCGCGGGCCGACGGCCTGCAAGGCGGCCGGCATCACCTACCGGCAGCTCGACTACTGGGCACGCACCGGGCTCGTCGAGCCCTCGGTGCGCCCCGCCGGCGGCTCGGGCACCCAGCGGCTCTACGGCTTCCGCGACATCCTCGTGCTCAAGGTGGTCAAGCGGCTCCTCGACACCGGGGTGTCGCTGCAGCAGATCCGCGTCGCCATCGCGGTGCTGCGCTCGCGCGGCGTGGACGACCTCGCCCAGATCACCCTGATGAGTGACGGCGCCTCGGTCTACGAGTGCACGTCGAACGACGAGGTCATCGACCTGCTCCAGGGCGGCCAGGGCGTCTTCGGCATCGCGGTCGGCAAGGTCTGGCGCGAGGTCGAGGGCGAGCTGGCCAGCCTGCCGAGCGAGCGGGCCGACCACGACGTGGCCGTCACCCCGCAGCCGGGCGACGAGCTCGGCGCGCGCCGCGCCCAGCGCCTCGCCTGACCGCCGCCGCGCGGGGCCCGATGGTAGATTGACCCCGCTGCTCACACCGTGTGGGAGAGTCCTCGCCGCACCCGCGGCGGGGCGCCGAAGGGGCAAACCTCCCCGGAACCTCTCAGGCGCAAGGGACCGCACGGGTCAGGCACCTCTGGAGCAACCGGTGACCGACCGGTCGTGACAGAGGGGGAGACGTCGTCGCCGTCTGCCCCGAGGAGCACCGTGAGCACCACGACCCCCGACCTGCCCGCGTTCGTCGCCCGCCACGTCGGCCCCCGCGACGAGGACGTCGCGACCATGCTCGAGGTCGTCGGGCGAGCCTCGCTCGCCGACCTCGTCGACACGGCCGTCCCGGGCGGCATCCGCGGCACCGAGTCCCTCGGCATCGAGCCCGCCGCCTCCGAGGCCGCCGTCCTCGAGGAGCTGCGCCAGGTCGCGGCCCGCAACCGCCGGGTCACCTCGATGATCGGGCTGGGCTACTACGGCACGCTGACGCCCGCGGTCATCCAGCGCAACGTCCTGGAGAACCCGGCCTGGTACACCGCCTACACCCCGTACCAGCCGGAGATCTCCCAGGGCCGGCTCGAGGCCCTGCTCAACTTCCAGACGGTCGTCAGCGACCTCACCGGCCTGCCCGTCGCCGGGGCCTCGCTCCTCGACGAGGCGACCGCCGCCGCCGAGGCGATGACGCTCATGCGCCGCTCGTCGAAGGCACCCTCGGACGCGGTGCTCCTCGTCGACCGCGAGGTCTTCCCGCAGACCCTGGCCGTCGTCCGCACCCGCGCCGTGCCGCTCCACCTGCCGGTCGTCGTCGCCGACCTCACCGGCGTGACGACCGCGCAGGCGCTGCGCGAGGCGGCCGGCGGCGCCGAGGTCTTCGGCGTCCTCGTCCAGTACCCGGCGATGGACGGCACCCTCCACGACCTGTCTGCACTCACCGGCGCCGCGCACGAGGCGGGCGCCCTCGTGACCGCCGCCGCCGACCTCCTCGCGCTCACCCTCGCCACGCCTCCGGGGGAGTGGGGCGCCGACGTCGCCGTCGGCACGACCCAGCGGTTCGGTGTGCCGATGGGCTTCGGCGGACCCCACGCGGGCTACATGAGCGTGCGTCCGGGACTCGAACGGACCATGCCGGGCCGGCTCGTCGGGGTGTCCGTCGACGCCGAGGGCGCCCCGGCCTACCGCCTCGCGCTCCAGACCCGTGAGCAGCACATCCGCCGCGAGAAGGCCACGTCGAACATCTGCACCGCCCAGGTGCTGCTCGCCGTCATGGCGGCCATGTACGCCGTCTACCACGGGCCGAGCGGGCTGCGCGGCATCGCCCTCGGGGTGCATGCGCACGCCGAGGCGCTGCGCACCGCCCTCGTTGCCGGGGGGGTCGACGTGACCGGCGGCCCGGTCTTCGACACCCTGCGCGTGCGGGTGCCGGGGCGGGCCCGGGAGGTCGTCGACGCGGCCCTGGCGACCGGCGTCAACCTCTGGCTGGTCGACGACGACACCGTGCAGCTGAGCGTCGACGAGACGACCGGGCTCGTCGAGCTCGGCCGGGTCGCGAAGGCCTTCGGGGTCACCGCCCCCGAGCAGGTGCCCGTCGCGACCCCACGCTGGGGCGACGCACTCGTGCGGACCTCGCCCTACCTCACCCACCCGGTGTTCTCCGCCCACCACTCCGAGACGTCGATGCTGCGCTACCTGCGTCGCCTCGCCGACCGCGACTTCGCCCTGGACCGGGGGATGATCCCGCTCGGCTCGTGCACGATGAAGCTCAACGCGACGACCGAGATGGTCGCGGTGACGTGGCCCGAGTTCGCGCACGTGCACCCCTTCGCGCCGCACGAGCAGACCCGCGGCATCCGGGGCCTCGTCGACGAGCTGAGCAGGTGGCTGTGCGAGATCACCGGCTACGACGCCGTCTCGCTCCAGCCCAACGCGGGGTCGCAGGGTGAGCTGGCCGGCCTCCTCGCGATCGCGGCCTACCACCGCTCGCGCGGCGACGAGCAGCGCACGGTGTGCCTCATCCCTTCCAGTGCCCACGGCACGAACGCCGCGAGCGCGGTCATGGCCGGGCTGCGGGTCGTCGTCGTCAAGACCGACCCGGTCACCGGCAACGTCGACATGGACGACCTCGCCGCCAAGGTCGAGCAGCACCGCGAGACGCTCGCGGCGATCATGGTGACCTACCCCTCGACGCACGGCGTCTTCGAGGACACCATCACCGACCTCTGCGCGATGGTCCACGACGCCGGCGGCCAGGTCTACGTCGACGGGGCCAACCTCAACGCCCTCGTCGGCGTCGCGCGCCCCGGCCGGTTCGGCGCCGACGTCTCCCACCTCAACCTGCACAAGACGTTCTGCATCCCGCACGGCGGCGGAGGACCCGGCGTCGGCCCGGTCGCCTGCCGGGCCCACCTCGCGCCGCACCTGCCGAACCACCCGCTCGACGAGCTCGCCGGACCGGCCGGGGGCGTCGGACCGGTCTCGGCGGCCCCGTACGGGTCGGCGAGCATCCTGCCGATCTCCTGGGCCTACGTGCGCCTCATGGGCGGTGCCGGGCTGCGCCGTGCGACGGAGGTGGCCGTGCTCAACGCGAACTACGTGGCGGCCCGGTTGCGCGAGCACTACCCCGTGCTCTACTCGGGCCAGGACGGCCTCGTCGCCCACGAGTGCATCCTCGACCTGCGAGGCATCACGAAGGACACCGGGGTCACCGTCGACGACGTCGCGAAGCGGCTCATCGACTACGGGTTCCACGCACCGACGATGTCGTTCCCCGTCGCCGGGACCCTCATGGTCGAGCCGACCGAGAGCGAGGACAAGGGCGAGCTCGACCGGTTCTGCGACGCGATGATCGCGATCCGCCGCGAGATCGACGAGGTGGGGTCCGGGGCGGTGACCGCCGCCGAGAGCGTGCTGCGCGGGGCGCCGCACACGGCCGAGGCGCTCGCCGGCGCGTGGGAACACCCCTACGACCGGCGCACCGCGGCCTTCCCCGACGGTGTCGACCCGGCTGCGAAGTACTGGCCGCCGGTGCGCCGCATCGACGGTGCGTACGGCGACCGGCACCTCGTGTGCTCCTGCCCGGCCCCGGAGGCGTTCGAGGACTGACCCCGGTGGCCGGGGTCTGTCGGGTCACCCGAGAACCCCGGCCTCACCGGACGAGGGTTCCCCGAGGCAGAGGGGGTTTGTCGGGTGCACCGACGCGTCGGGAGAAGCGACGCGGAGACCCCCGGATGCCGGTCAGGCGGCGGGCTCGTCCGCTCGCCGGCCGGTGCGCACCTCGACGCTGCTCCCCGACGCGCCCTTGTGGACGACGGCCTGGTGGGTGATCCGCGCGCGAAGGTCGGCGACGTGGCTCACGACCCCGACGGCCCGGCCGCCCTCGCGCAGGCCGTCGAGGACGGTGAGCACCTGCTCGAGGCTGTCCTCGTCGAGGCTGCCGAAGCCCTCGTCGATGAACAGAGTGCCCAGGTCGAGGCCACCGGCCTCCTCGCGGACGGCGTCGGCAAGGCCGAGGGCGAGGGCGAGGGAGGCCATGAACGACTCCCCGCCCGACAGGGTCGCGGTGTCGCGCACCCGGCCGGTCCACTGGTCGTGCACCCGAAGGCCCAGCCCGGACCGGGCCCCCCGCGCGGCGCGTTCGTCGGAGTGCTCGAGGACGTAGCGCCCCCCGCCCATGACGGCGAGCCGCTCGTTCGCGAGCGTCGCGACCTTCTCGAGCCGGGCGGCCAGCACGTAGGACGTGAGCCGCATCCGCAGCGTGTTGTCGGGACCGGTGCCGCTCGTCGTGTCGGCGAGGTCGCGCACCCTGGCGTCGTGCTCGGTCGCGGTGACCAGGGCCGTGCACGCGGTGTCGACGAGGGGCAGGAGGCGCTCGAGGGCGCGCAGGGTGCGGGCGGCGTCCTCCTGCGCGGCCGCGGCCGTGAGGAGCTCGTCGCGGGCGGCGCGCTCTGCGGCGCGCAGCGCCTCCAGGTCGGGGGGGTCGGCCACGAGGGCGGCGGCGACCTCGGGGTCCTCCGCGACGGCGCGGGCGGCGGAGGCGTCCTGGTCGTGGGTGGCGACGCGCGCCCGGAGGCGCGCGACCTCGTCATCGGGCAGCAGCGCCTCCCGGGCCCGGTCAGGGGCGTCGAAGCCGGCAGCCGACATCGCGGCGTCGAGGGCGGACTGCGCGGCACCGGCCCGGGTGCGGGCCGCAGCGAGCTCGGCCACCGCGGCCCGGTGGTCGTCAAGGAGCCGCGCGGCGCGGCTGTGCGCCGAGGGGTCGTCGCTGCCGCACGGGCACCCAGCGTGCTCGCGGCGGAGCTCGGCGACCTTGGTCGACGCGACCTCGTCGGCCCGGTCGAGCTCGAGCAGGAGCGCGGAGGCAGCCTCTGCGTGGGCCGTGGCGGCCGCGAGGGAGGCGAGGTGCTCGTCGACGGTGGCGTCGACGCCAGCGAGGCGGGACGTGAGGGCGCGGTGAGCGGCGGCGTCCTCCCGCGCCGCGGCCAGCCGGCTCAGGCCCTGGGCGACGTCGGCCTCGAGGGTGTCGCGGGACGCACCGCCGAGGGCGGCGTGCCTGGTCCGGGCACGTGTCGTGAGGGCCTCGGCCTCGGCGTCGACCGCGCGCAGCCCGGCGTCGGCCGCCTCGAGCCGGGCCTCGGCCGTGTCGAGGTCGCTCGGCAGCACCGGGTCGGACACCGTGGCGAGGTCCGGGTGCTCGGTGCCGCCGCACACCGGGCAGGGGTCGCCCTCGGCGAGGGACCGGGCGAGCTCGCCGGCCATCCCGTCGAGGCGGCGCTGACGCAGGTCGAGCAGCTCGCTGCGGCGGTCGAGGGCCGCCTCGCGCAGGGCCGAACGCCGCGGCGCCAGGGCCGCGGCCCGGGCGAGGTCGTCGTCGGCGGCGTCGAGCTGGGCGAGGCGCTCGCGGGTGGCGCTGAGCAGCAGCTCGAGCCCGGCGACCCGGCCGGCACCGGCGGCCCTGGCCTCGACCTCCGCGCGCAGGCCGTCGCGCTCGGTCGATGCCGTGTCGAGGTCGAGGCGCAGCTCGGCCGCCCGTGTGCGCAGCGCCTCGCACCGGGCCTCGAGCTCGGCCCGCCGGTGCGCCCGGGCGGAGGTGTCCTCGGCCTCGCGCGCGAGCGAGGCGACGGTCTCGTCGAGGTCGTGCAGCCGTCGCAGCAGCGGCCCGACCTCGCGGTCGGCCACGTCGGCGAGCGGGGTGGGTCGCAGCGCATCGCGGGTCGCGCCGGATCGTGCCCGGGCGGACGCCTCGTCGTCGACGGCCCGCTCGTGGGCGGCGAGGTGACCGGCGAGGGCCGCCGCCCGCTCCGCCGCCCCGAGGGCGGCCACGTGCCCGAGGTGGGTGGATCGAGCCGCCTCGAGCTCGAGGAGCCGGGTGCGGGCCCTCGTGCCGCGCACCCGGAGGTCGTCGAGGGAACGACCGGCGGCCAGCGCGTCGGCGGCGGCGCGCTCGGCGGTGGATGCCGTGTCGAACGCCGCCATCGTGGCGGTCACCCGGGCGTCGAGGTGCCGGGCGACCTCGCCGAGGTGGCCCGGCACGTCGGCCACCGGCAGGTCGGCGAGTGCGGGGACGGGGCGGTCGACCGGTGCGCCCGGCGGGAGGTCGGAAAGGACGGGGACGGAGAGGTCGGCCGGTGGGCCCGGCGGGAGGTCGACCGGTGCGGCCGCCGGGAGGTCGACCGGTGCGGCCGCCGGGAGGTCGGTGTGGGTCGGCCCCGCGTCGGCGAGGACGTCCTCGACACGGGCCAGCTCGGTCGCCAGGGCGGATCGCGCCTGCTCGAGGTCGGCCCCGGAGGCGCGCCGCGCCTCGGCGAGCCACGCCTCGACGTCGCTGAACGCGGAGATGTCGAAGAGGCGCTCGAGCACCTCGCGACGGTCCTCTGGCGTCGAGCGCAGGAACGCCGCGAACTCGCCCTGGGGGAGCAGGACGACCTTCGCGAACTGGTCCATGCCCATGCCGAGGACGTCCTTGACGACGTCGGCGACCTCGTCGTGGCGCGTGCTCACGGCCACCCACCGGCCGCCCAGGTGCTCCTCGAGGGTCACCGACGCCTGCACCTTGAGCAGCCCGGTGCCACGCTTCTTGGGCCGGTGGAACTCGGGGGAGCGGCGGATCCGGAACCGGCGGACCCCGGCGGTGAGCTCGAGCGTGACGCACGGCACGGCATCCGAGGCGGCGTGGTCGCTGCGCAGGCCGCGCTTGGAGCGCGAGCCCGGGACATCCGCGTAGAGCGCGAAGCAGATGGCGTCGAGCACGCTCGTCTTGCCCGACCCGGTCGGGCCGTGGATGAGGAACAGCCCCTCGGACGACAGGGCGTCGACGTCGACGACGACGTGCTCGGCGAAGGGGCCGAACGCCTCGATCTCGAGCCGGTGGACCCTCACGCGGCCCCCATACCGCTGGTGCGCGGACCCGCGTCGCGACGCACGACGCCCTCGTCGTCGGTGACCCGACGGGTGAGGCGAGAGGCCTCGACCGCAGCCGACAGCAGCTCGCGCTCGTCGTCGGTCGCGCCACGGCCGCCACGCACGTGCGCGAGGAAGTCGCAGCAGACGTCGACCTCGGAGGCGCTGCGCACCCGGGCGGCATAGGGCCGCAGCGGCACGGCGCGGCCCTCGGGTTCGAACCGCAGCTCGAGGGTGTGCGGGAAGCGGCGGCGCACCTGCTCCATGGCACCGACCGGACGGACGGCGTCGGTGAGCGTCACCTGGCACCACGCGCCCTCCGCAGCGCGGTGCGCGGGGTCGGCGAGCAGGGCGTCGAGGGCGCCGCGCAGCACGGCGAGGGGCCGCTCGACCGGGGCCTCGAGGTGTTCGACGACCGGCCCGCGCGCACCGAGCTCGACGAGCAGGCTGCCCTTGCGGTGCGCCGCCTCCGAGAACGACATCGCGACGGGCGAGCCGCTGTAGCGGACCCCCGGCGCGACCTCCTGGCGGCCGTGGAGGTGGCCGAGCGCGGTGTAGTCGGCCCCCGCGAAGACCTCGGGTGGGACGGCCGCGACACCACCCACCGAGATGTCGCGCTCGGACTCGCTCGTGACCCCGCCCACGACGAACGCGTGCGCCATGACCACGATGTGGCCACGTCGGCGCCCGGCGTCGACCCGCACGCGCTCCATGGCGGCGCGCAGCACCCCCGCGTGCGTGCGCTCGGCCGCGCCGAGGGCGTCCGCCGCGAGCGCCGGCTCGAGGTAGGGCAGGGCGTGCACCGCGGTGTCGCCGACGACGACCGGTCGGCCGACGTCGGCGAGCGTGGTGCGCAGGTGCACTCCGGCGCGCTCGAGGAGCCCGGCGGCGAACCCGAGCCGGGTGGCGGAGTCGTGGTTGCCGCTGCTCACGACGACCTGCGCCCCGGCGTCGACGAGCCGGACGAGCGTCTGCGAGAGCAGCTCGACGGTGTCGGGGGAGGGCATCGCCCGGTCGTAGACGTCGCCACTGACGAGCACGGCGTCGACCCGCTCGCGGCGCACGACGTCGACGAGGTGGTCGAGGTACCTCGCCTGGGCGCCGAGCAGCCCCACCTGGTGGAACGAGCGCCCCAGGTGCCAGTCGGAGGTGTGGATGAGCCGCACGGGTCCCACGCTAGGAGGTCCGTCCGACACGGCCCGTGACCGAAACGCGGGTTCCGGGTTCCACGTCGGCGCACGACGTGGTTGGGTGGCCGCATGGGAGCAGAGGTGCAGGCGCAGAGCTACACCCGCGAGGAGCGGCAGCGCTACCGCGAGAAGGTGCGCCAGAACCTCGACGTCTTCGAGCGGATGCTCAACACGAGCTCCTTCGAGTTCGACCGCCCCATGACCGGGCTCGAGATCGAGCTCAACCTCGTCGACGGTGACATGCAGCCGCACTTCCACAACGCGGAGGTGCTCGCCGCGATCGCGGACGAGGACTACCAGACCGAGCTCGCGCAGTACAACATCGAGCTCAACGTCCCCCCGCGGCCGCTCCCGGGCGACGCCGCGCTCGAGCTCGAGACCGAGCTGCGCGACAGCCTCAACCGGGCCGACCGCGCGGCCGGGCAGGTCGGCTCCAAGATCGTCGCGATCGGCATCCTGCCGACGATCATGCCCGAGCACTACGAGGGCGACTGGATCAGCCGCAACAACCGCTACACCGCCCTCAACGACTCGATCTTCGTCGCCCGTGGCGAGGACATCTACCTCGACATCGAGGGCCCCACCGGCGAGCGCGTGGCGACGTACTGCGACTCGATCGCCCCCGAGTCCGCGTGCACGTCGGTGCAGCTGCACCTGCAGGTCGCGCCCGCCGAGTTCGCCGCCCACTGGAACGCCGCCCAGGCGCTGTCGGCGCCGCAGGTCGCGCTCGCGGCCAACTCGCCGTTCTTCTTCGGCAAGCGGCTGCACGCCGAGACCCGCATCGAGCTGTTCAAGCAGGCCACCGACACCCGGCCGGTCGAGCTGAAGAACCAGGGGGTGCGCCCGCGGGTCTTCTTCGGCGAGCGGTGGATCACCTCGATCTTCGACCTGTTCGAGGAGAACGTCCGCTACTTCCCGACCCTGCTCGCCGAGACGAGCGACGAGGACCCCATGGCCAAGCTCGAGGCCGGGGTGGCCCCCGAGCTCAGCGAGCTGCGCCTGCACAACGGCACCGTCTACCGGTGGAACCGGCCGATCTACGACATCGTCGGCGGCACGCCGCACCTGCGCGTCGAGAACCGCGTCCTGCCCGCGGGCCCCACCATCGTCGACGTCCTCGCCAACGCCGCGTTCTACTACGGCTCGATCCGGATGCTCGCCCACGAGGACCGCCCGGTGTGGACGAAGATGAGCTTCGCCGCGTGCGAGGAGAACTTCCGTCGCGCGGCCCGCGACGGCATCGACGCGCGGCTCTACTGGCCGGGGTTCGGCGAGCTCTCCGCCGACGAGCTCGTGCTGCGCCACCTCCTCCCGCTCGCCCACGAGGGGCTGCGGCAGTGGGGGGTCTCGGATGCCGTGCGCGAGCGGTACCTCGGGGTCATCGAGGGGCGCTGCACGACCGGCGTCAACGGTGCGGAGTGGTCGACGCGCGCGGTCAAGGCCTTCGCGGACCGGGGCGTCGAGCGGCGTGAGGCCCTGCGTCGGATGCTCGAGCTGTACGCCGTGCACATGGACTCCAACGAGCCGGTCCACACCTGGCCGCTGCCCTGAGCCGGGTCGGTCACCGTCCGGTGTCGTTCCACGAGCGGATGGCCGGCACGCCGTGCTCGTGCTCGAGGACGCACAGCCCCCCGGCGTCGAGGAGCAGGTGCGCCGCGAACCGCGGCTCGCGGCGCAGGTAGGTCGCCGCGAGGACGCGCAGGAGGTGCCCGTGGGCGAAGAGGGCGACGTCGCGCGTCTCGAGCGGCCCGGCGACCCGCTCGAGCACCCGGGAGGTCCGTGCGGCCACCTCCTCGATCGTCTCGCCGGGCGTCTCTCCGGGCACGACCCCGTCGGCGATGACCCGCCAGCCGGGGTCGCCGAGCTCCTCGCGGATCTGCGCGGTCGTGCGTCCCTCGTGGGCGCCGTAGTCCCACTCGACGAGGTCGTCGTCCGCGACGGGGTCGAACCCGGCGAGCTCCGCCGTGCGCCGCGCGCGCACGAGGGGCGAGGACCGCACGACGGCGAGGTCGAACTCGTCCAGCCGGGCCCGCAGCCGCCGCGCGTCGCGCTCGCCGGCGGGCGTGAGCGGAACGTCGGTGCGGCCGGTGTGCCGGCCGGTGCGGCTCCACTCCGTCTCCCCGTGGCGGACGAGGACGAGGCGGCCCTGCGGCTCGGCTGCTGGAGGCATGCCCACCACTGTCGCACCCCGGTGCGAGGATGAGCGGCATGCCGTCCTACGTCGCGTTCCTACGGGCCGTCAACGTGGGCGGCCGGGTCGTGCGGATGGACGGGGTGCGGGCCGCCCTCGAGGATGCCGGTTTCACCGACGTCGCGACGCACATCCAGTCCGGCAACGTCTTCGTGCGCAGCGGCCGCCGGTCGACCGCAGCGGTCGCGGCCGAGGTGTCCAAGGTGCTCGGCGCGTTCGCGGGGTTCGACGTGCCGGCGATCGTCCGCACGCCCGCGCAGGTGCGCGCGGCGCTGTCGGCCGCCGACGGCATCCCCCCGATGCTCGAGCCGGGCGCACGGCGCTACCTCGCGTTCGCCGACGGCCCGGTGCCGGACGACGCGGCGACCACCCTCGATGCCTGGGACCGGCCCGGCGAGCGGGCCCGCGTCCTCGGTTCCGAGGTGCTCGCCGAGCTGACGATCGGCTTCCACCGGACCACGCTCACGAACGCCCGCATCGAGCGCATCACCGGGCGGACCACCACCTGGCGCGACCTGACCGTGGTGCGCGCCATCGACGACAGATGGGGTGCCTGATGGCGCAGGAGCAGCACGAGACCACGACCGGCGGCACGGGGCTCGGCCACCGCAGCGTGACGATGACCCGCACCGAGAGGGGCACCTACCTCGTGACGAACGCTCGGGGCGGCACGCTGAGCGTGGGCGGGGGAGGGGAGTCGTCCCTGTTCACCCCCGTCGAGCTGTTCCTCACGGCGATGGCGGCGTGCAGTGCCACCGATGTCGACTACATGACGAGCCGGATCGCCGAGCCGGTGCGCTTCGACGTCACGGCCGAGGGCGAGAAGCTGCGTGACGGCGTCGAGAACCACCTCGGCGACATCGAGGTGACCTTCACCGTGCGCTTCCCGGAGGGCGAGGACGGCGACCGGGCCCGGGCCCGGCTGCCCCGCTCGATCGAGCAGAGCCGCGACCGGTTGTGCACCGTGTCCCGCACCGTGCAGCGCGGCGCCCCCGTCGCGATGCGCGAGGCCTGACCCGCGCCGGGGAGGTGCCGGGAGCCACCCGGGGGCCGGAAGGAGCGAACGCCGTGGAGGCGTTCCTCGTGACGATGGGCGCGTGCCTCGTCCTCATCGTGCTCGTTCGCGGTGTTCCGGGTCTGCAGACCGTCGAGCTGTGGAACCGCGGCCTGCGCCGCTGAGGCGACCGGCCTAGGGTTGGCCCATGGCCCGCTACCTCGACGTGCACCCGGTCGACCCCCAGCCGCGCGCCATCGCGCAGGCGGTCGCGGTGCTGCGCGAGGGCGGGCTCATCGCGTACCCGACCGACTCGGGATACGCCCTCGGCGCGATGGTCGGCAACCAGGCGGGCAAGGACCGGATCCGTGAGATCCGCCGCCTCGACGACCGCCACCACTACACCCTCATCTGCCGTGACTTCGCCCAGCTCGGCCAGCTCGTCCACGTCGACAACTCGGTCTTCCGGGCCGTCAAGGCCTCGACGCCGGGTCCCTACACCTTCATCCTGCCGGCCACCCACGAGGTGCCACGCCGCCTGCAGCACCCGAGGAAGCGCACCGTCGGGGTGCGCATCCCCGACCACCCGGTCGTGCGCGCCCTGCTCGCCGAGCTCGGTGAGCCGCTGCTGTCGTCGACCCTCATCCTTCCCGGTGGCGCCGAGCCGATGACCGACGGCTGGCAGGTCAAGGAGGCCCTCGACCACCTCGTCGAGGTCGTCATCGACTCGGGCGAGTGCGGCACGGAGCCGACGACCGTCGTCGACTTCTCGAGCGGCGTCGCGGAGGTCGTGCGGGTCGGCTCGGGGGACCCCTCGCGCTTCGAGTGAGCACGAGGGGTCCCGCCGACCCCCGGGTGGTCGGATGCCGTCCCGTCAGCTGCCGTAGAGCGCGCGGATGCCGGCCCGGTCCTTGTCGGTCATGCTGAGGTCGTCGGACGAGCCGTTGCACTGGGGGTAGTGCATGATCGACGCCGAGTCGTAGGCCGTCAGCGGGCGCCAGTTGTTGTCCTCGAAGCAGGTGCCCGCCTCGGGCCGGGTGTGCTCGTGTCGGAAGCCCAGGGTGTGGCCGAGCTCGTGGGCCATGATGTTGGCCGGGGTCCAGGATCCGGCGCTGAAAAGGCTCCTGGCGTTGACGAGGATGTTGCGCGAGGACTTCGGGGTGCTCGGGAAGAACGCGCGGGCGATGTACTGCTGGGTCTTCGTCGGCTCGACCGAGAAGAGCACCGTGCTGTTGCGCACGGTGCAGCTGCCGTCCGCGCTGGGGACGTGGACGAAGTCCACCTTGCTCGAAGCGGCCTCCCACTGGCCCACGCCTGCGGTCATCGCCGACACGACGCGGCTGTAGTCGGTGCCGAACTTCGTGCTGACGCAGTACGTCAGGTTGAGCGCCTGCGGACCCGACCACTTGTCGTCCCGGCCCTGCACCGTGTTGACGATGAGGCCGTCGATCGCCGTGTCGGGCTCGGCGACCATCGTGTCGTAGAACTGGCGCAGCGCGCCCTGGCTCGTCGCCGGCTCGTCGCCGTTCACGACGTAGCCCTTGTCCTCGTCCTGGAAGGTGGAGGCGACGAACTCCTGGAACGTCGGCACGGTGCCGTCGCCGGTCGGCGCGGCTGAGGCGGTGGCCGCGAGCGCGGACGTCACGGCGAGGGTCGTCCCCGCGACCGCGGCGGCGGTGCGCGCGAGGGATCGGCTCATGAGGTGCTCCTTCGGGTCGGGCCCGGCCGGTGGAGTGGGACGGGCAACACCCGGTCACGCTAGGTCGGACCCGGCAAAGGGAGGGCAAAGCGGCGGTCAGGACTGTGCCGCTCCGGGTCAGGAGCGGGTCAGCCCTCGACGGCTCGGCGGAGCTCGTCGAGGACCCGTGAGTCGATGCCGCCCGGTGAGCGACGGTTCTCCAGGTTGGCCACCGACATCCATGCGTCGAGCGCGGCCTCGACGTCGGGACCGCCGTGCCCGAGGACGGTCAGGGCGGCGGCGACCTCTTCACGCAGCCCGTCGTCGAGGGGCAGGACGTCCTGCGGGGTGCCGAAGACGAGCGTGGCCAGCTCATGGAGGCGGGCCAGCTCGCGGGGTGCGTCCGGGTGGTCGTCGACCCGCAGGTCGGCGAGCACCCCGCACCCGTCGTAGCCCGCCCCCGGGGCGTGCGCGACGAGCGCCGCGCTCTGCCGGCCGCGGGAGTCGCCGCCGGCGGCATCCCCGGCGAGGAGGGCGGCGAGCAGGCGTGCGTCGAGGGGCTCGCCCGGTGAACCGAGCCAGGCCGCCTCCATCGCCTCGAGCACCTCGGGTCCGCCGAGCACGTTGCCCTGGATGGCGTAGGCGCAGCGGTCGTCGCCGGCGGCGATCCCCCCGGCATGGGGAAGGCACTGCACCCCGGTGTACGTCGCCGCCCCCGTGACCCCGACCGCACCCACCTGGCGCAGCGCCCGACCGTCGTCGGCTGCGACGGCCGCCTCGAGGGCGGTCGTGACGTCCGTGCCGACCCCGAGCGCGTCGAGGACCTCGTCGCGGTAGGCGAGCCGGGCGAGCGACTGGGTCGCGACCGCCCCGACGCCCGGGCGCACGGCCGGGACGATCGCGCCGACGGCGAGGAACCTGCTCGCGACGGCCACACCCCAGGCGTCGCCGTCGCGGGCGACGATGGAGAAGGTCATGGACGCGAGCGTAGACGCGCGGGTGCCGCAGCCGGCCCGGCCCGACCGCCCCCGCCGCCTCGGCGAAGGAGCACCATCACCTCGGTGTGCGGGGTCTGCGGGAACATGTCGAACACGCGCCCTGTCACCGGCTCCAGCGACGGCATCGCCGCCAGGTCGCGCGCCAGCGAGTCGACGTTGCAGCTGGAGTAGACGACGTGGCCGGCGGGAGAGACGTCGAGCCACGCGGCGAGGTCGGGCCCGAGTCCGCGCCGCGGGGGGTTGACGATCACGAGGTCGGGAGGGGGCGAGAGGACCGTCGTCGTGGCGTCACCGACGACGAAGGTGACCGGGCCGGCATCCGGCGCGTTCGAGCGCGCGGCACGGGCCGCGGCGACGGCCTCGGCGGACGTCTCGACGCCGACGACGCGACGACCCGGGGCCGCGGCGTGCACGGCGAAGCCGCCGACCCCGCAGTAGAGGTCCCAGACGACCTGGGGAGCGGCGTCCGCGACCCAGTCCCGGGCCTGGCGGTACAGCGCCGCGGCGACGGTCGTGTTGGTCTGGAAGAACGCGCCGGGCCCGAGCAGCAGGGTGGCGTCGCCGACCCGCATCGGCAGGTGGGTGCGAGGGGTCAGCGCCACCTCGGTGTCGCCCTCGAGCACGGCCTTGTGCTCGGGGTGGAGGTTCGCGGTGACCACTCGCACCGAGGGCAGGCCGGTGAGCAGGCGGGGGAGGGCGGCCCGCAGGTCGCCGAGATGGCGCTCGGACCGGAGCACGAAGCGCACGAGGTGCTCGCCGTCGGGGGAGTGCGTGATCAGGAGGTACTTCAGCTCGCCACGCCGGGCCGGCACGTCGTAGGGCTCGAGGCCGAGGTCGGCGACGAAGCGGTGCAGCGGGTCGAAGGTGGCGGCGAGCCCGGGTTCGTACAGCCCGCACCGGCGGAGGTCGACGCCGCGCCCGCGCTCGTCGAGGATGCCGAGGGTGGGGTTCCCGGGTCGGCCGCCGACGACGAGCTTGGCCTTGTTGCGGTAGTGGGAGGCGGGGCTGCGGGCCGGCTCGAGCCAGGCGAGCTGCGCGGCGACCGGGGCGAGCCGGCCGGCCACCCGATCCTGCTTGTCCGCCAGCTGCACCTCGTACGGCGTGCCCAGGAGCGTGCACGACCTGCAGCGGCCGGCGTCGAAGTAGTCGCACTCCATGGTGCCGCCAGCGTAGGCCGTGCGCTCGCCGCTGGTCGGGATGCCGCACGGGCACGTTTGCGGGACCGTGTGTCGGATACGCCGAGGGCATCGGATTCCGAAGGTGAGCATCGTGTATCGTCGCGGTATCCGTGGCTGTGCGCGTGCGACGACCAGCCGCCGGAGACCGACGCTAACCGACAGCCCACCCGAGGGTGGGGGAGGAGACGCCCGATGAGCCAGGACCTGCAGACCGGAGCCGCGCCGGCCCTGCCCGCGCACGACCCCGGCACCTACCGCCGCCTCCCGGCCTCGAGCCGGCCGGTCGACCCGGCCGTCGTCGAGCGGCTGCTCGCGGCGGAGTGGGAGCGCTTCACGTCGTGGTCGACGGGGTCGGGGGCGCACAACGAGCAGGCGAGCAGCACCCTGCCGCTCGGGGTCACGAGCTCGTTCCAGCACTGGGAGCCGTACCCGATCTCCATCGCGTCGGCGCGCGGTGCCTGGCTCACCGACGTCGACGGCAACCGCCTCCTCGACCTGTCGATGGGCTTCGGAGCCATGCTCGTCGGCCACCTCAACCCCCGGGTCGTCGAGCGGGTCACGCAGGCCCTCACCGACACGGGCACCCTCTTCGTCACCCCGTCGCCCCAGGCGACCGAGATGAGCGAGCGGTTCTGCGAGCGGTTCCAGCTCGACATGCTGCGGTTCACGAACTCGGGGACCGAGTCCCTCATGTACGCGATCAGGTGCGCCCGCGCCTACACCGGCCGCAAGGCCATCGTGAAGATCGAGGGCGGCTACCACGGCGGTTACGACGCCCTGCAGGTGTCGGTCAAGCCCGAGCTCGACGAGATCGGTCCGGCCGACGCCCCTGTGCCCCAGGTGCCCTTCGACGTCGAGGCGGGCACCGTCCACGTCGTCGCGTACAACGACCTCGGCCAGCTCAACCGGGTCCTCGACGAGCACGGCAGCGACATCGCGGCGCTCGTCGTCGAGCCGGTCATCGAGAACCTGTCGATCGTCGTGCCCGACGAGGGCTACCTCGAGGGGGTCCGGGCGGCCTGCGACGCGCACGGCGTCGTGCTCGTCTTCGACGAGGTCAAGACCGGTCTCACCGCCGGCTACGCCGGGGCCGCCCAGCGCCTCGGCGTGCGACCCGACCTCATCACCCTCGCCAAGTCGATCGGCGGCGGCCTGCCGCTCGCGGCGTTCGGCGGCCGGCGCGAGGTCATGGAGGTCGTCGTCGACGGGCGGATGGCGCACTTCGGCACCTACAACGGCAACCCCCTCGTCATGGCGGCGGCGCGGGCCGTCGACGAGATCTGCACCCACGAGGCGCTCGCGGCGGCCGAGGCGGTCAACGTCCGGGCCCTGCGGGCCATCGACGCCATCATCGACGAGTACGAGCTGCCCGCCCACACCGTCGGCCTCGGCGTCAAGGGCTGCGTCACGTGGTCGCCGACCCCGGTGCGCAACTACCGCGACTACAAGGCGACCGACTTCCGCCTCGCGGAGCTGTCCTGGCTGTGGGGGGTCAACCGCCACATCCTCACCCCGCCGGGACTCGACGAGCAGTGGCTCGTCTCCCTCGTCACGACCGACGAGGACATGTCGACCCTCGTCGAGGACTTCCGCCAGCTCGCCCAGGCGCTGCGCGCCTGAGGGGCGGGCTCGGCGTCAGAGGCGTGTCTCCCCAGGGTCGGGCGGGGGACCGGTGCACGGGCATCCGGTA
This sequence comes from Fodinibacter luteus, assembly GCF_039541575.1. Taxonomy (NCBI): domain Bacteria; kingdom Bacillati; phylum Actinomycetota; class Actinomycetes; order Micrococcales; family Intrasporangiaceae; genus Fodinibacter (ex Wang et al. 2009); species Fodinibacter luteus. The sequence continues at coordinate 71,003 of NZ_BAABGM010000012.1, read as the reverse complement.
GAAGAGCTGACATAATGTCGATTATCGGCGTTTGCGTACCGTGGGGAACTGCGGCGGACTCCGTCGTCGCCAATGACCGTCGTGGGTGACAATGGTCGGCCGGAGCGGGAACGCACGGCCGACCTCGAACGCTGACACGGATGCCGGTCGTCGGGTCGTCCCGGACCGGTGCCACGTCGCACCGGTGACGTCGCAGGCCCTGACCCGCCCGGGCCGGCGCGTCCGTCGACCAGCAGCCGTTCAGTCCGTCCATCGTCCGCAGTGAAGGAGCACCAGGGTGAGCGCGTCGTCCAAGGCCAAGGGTGGAGCCCGGGCCGGCCGGGCCAGGGCCGACGAGCTGCGCCTGGCGCAGCAGGCCAAGGAGCGAAGGACCCGGCTCATCCTCATCACGTCGGTCGCGACGGTCGTCCTGCTCATCGCCGGTGTCGTGGGCTTCACGGTGTGGCGCGACGTGTCGACCCGGCCGACGCTCGACGCGGTGAAGACCTACGACGTCACTCGGGAGCACACGACCGACCCGGTGACCTATGAGCAGACCCCGCCGGCCGGCGGCGACCACCACCCGGCCTGGCTCAACTGCGGTGTCTACACCGAGCCGGTCCCCGACGAGCTCGCCGTGCACTCGCTCGAGCATGGTGCGGTGTGGGTGACGTACCGACCCGACCTCCCGGCCGAGCAGGTGAAGGCGCTCACCGACGCCATCCCGGACACCTACATGGTGCTCTCCCCGCGTGACGGGCTGACCGCTCCGGTCGTCGCGAGCGCGTGGGGCGCCCAGCTCTCCCTCGACGGCCCCGCCGACCCCCGCCTCGAGGAGTTCGTCAAGAAGTACCGCCAGGGACCCCAGACGCCCGAACCGGGTGCTGCCTGCACCGGCGGGAGCGACGGCGAGCTCCCGACGACGTCCGGGTGAGCGGCGGGTCGGGCGAGGGCCCGGCCGAGGGCCACGCAGGCCACCCGGGCCGGCGGGTCGGCCTGCCCGGGCTCGTGGCCGTCGGCCTCGTCGCGCTGCTCGTGGGTGTCCTCGGCACCCTGTGGGTCGTCACGGCCCGTGGTTCCGCGCCCTCGGACTTCGGTGCCGACGCCGGGTTCGCCCGGGACATGCAGACCCACCACGCCCAGGCCGTCGAGATGGCGCTGCTCGTGCGCGACCGCTCTCGCGACGAGGAGCTGCGCACCGTGGCCTACGACATCCTCACGAGCCAGCAGCAGCAGGCCGGGCAGATGTACGGCTGGCTCGTGCAGTGGGGCCTGGACCAGACCGGGAGTCGGGAGCCGATGGCCTGGATCGGCGCCGAGCACGCCGATGCCCACGCCCGACCGGACGGGACGATGCCCGGCATGGCGACCCGGGCCCAGCTCGACGAGCTGCGGGCGGCCGACGGGGTCGAGGCGGAGCGCATCTTCCTGCGCCTCATGATCGAGCACCACGAGGGCGGGGTGGCGATGGCGCAGGCCGCGGTCGCGCAGGCCCGCACCACGGAGGTTCGCACCCTCGCGACCGCCATCGCCTCGGCCCAGTCCGCCGAGATCGCTCTCCTGCAACGGATGCTCGACGACCGCTCCTGACGGGCCGGGCCCCCGGTGGTCGGCCCCGCTCGCGCGACGGTGACGCCGGCGCTCACCCCGGCGGTCACGCCGCTCAACCGGCGGTGATGCCGGCGCTCGCCGCGGCGGTGACTCCGCCGCTCACCCCGGCGGTGGGCACCGGCGCAGCCGGCTCGCCTCCACCTCGTACCGGCTCGCGACCGACGCACCGGCCCGGAAGAAGCGCCGCCGGAGCGAGCCCTCGACCTCGACGTGGTCGTCGACGCCGCACCGCGCCGCCGCCCGGCGGCAGGCCGCCGACCAGCACGCGACGTCGATCGTGTCGACGGTGGCGCGCCGGGGGTCGCCACGCGCGCCGGCCTCGCCCGGCGACCTGCGGCGCCCGGACCGCGGCACGACGACGCGCAGGGTCACGACGACGTCGCCGCTCGGCAGCTCGCGCGGCTCCCCCCGGGCGGTGACCCGCCCGACGAGCCGCACCGAGTTGACATAATCCATCCCGTCCTCCTTCCGGACCGCTGGTCCGCGTGACACCCAGCGTCGTCGCGTCCCCGCGGTGTGTCGACGCCCTCCCCCGGCCTGTGGACGAGAGGACCCGCCGCGCAGCCGTGTGGACGACCTCCCATGGCCCGATCGGGTGATCTTGCGTCACATGGGGTGCGCGAGCGGCCCGGATGCGCCTATCGTGGCAAGCGGGCCGCGACGCAGGGACGTGGACCGGGCGCCTCGCGGGGCGTCACTGACAACGACACGAGAAGAGATCGTTCGTGCTCTGGGCACACAGGATGCGCATGGCGGGCGGCTCGGCTGCGCTCGCGGTCGCGCTGTCCGCGGTGCTGCCGACCGCCGTCGCCGCCCCGGCCGCGGCACCGACCCTCGGCTCGACCTCAGCGGCGGCGGTCGAGGCGCTGGAGCCGACGCCCACCCCGCCCGTCGAGCCCACGCCCGACCCCACCGTCGAGCCCACGCCCGACCCCACCGTCGAGCCGACGCCCGACCCCACCGTCGAGCCGACGCCCGACCCCACCGTCGAGCCGACGCCGGGGCCGACCACACCGCAGCCGACGGCGACGCGCACCCCCTCCCCCACGGCCACCCCCATCCCGCCCGCCAAGCCGGTGCGCCCGCCCGGCGCGCCGTCCTACGAGGCCCCGGCCGACTACTTCGTCCCCCTCTCCGGCGGGTTCCTCCGGTCCCAGATCGCCGAGGCCGACCGGATCACCGCCGCCCTGTCGGCGAGCACCTCCAAGGTGGCGATCGCCACCCGCGAGATGGACAAGCTCGCCGCGAAGTCCAACGCCCTCCTCGAGTCGCTCGCCGCCGCGCGCGAGACCGAGATCGGCGCGCAGCAGGAGGCCGCGCAGGCTCGCGCCGACCTCGCTGCCCTCGACGCCCGCCTGGCGGAGGCGCGTGCGATCGTGCGCGAGTGGGTCTTCCTCGTGTACTCCGGTGGCGCCGGGGGCTCCGACGTCGCGTACATGATCGAGGCCATGGCCTCCGACGTCGAGGACGTCGGCAACCCCCTCGGTGACCTGTCCTACCTCACCGACCAGCGCACCCGCGCCGTCGACGAGGTGCGCGTCCTCACCGCCGAGCAGGTGCGGCTGAGCTCGGTGCTCGACGCCGCCGCGAGCGAGGCCGCGGCCGCCACGCGCAGCATCAAGGACGACAGCTCGGCCCTCACCGACGTCGTCGACGAGCAGCGGGCCAAGGTCGACGAGCTGCGCGCGCTGCAGATCGCCGAGGTCGAGAAGGCCGGACCCGTCGCCGCCGTCCTCGTCGGGGCCCGCACCCCGGAGGCCAAGCGCGCCGCCCAGCGGCTGCGCGACGCGCTCAGGTCGGCGAACACCGAGCTGACCGACGTCGGCGAGCCCTGCACCGACGACACGACCGTCTACCCGAACGGCCTGTTCCCGGCATCCGCGCTGTGCCCGCTCTGGGGTGCGCCCGGCGAGATGCTGTCCCCGGCCGCGGCGGCCGCCTTCAACGCCCTGAGCAAGGCCTACGCCGCCCAGACCGGTGAACCGCTGTGCATCACCGACTCCTACCGCTCGCTCGCCGGACAGATCTCGGCCAAGGCCCGGCACGGTGCCTTCGCGGCGACGCCCGGCACGAGCCGGCACGGCCTGGGCCGGGCCCTCGACATGTGCGGGGGTGTCCAGGACTTCAGCTCGCCGGCCCACCGGTGGATGAAGCAGAACGGCCCGCTCTACGGCTGGTTCCACCCGTCGTGGGCCGCGGCCGGCGGGTCGCTGCCCGAGCCCTGGCACTTCGAGTTCGCCGGCTGACCCGGCGAGCGCGCGTCGCCCGCACCGCCCGCACCTGCCTCCACCGCCGTCACCCCACCCGGTGCTCGCCGTGCTCCTTGACCGGCAGCATGACGACGAACCCGGCGGCGAGGATGAGCACGATGCCGAGGATGCCCCAGTACTGCGTGTTCTCCTCGCCGGTGAGCAGCGCCCCGATCGCGATCGCGGCGCCGAACGCCGCCGGTGACAGGAACGACACGACGCGACCGGTCGTCGCGTAGAGGCCGAAGATCTCGCCGTTCTTGCCCTCCGGGATGAGCCGCGCGAGGAAGCTGCGCGACGCGGCCTGGGCCGGGCCCACGAAGACCGTCATGAGCAGGCCGAGCACCCAGAACGTCGTCGGCCCGCCGTCGTGGAGGACGAAGATCGCCAGGCCGAGGACGACGAGCGAGCCGAGCGAGATGAGGATGACCCGCTTCGGGCCGATCCGGTCGTCGAGCAGACCGAACCCCATCGTCGCGAAGCCGGCGACGATGTTCGCGGCGGCGCCGAAGACGATGACGTCCCCGGCGCTCAGCCCGAACGTCCCCGCCGCGAGGACGGCCCCGAAGGCGAAGACCCCGGCGAGACCGTCGCGGAACAGGGCCGAGGCGAGCAGGAAGTACACGGTGTGCCGCGACGTCGACCACAGCCCCCGGATCGAGGCCCACACGAGGCCGTAGGACGCCGCGACACCGACCCGCGGCAGTCGGGGCCGCTCCCGGTCGCGCAGCACGAGGAACGCCGGGATCGTGAACACGAGGGTCCACAGCCCGCACAGCAGCATCGACACCCGGATGTCCATCCCGTCGGCGTCGCTGACCCCGAACAGCCCGACCTCGGGCTGGATGAGCAGGAAGTACAGCGCGAGGAGCACGAGGATGCCGCCGAGGTACCCCATCCCCCAGCCGAAGCCGGACACCCGGCCCACGGTCCGCCCTGTCGCCACCTGGTCGATCGTGGCGTTGTAGTTGACCCCGGCGATCTCGGAGACGACCGAGCCGACGGCGAGCAGGCCCAGTCCGACCCACAGGAACGCCGGGTCGGGACGGACGACGTACAACGACGCCGAGAGCCCGGCGAGCAGCCAGGTCTGCAGGCGCAGGTTGCGCACGGTGCGACCGGTACGGTCCGAGTTCTGCCCCAGGACCGGGGCGAGGAGCGCGACGAACAGCCCGGCGACGGCGGTCGAGATGGCGAGGGCGGTCGACGTGGCGTTCGTCCCCCCGAAGCTCTCGCTCGTGATGTACACCGAGAACACGAACGTCGTGATGACCGTGTTGAACGGCTGCGACCCCCAGTCCCACATGCCCCACGCGAGGATGCGGCGCTTCGAGGTGGGTCCTGCGGCGTCGAGGGCGGTAGGGCCGGCGGCATCCGCGTCGGCAGGGACCGTGGGAGTCGTCACGCCGCAGACGCTAGCGACGCGGCGGGCCGGGGGGAACGCGCAACGCGGAGCGGACCGGCCCGCGTCGGCGACTCCTACCCGCGGGTAGGGGCCGCCGCACCCCGGCCCCGGGCTGGTGTGAGGGCACTCACACCCAACCCTCCACACCGGCCCGCGCGACCGGAACAACCCCACCCGTCCGGGCGTTGGACGCGCTAGACCCGGTCGGGGCGACCTGCCGTCCGGGACACCACGGACTGGGAGTACCCATGGCAGAACGTAGCCTGCGCGGCAGCCGACTCGGCGCCCTGAGCATGGAGACCGACGAGAACGTCGTCCCCAGCGAACGCACCATCACGACCTACCTGTGCCCGAACGGCCACACGATCAAGCTTCCGTTCTCCGTCGAGGCCGAGGTCCCCCACACCTGGGAGTGCCGCTGCGGCGCGGAGGCGAAGCTGCAGGGCGGCGGCCCCGAGCCCGACGCCAAGCCCGCCAAGCACGTGCGCACCCACTGGGACATGCTGCTCGAGCGCCGTTCCATCCCTGAGCTCGAGGAGCTCCTCGAGGAGCGGCTCACCCTGTTGCGCGAGTCGCGCGGCGAGCGGCCTCGCAAGCGCAAGTCGGCCTGACCGACCCCACACCGGATGCCGGGTACCCCATGAGGTGCCCGGCATCCGGCGTGTGGGTGGTCAGGGGTGGTCGGGGTCGACGACGTGGCCCTCGACGACCTCGCCCTCGACGACGTCGGGGCGGCCCCGGCGCGGCGGCGCGCTCGCTCCCCCGCTCGCCGGCCACTCCCCCATCGGCCCGAGGAGCCGCCGGGCGACGAGCGCCTCGAGCCAGGCCCGGGTCAACGGGCGGGTGAGCGGGAGGATGAAGAAGAAGCCGACGATGTCCGTGACGAACCCCGGCGTGAGCAGCAGCGTGCCGCCGATGAGCACGAGGGCGGCGTCCGCGAGCTGGCGGCTCGGCATCCTGCCGCTGCGCAGCGCCTCCTGGAGCGCCGTCCACGTCCGCGACCCCTCGCGCTTGACGATCCACGCCCCGAGGAGGGACTCGAGGAGGAGCAGCGCGAGTGTCTGCCACCCACCGATGACCCGCCCGACGGCGACGATCGCCGCGATCTCGATGATCGGCACGACGAGGAGCGCGAGGAAGATCCAGCGCAGCAGCCGCGGCCGCCGTCCGCGGGCGGCGTAGGGCGTGGCGCCGGTGCGGCTCACAGCTCGTGCCACCTCGGCTCGCGGGAGCCGACGAGGTCGCGCACCTGCCGGGCCCGGTGGCGCACCCCCCAGCTCGTGATGAGGCGCAGCGACTCGGTCATGATGTCGCGGCTCATCTTCGAGTCGCCCACCTCGCGCTCGACGAACGTGATCGGCACCTCGACGACGGTCAGCCCTGCCCTGACCGCCCGCCACGTGAGGTCGGTCTGGAAGCAGTACCCCTGCGAGGCGACGTCGGTGAGGCCCATCGTGCGCAGCGCGTCGGCTCGGTACACGCGGTACCCGGCGGTCGCGTCGTTGACCGGCATCCCGAGGAGCACCTTGACGTAGAGGTTGCCGCCCACCGACAGGGCCTTGCGGTGCAGCGGCCAGTTGACGACCGACCCGCCGCGCACCCACCGCGAGCCGATGACGGCATCCGCGTCGGTCGCCGCCGCGAGGAGGGCGGGCAGGTGCTCGGGGCGGTGCGAGCCGTCGGCGTCCATCTCGACGACCGCGTCGTAGCCCCGCGCGAGGGCCCACTCGAACCCGGCGAGGTACGCGGCGCCGAGGCCCTCCTTGCCCGCCCGGTGGATCACGTTGACCCGCGGGTCGGATGCCGCGAGCGCGTCGGCGACCGCGCCCGTGCCGTCGGGCGAGTCGTCGTCGAGGACGACGACGTCGACGTCGGGGACGACCTGGTGCAGCCGGCGCACGACGACGGGGAGGGTGTCGCGCTCGTTGTACGTCGGGATGAGGACGGCGACCCGCTCCAGGGGCGGTCGGGCGGTCTCAGGCAACGGTCAGGTCCTCGCGGGGTCGGTCGGCTGGTTCGAGAACCCTAACGCCCCGTGCGGCCCGCACGCTCCCGACGACGAGGCCGAGGAGGAGCGCCGTCGCGAGCCACTCGGGCACCTGGCCGAGGCGGTCGGCGGGGGTGGTCTCGGCCCGCACGACGGGGCGGGCGAGGCCCTGCTCGGCGGTGAACAGGCCGGTGCGGCCGCTCACGGACCCGTCGGGGGCGATGAACCCGGACACCCCCACGGTCGAGACGTGCACGACGGAGCGGCCGTGCTCGATGGCCCGGATGCGGGAGATCGCGAACTGCTGCTCGGACTCGTCCGTGAAGCCGAACGTCGCGTTGTTCGTCTGGACGACGAGCAGGGACTCGTCGTCACCGGCCTCGAGCACGCTGTCGCGCATCAGGCCGTCGTAGGCCACCTCGAAGCAGATCGTCGGCAGGGCCGCGTACGCGCCCCCTGCGGCCGGGACGGTGAACAGACCGATCTGCGAGCCGGCGACGAAGTTGCCCGCGAGGTCGACGGCGGGGCTGAACATCCGGAAGAACTCGCGGCTGGGCACGTACTCGGCGAAGGGCACCGGGTGCAGCTTGGTGTACCGCTGCGGGTAGGCGCCCTGCCCCTCGTAGAACAGCGACACGTTCGAGCTCGCGCCCTCCGGCTCGGCGAGGACCGCACCGATGAGCAGGGGCACCCCGGCCGCTTGGCGGGCCTGCTCGACCTGCGCGGCCGCGTCGGCGTTGCGCAGCGGGTCGATGTCCGAGGAGTTCTCCGGCCACACGACGAGGCTGAGGTCGTCGGGGGCCCGGGCCCCGAGCAGCTCGGTGCCGCGCACGTGGTTGTCGAGCACGGCCCGGCGCTCGGCGTTGAACTCCAGCCCGGCCCTCGGCACGTTGCCCTGGACGAAGCCCACCGCGACGGTGCGCCCCTCGACGGGCAGCGGGATCGCCACGGGGACGACGAGGGTGGCCGCGACGGCGAGCCCGGCCGGGACGAGCGCGGTGGCCCACTCCCCCTCGCCGGCGAGCGTCGCGGCGAGGAGCAGCAGCGTGCCGACGGCGGCCACAGCGAGGGTGACGCCCGGCGCGCCCAGCCACCGCGCCACGTGCGCGAGGGGGCCGTCGGCCTGGCTGAACGCGAGCCTGGCCCACGGGAAGCCGCCGTACGGGGTCGTGCTGCGCGCCCACTCCTGCACGACCCAGCCGAGCGGGATGAGCAGGTACGCGACGCGGCCGTGGCCCGCCGTGGTCAGGCGTCGGCCGGCGAACCCGACGACCCCGCTCATCGCCGCGACGTAGAGGGCCTGCAGCGTCGCGAGGGCGAGCCACGGGAGCGCGCCGACGTAGATGCCCGACCACGACAGCACCGGCACGAAGAACGCGAGCCCGGCGAGCAGGCCGAGGGCGGCACCGCGGCGGCCGCCCGCCGTCAGGGTCGCGCCGCCGAGGAGGGCGACCCCCACCGGGGCGAGCCACCACAGGTTCGCGCCGGGGAAGGCGAGCCACAGGCACAGGCCGGCGGCGACGGCGGCAGCCGGTCGCGCGACGTACCGAAGGGGTGTGGGCACCCGCCCACGGTAGGTCACCCTGCTGGGGGGACCACGACGACCCCGCGGGCGGTCGTCGCGACGACCGGCGGGTCGAGCACCTCGGCGGCGGACGCGCCGCGCTCCGGGGCGCCCCGGCCGACCACCCGCACCTCGAAGTCCATCTCCCTCGAGCGGGTGCCGACGCGCACGAGCGTCGCCGACACCTCGATGACGTCGCCCGCGCGGACCGGGGCGAGGAACTGCACGCTGGAGTAGGACGCGAACAGGCCCTCGTCGCCGTCGGTGCGGATGCACATCTCGGTCGCGACGTCGCCGAACGCGGCGAGCGAGTAGGCGCCGTCGACGAGGTTGCCGGCGTAGTGGGCGTGCGAGTACGGGACGTAGCGGCGGTGCGTCACGACCTGTCCGACCTCGGCGCGGGTGCGGCCGCTGCCCGTGCCGCCGGTTGCCGTGCTGGCCGGGTCCGGGGTCATCGCTGGGCTCCTCGGGGGTCGGGGTGGGTGCGCGCGGTGACGAGCGCGTGGACGAGGTAGGAGGCCACCTCGCCCGGGGTCGTGCCGCGTCCGAAGATCCGGTCGACGCCGAGCGCCGGCGCCGAGCCCTCCTCGAACCGCGGCCCGCCGACGACGAGCAGGGGCACCTGCCCGGCCGGGAAGGCCTCCCGGAAGGCCGCCGACATCGCCGTCGTGTTGTGGATGTGCGCGTCGCGCTGGGTGACGACCTGGGAGACGAGCACGGCATCGGCGCCGACCTCGCGCGCGGTGTTGACGAGGTCGGGCACGAGCACCTGGGCGCCGAGGTTGACCACCGTCATCTCCCGGTAGTACTCCAGGCCCTTCTCCCCGGCGAACCCCTTGATGTTGAGGATCGCGTCGATGCCGACCGTGTGTGCGTCGGTGCCGATGCAGGCCCCGACGACGACGAGCTTGCGCCGCAGCCGCTTGCGGATCTCGGCGTTGACGTCCTTCGAGGACAGCAGGGGGAACTCGCGCTCGGCGACGTGCACGTCGCGCAGGTCGACGAGGTGCTTGACCGAGCCGTAGACGACGAAGAAGGTGAAGTCGGGGCCCATGGCCTTCGCGTGGACGAGGAGCGCCGGCTCCAGGCCCATCTTGGCCGCGAGCTGCAGGGCGGCCCCCTCGGCACGCTTGTCGTGCGGCAGCGGGAGGGTGAACGAGGTCTGCACCATGCCGTCGCCCGTCGTGTCGCCGTAGGGGCGCACGAGCGGGCCGTGCGCCCGCAGGCTCTCGTCGCCCTCGACCGGGTGCTCCATGCGGCGCTGGGCGTCCTGGGCGTCGTGGAGGCGCATCATCGGGTGGCCCCTTCCTCGAGCATCGTCGTCGCGGGGTTGTCGTAGCCGTCGGCCGTGCGGACCACGCCGTCGAGGCCCTTGCCCTTGCTCGCGGGGCGACGCATCTGCCCGAACGTCCCGTCGGCGATCGCGGCGAGCAGGGGTGGGTCGCCCGCGGTGTCGGTGTCGTGGACGATCGCCTCGAGCAGGTCGACGGCCTCGCCGAGCACCTGTCGGGCCCGGGTCTGGATGAGCCCGTCCCGGGGCGGATGGAAGTCCTCGGTGAGCCCGCCCGCGGCGTCCATGACGTACCGCACGTTCTGCAGCGCGAGGTCGCGGTCGGACAGCCACGGGGTGACGACCGCCTCGGTCATCATCCCGACGAGGAGGATGCCCTGGCCGGTCATCGCCCCGACGAGGTTGAAGAACCCGTCGAGGAGGTAGCCGCGGAAGACGTCGCCGGTCATGTGCTTCGTCGGCGGCATCCACTTCAGCGGCGCGTCGGGGAAGAGCTGGCGGGCCAGCAGCGCGTGGGCGAGCTCGAGCCGGAAGCTGTCGGGGACCTCGGGGTTGATCTCGAAGGCGTGGCCGAGGCCGAGCTGCCAGTCCTGCAGGCCCGCCTCTTTGGCGAAGTACTCGTTGAGCAGCTGGCTCACCGTGACCGTGTGGGCCGCCTCGACGGCATCCGCGGTCGTGAGGTAGTTGTCCTCGCCGGTGTTGATGATGATGCCGGCGCGGGCGTGGACCTGGCGGCTGAAGCGCTGGTCGACGAAGGTGCGCACCGGGTTGATGTCGCGGAAGAGGATGCCGTACATCGAGTCGTTGAGCATCATGTCGAGCCGCTCGAGGCCGGCCAGGGCCGCGATCTCGGGCATGCACAGCCCGCTCGCGTAGTTCGTGAGCCGCACGTAGCGCCCGAGCTCCTTGCTCGAGTCGTCGAGCGCGGCCCGCATGAGGCGGAAGTTCTCCTGCGTGGCGTAGGTGCCCGCGTAGCCCTCACGGGTCGCCCCCTCGGGGACGAAGTCGAGCAGGCTCTGGCCGGTCGAGCGGATGACGGCGATGACGTCGGCCCCCTCGCGCGCCGCCTGCTGGGCCTGCGGGATGTCCTCGTGGATGTCACCGGTGGCGACGATGAGGTAGATCCACGGGGTGCGGGCGGGGTTCCCGTGGCGACGCACGAGGCGGTCGCGGGTGGCCCGCTGCCGGTCGATGGTGCGGATGCCACGGGCCAGGGCCGTGCGGGCGGCCTTGCGGGCCGCCGTGGCGTCCCGTCCCTCGGGGAGGCGGAACGACACCGACCCGCTCGACGCCTTCTGGGCGAGGGTCAGCAGGTCGGGGGCCTCGTCGCGGCGCAGGGCGTCCCAGACGGGCGTCGTGACCCCGTGCTCGAGGCCCGTGTCGGCCCGCACCGCGTCGACGAGGTGGTTGACCCACGGGACGCCCTCGTGGTCGGCCCCGGACAGCCCGGCGAGGCGCAGCGTGGCGCGCTCGACCGAGACGGTCGTGTGGCTGCGGGCGAGGTCGACGACCGGTTTCCCGGCCCGCCGCGCGAGGGTGCGGGCCCGGCGGACGGTCGAAGGGTCGAGGTCGAGGAGCCGGCGCGCACGTGAAGACACGAGGCCAATCTACCAACAATCGCGCAAGCATTTGCGGCGGTACGGGGTCTCGACGACAGGATCTGCGACGGGAGTCACCACGACCCCCGCGAACGTGGATGACCATCGTCGGCCGGGCGACGGTCTTCACCCACGTTCGGCCGAGGGGGTGCCGTGGAGGGGCACGCCGTCGCGCAGCGTGAGGCGGCACGACGGGAGCGGCGCCCCCGCCTCGAGGAGCGGCAGCCCGTCGGGCCCGGCATCCGGCACGTCCCAGGCGGCGAGCGTGGCGGGTGCGCCGACCCGCAGCACCCCTCCCCCGTCCGCGCGTGCCGCCGCCCACCCGCCGGCGGTGTGGGCGTCGACGGCATCCGCCACGGCGAGGCGCTGGGGGACGTCGTGGTGGAGCACCGCCGCGCGCACGGCCGCCCAGGGGTCCACGGGGGTCACCGGAGAGTCGGAGCCGAGCGCGAGGTGCACCCCCGCGGTGCGGAGGGCGGCGAAGGGGTTGGTTCCCGGCACCCGGTCGGCACCGAGGCGCGCGGCGTACATCCCGTCGGGCCCGCCCCACCACGCGTCGAAGGCCGGCTGGACGCTCGCGACCATGCCGAGCCGCGCCATCCGGCGCACCCCGGTGGCGTCGACCATCTCGGCGTGCTCGAGGCGCGGGCGGCTGGCGCGCACGACGTCGAGCCCGACGAGCGCGGCGGCCGCTTCGCAGCCCTCGAGCACGGTGTCCATCCCCGCGTCGCCGATGACGTGGAAGCCGCTCTGCACCCCCGCGAGCGCGCACGCGGCGACGTGGTCACGCACCTCGGCGGCCGACCGGTACGCCGTCCCCGTGCACCCCGGGTCGTCCGCGTAGCCGCGCCGCAGGAGCGCCGTGTGCGATCCGATCGAGCCGTCGATGTTGAGGTCGCCCCCGAGGCCTGCCGCACCGTGGAGGGCGAGGAGGGCGCGGGCCTGCTCGGGCTCGGTCACGGCCTCGGCCCAGTAGCCGACGGTGCCGGGCAGGTCGGGGCGGCGGCCGAGGTCGAGCACGTCGGCGAAGTCCGCGGCGGAGGTGAGGAGTGGACCGCCGCACTCGTGCAGGAGGGCGACGCCACGCGCCGCGGCCACCCGGAGCGCCGCCTCGACGTCCTCCCGGCGCTGGGCGGCGCTGCGCGCCGCGTCGAACGCGGCCCGCGCGGCGTTCTTGGCGTCGCGGACGACGAACCCGTCGCCGCGCCAGCCCGGGAGCCGGTCGGCGCCCGAGAGCATCGCGAGCGCGCTCGAGACGACGGCCGAGTGCCCGTCGACCCGCGAGGCGTAGACGACCCCGCCGTGGCTCGCCCGGTCGAGCTCGGCCGCGGTCATCGCGCGCCCCTCGGCCCAGGACTGCTCCTGCCAGTTCAGGGCGAAGACCGGTCGGCCGCGAACCCGGCGCACGGCATCCTCGATGGCGCGCAGCGCCGCCGCGACCGAGGCCGTCCCGGTGAGGTGGACGCCGCGCAGCCCCATCCCGGTGTGCGACAGGTGCACGTGGGCGTCGACGAAGGCCGGGAGCACGAGGCCCCCCTCGAGGTCGACGACGGCGTCGACGGCGTCACGGTGGGCCCGGGCCTCCGCCTCGTCACCGAGCCAGGCGAGCGCCCCGTCCGACCCGACGACGAGGGCCGTGGCACCGGCGTGGTCGGGGGCGCGCACCCGGGCCCGGTGGTAGAGCGTCGTCGGCACGGCAGCACCCTCCCGCCAGCTGTGGGTCACAGGGCGCTGGCGAGGCCGAGGACCTCGAGCGCGGCGCGGGCGATCTCGCGTTCCTCGTCGGTGGGCACGACCCACACCGGGGCCGAGCTCGTCGCGTCGGAGACCCGCCGCTCGGCGGGACCGTCCGCGTTCGCGGCCGCGTCGAGGTGCAGCCCGAGGACGCCCAGCCCGTCGACGACGGCCGCCCGCAGCGCCGCGCTGCGCTCGCCGATCCCCCCGGTGAAGACGAGGGCGTCGAGCCGGCCGAGCACGGCGGCGTACGCGCCGACGTACTTGCGGATGCGGTGCACGGTGACGTCGAAGGCCAGGCCGGCGTCGGCGTCACCGTCCTCGCGCCGCTGCGACAGCTCGCGGAAGTCCGAGACCCCGGCGAGCCCGAGGAGCCCGCTGTCGCGGTTCAGGGCCCGGTCGTACTCCTGGGCGGACAGCCCCGCCACCCGGGCGAGGTAGCCGCCGAGCGCCGGGTCGACGTCGCCCGAGCGGGTGCCCATGACGAGGCCCTCGGCGGGTGACAGGCCCATCGACGTCTCGACGCTGCGCCCGCCGTCGACCGCGCAGGCGCTCGCCCCGTTGCCCAGGTGCAGCACGACCATCGCGAGGTCGGACGGGTCCCGGCCCATGAGCTCGGCGGTGCGCCGCGAGACCCACGCGTAGGAGCTGCCGTGGAAGCCGTACCGGCGCACGTCGTGACGCTCGCGCCACGCCCGCGGCACGGCGTAGGTGTGCGCGGCCTCGGGGAGGGTGGCGTGGAAGCCGGTGTCGAAGACGGCGACGTGCGGCAGCCCCGGGAACGCCTCCTGGGCCCGCACGATTCCTTCGACGTTCGCCGGGTTGTGCAGCGGGGCGAGCGGTGCGAGGTCGCGCAGCGCCTCGACGACCCCGTCGTCGACGAGCACGGGCTGGGTGAACCGGCGGCCCCCGTGCACGACCCGGTGCCCCACCGCGACGAGGTCCCCGCCGGCCGGGCCCGGTCCGTGGGCGCCCAGGGCCGCACGGGCGAGGGCGAACGCGGCCGTGTGGGTGGGGCAGTGCACGTCGGCGTCGTGGCGGTGGCCCTCGACCTCGTGGCGGTGGTGGCTCGCCCCGCCGATCTCCGAGACGAGGCCGACCGCGACGGTGCGCCCGCTCGTCGCGTCGATGAGCTGGTACTTCAACGACGAGGACCCGGCGTTGACGACGAGCACGTGCGGACGGTCGGTCATTCCGGCTCCCCCTGGACCGCGGTGATGGCCACTGTGTTGACGATGTCGCGCACGAGGGCGCCGCGCGACAGGTCGTTGACCGGGCGGTTGAGGCCCTGGAGCACCGGCCCGATGGCGACGGCGTCGGCGCTGCGCTGGACCGCCTTGTAGGTGTTGTTCCCCGTGTTGAGGTCGGGGAAGACGAGCACCGTGGCCCGCCCGGCGACCGGGCTGTCGCGCAGCTTGGTCCGGGCCACGTTCGGGTCGACCGCGGCGTCGTACTGGATCGGCCCCTCGACGAGCAGGTCCGGCGCCCGCTCGCGCACGAGGGCGGTGGCGGCGCGCACCTTGTCGACGTCGGCACCCGTGCCGGACTCGCCGGTGGAGTACGAGAGCATCGCGACGCGGGGGTCGATGCCGAACCGGGCGGCCGTGCGGGCCGAGGAGATCGCGATGTCCGCGAGCTGCTCCGCGCTCGGGTCGGGGTTGACCGCGCAGTCGCCGTAGACGAGCACCCGGTCGGCCAGGCACATGAGGAACACGCTCGAGACGACGGAGACGCCCGGGGCCGTGCGCACGACCTCGAGCGCCGGCCGGATCGTGTGCGCCGTCGTCGTGACGCACCCGGACACCATGCCGTCGGCCCGACCGGCGTGCACCATCATCGTGCCGAAGTACGACGGGTCGACGACCCGGTCGAAGGCCTGCTCGGCCGTCACCCCCTTGTGGGCCCGCAGGCGGGCGTACTCCGTGGCGAACTGCTCGCGCCAGGGGCTCGTCGCAGGGTCGACGACCTCCGCCTCACCGAGGTCGGCGCCGAGCTGCCGGGCCCGGGAGCGGATCTCACCCTCGTCGCCGAGGAGCGTGAGCCGGGCGATGCCCCGGGAGAGCACCTGCTCGGCCGCGAGGATGATGCGTTCCTCGGCGCCCTCGGGCAGGACGATGCGGGCGTGCGCGCGGCGCGCCCGTTCGACGAGGTCGTGCTCGAACATGAGCGGGGTGACCGCGCGCTCGCCGCCGTCGGACCCCTCCCCCACGAGCGCGTCGAGCACGTCGAGGCCGTCGGCCCGGTCGAGGAGCCCCGCGGCCGCGCGGATCTTGCGGGCGGAGTCGGCGGTGATCCGGCCCTCGACCCGTCCCAGCGCCGTCGCGGTCGCCATGGTGCCCTGCCGGCACGAGATGATCGGGAGCCGCACGTCGAGCCCCGCGATGAGCCGGTCGACCTGCGGCGAGAGCTGGAAGCCGCCGTTGAGCACGACACCGGACAGGGCCGGCAGCGTGCGCGCCTGGTGGGCGAGCAGCACGCCCAGCACGACGTCGTCACGGTCCCCGGGCACGATGACGACCGAGCCCTCGATGAGGCGGTCGATGACGTGCGGCATCGACATCGCCGCGACGACGAGGCCGAGGCTCTCACGGTCGAGCAGCTCGGGGTCGCCGTGGACGAGGATGCCGTCGCACGCCTCGACGAGGTCGGCCACCGTCGGTGCCCGCAGCAGGGGGGTCTCGCTGAGCGCCCACACCGGCAGGTCGCCCAGCCGCTCGCGCAGCGCCCCCAGCATGCCGGGGCGGTCCTCGTCCGGGACCTGGTTGGCGATGACCCCGCCGACGTGCGCGTGCACCTGCCGGGCGGCGGCCACGGAGACGGCGGCGCTCGCGGCGAGCTCGCGCGCGTCCCGGTCGCGGGCGGGGGCGACGAGAACGAGGGGGGTCCCGAGGTCGGCGGCGATGCGGGCGTTCGTCGCGAACTCGGTCGGGGCGACGACGTCGGAGAAGTCGGAGCCGACGACGAGGACGACGTCGTGGTCCTGGGCCATCGCGTGGTACCGGTCGACGACGGAGCCGAGCGCGCGGTCGTGGTCGTCGTGCAACGCGTCATGGGTCACGCCCCACGCACGGGCCGGCGAGAGGTCGGTGTGAGCCTCCTGGAGGAGCACGCCCAACAGCTCGTCACCCTCCCCGCGCTGGACGACGGGCCGGAAGACCCCGACCCGACCGTGCCGGCGGGCGAGCCGGCTCACGAGGCCGACCGCCACGGCGGACTTGCCCGACCTGGCCTCGGTCCCCGCGAGGTACAGGCCCGTCACGGCCGTGGCTTCGAGTGCGTGGGTGTCGTGCCGCTGCGGCTGCTCATGCCCCCACCCAACTCCGTCGCGTGTGCACGGGCAAATCAGGTGCCCGCGGACTCCTCGGCCTCGGCCTCCTTGGCCAGGGCCCTGATGTCCTTGGCGACGACGTCCTCGACGGCGGACTCGACGATCGCGTTCGCCGTGGCGAGCGCCGTGCGGATCTCGATCGCACCCGGGTCGGAGACGAGGGCCACGATGCCGGAGTGCCCGGGCGCCACCGAGAACTCGAGCTGCCGCTCCAGACCCGTCCGGTGGTGCAGCTGCCGGGCCTTCCCGAGGGCCGCACCACCCGCGCCGAGGGCGACGGCGCTGCCGATGACCGACGGCGGGAAGAGGAGGCCGAGTGCGGCGCCGCCCACGACGCCCCACGTCAGGCCGCGCATGGTCGAGTGGTCGGTCGCCTTCTGGATCTCGAGCCGGCCGTCCGTGTCCCGCGTGACCACGATGACGCCGTCGATGGAGAGGGTGCGGCCGTCCGCGACCGAGCGCAGCGCCTCGTAGGCCTCCCACGCGGTGTCGGTGTCGTCGAAGTCGGCGACGAACAGGGTGGTGGCGCCGTCGCTCACGGCGGCGACCTCGGCGCTGACATCGGCAGTGTGGTCGGTGGTGTCCTCGGACATCGTGGTCCTCTTCGGTGGTGGGTCGGCGGCACCGGGGTGCCCGGTCGTGGCGTCGGGCGGGGCCGGGAGCCGGCCCGGCGGTGCGCTCGGCTCGGGGTGCGCTCGACTCGGGGTGCGCTCAGCTCGAGGGGCAGAGCGCGCCCACGGTGGTGGTCACCGGCTCGAGGGCGGTCGCGACCTCCTCCTGGGCGGCGGTGACCTTCACGGCGAGGTCCTCCTGGGCCCCGGCCTTCGCGATGGTCAGCTCCTCCTTGAGCGCGTCGGCCTTCTGGTTCAGGGCGCCGATCACGGCCGCGGCGGGGCCCCCGTCGGACGCCACCATCATGGTGTTGAGGTCGTCACGCACCTTGTCGGCCTTGGCGGCCAGGGCGTCGACCTGCTGCTGGACCTCCTCGGGGGTGCCGCTCGCGTCGACCTTGGCCGAGGCGAGGTCCGCGGCGTCGGTCTTGAGCTCGGCGAAGCTGTCGCACAGCTCGGCGGACGCCGACGCGGCGGCACTGGCGGCGGGCGAGCTGCCGGCGGACCCGTCGGTCGGCTCGTCGGACGAGCACCCGGCGAGGAGCAGGGCGAGCGCGACGGTGACGACAGGGGCGAGGCGGCGGGTGGTGGGGCGGTTCATGGCGGCTTCCTCGTGTGGCTGGGACCTGGCTCGGGAACTGCCCTCGACGCTAGTCGCGGGGGGGTGGGGCGGGCGTCACCCCCCGTGGATGAGCGGACGTCGCCTCGCGCGGCTCCTCGGTGAGCCGTCCCTCGGCTACTCGGTGAGCCGTCCCTCGAAGAGCGCGCGCACGGCGGGCACCCGGCGCACGAGGTCGAGCGCCAGGTCCGCGTGTCCCGGCACGTAGCCGTTGCCGACGAGCATCCGCACGTCGGCGGCGAGGCCCTCGGCCCCGAGCGCGGCGGCCGAGAAGCTCGTCGCCATCGAGAAGTAGATGATGGTGCCACCCTGGGCGGTGGCGAGGATGGCCGGCTGCTCGCAGCCCGGCACGTCGACACAGACGACGGTGACGTCGGCCGGGCCGCCCGCGCCAGCGACGGCATCCGAGAGCCCGATCGGGGAGCGGGCATCGGCGACGACGACGGCGTCGGCGAGGCCGGTCGGCCTCAGCAGGTCGGCCTCGTGGTCGACGGGCACGACGCCGATGCACCGCGTCGCGCCGGCGGCCCGTGCCGCCGCGAGCGAGAGCGACCCGGACTTGCCGGCGGCCCCGAGCACGCAGACGGTCGGGGCGTGGCCGCGCTGGACGTACTCGCCGACGACGCGGCTCACGAGGGCCGGGGCGCCGCAGACGTCCATGACCATGAGCGCGAGGTCGGGCGAGAGGTCGTCGGGCAGGCGTGCGGCGATCGAGCGGCCGAACAGCACGGCGGTGCCGGCGGCGGGCACCCGCTCGGAGCGGCCGTCCCAGCCGGCCAGGCCGTCGGTGATGACGAGCGGGGTCAGGGACAGCGAGACGAGGGTAGCCACCCGGTCCCCCACCGCCAGGCCGAGCGGCGACTGCGGCCCGACCTCGGCGACGGTGCCGATGAGCATGCCGCCGGACCCGGTCACCGGGTTCTGCATCTTGCCGCGCGTGGCGACGATGTCGAGCACCTCGGCACGCACGGCATCACCGTCACCGTCGTGCTTGTCGACGAGCTGGCGGAAGGACGCCGCGTCGAGGTTGAGGGTCTCGACGTCGATGCGCACCTCGTCCGGCCACAGCTCCGGTGAGGCGTCGAGGACGCCGGCGGCCTGGGGCAGGGATGCTCCGGCCGGGTCGAGAACCCGGTGCAGTCCGACAGGTGAGGACGGGGTGCTGCGCACAAGAATCTCCTCGTCATCCGACACGCGACCGCAGTATTTGCGGCCCAACGTGACTTTGGCGTCCTTCATTGCGTATCCTGCCATGCATGACGACGAACATCGACCAGCCGTACGCCTACCGGCGACGTGAGCTGATTGAGCCCGACTGGACCCGTCTCCCGGGGTGGCGCGACGTCACCACCGCGGAGTGGGAGGACGTGCAGTGGCAGCGGGTGCACTGCATCAAGAACGTCACGCAGCTGCGCGCGCTCATGGGCGACCTGCTCGAGGATCGCTTCTACGCCGACCTCGAGCGCGACCAGGCCGAGCGGGCGACGATGTCGATGCTCGTCACGCCGCAGATGATGAACACCATGGTGCCCGCCACCGACGAGCCGATGCCGGCCGCCGGGCCGGCCTTCACCGAGGCGTTCTACGCCGACCCGGTCCGCCGCTACATGCTGCCGGTCTTCTCCGACCGTCGAACCGACTGGCCGAGCCACCCCTTCGCTACCCGGGACAGCCTGCACGAGCACGACATGTGGGTCGTCGAGGGGCTGACCCACCGCTACCCGACGAAGGTGCTCGCCGAGATGCTGCCGACGTGCCCGCAGTACTGCGGCCACTGCACGCGCATGGACCTCGTCGGGAACTCGACCCCGCAGTTCACCAAGCTCAAGCTGGCCGGCAAGCCCGTCGACCGGTACGCCGCGATGCTCGACTACCTGCACCGCACGCCGGGGGTGCGCGACGTCGTCGTCTCCGGGGGCGACGTCGCCAACATGCCCTGGAAGAACCTCGAGGGGTTCCTCGACAAGCTGCTCGAGATCGAGACGGTGCGCGACATCCGGCTCGCGACCAAGGCGCTCATGGGCCTGCCGCAGCACTGGCTGCAGGAGGACGTCGTCGAGGGCGTGGCCCGCATCTCGCACAAGGCGCGTGCGCGCGGCGTCTCCGTCGCGATCCACACCCACGTCAACAGCGTGCAGTCCGTGACCCCGCTCGTCGCCAAGGCGGCGACGGCCATGCTCGACGCCGGGGTGCGCAACGTGCGCAACCAGGGCGTTCTCATGCGGGGGGTCAACGACACCCCCGAGCAGCTGCTCGACCTCTGCTTCGCCCTCCAGGACGAGGCCATGATCACGCCGTACTACTTCTACATGTGCGACATGATCCCGTTCTCCGAGCACTGGCGGCTCTCGCTCAAGGAGGCCCAGGAGCTCCAGCACGCGATCATGGGCTACCTGCCCGGCTTCGCGACGCCGCGCATCGTCTGCGACGTCCCGTTCGTCGGCAAGCGCTGGGTGCACCAGGTCGAGAGCTACGAGACCGAGCACGGGATGTCGTTCTGGCGCAAGCACTACCGCACCTCGATCGAGGCGGGTGACGAGCAGGCGCTGTCGCGCGAGTACGTCTACTACGACCCGATCTACACCCTCCCGCAGGCCGGGCAGGACTGGTGGCGCTCGACGACCGACCTCCAGGCGTCGCACGAGGCCGCCCTCGTCGGCGCCAGCGCCAGCCGCGCGGCCTCCGCCGCCGACCTCGGGTAGGCGGGCGGGCGGCATACGCTCTGTCGTATGCCGCGCCGCGACTCCTCCGGCACGCCCGCTACGGTGGCACTCACCGTGGCGGGCGTCGCGTTCTCGCAGCACGCCTACGAGCACGACTCAGCGGCACGCTCCTACGGCATGGAGGCGGCCGAGGCGCTCGGGCTGCCGGCGGAGCAGGTGTTCAAGACGCTCGTCGTCGACACCGGCGCCGGCCTGGCGGTGGCCGTCGTGCCCGTCGCGGGGTCGCTGGACCTCAAGGCGATGGCGACGGCGCTCGGAGTCAAGAAGGTCGTGATGGCGGATCCCGTTGCCGCACAGCGGTCGTCGGGCTACGTGCTCGGCGGCATCTCGCCAGTGGGGCAGCGACGACCGCTGCCCACGGTGCTCGACGAGAGCGCCGAGCTGTTCGACGTCGTCTACGTCTCCGGGGGGAGGCGCGGCCTCGACCTCGGCCTCTCCCCCGCCGACCTGCGGCACGTCACCGGAGCGGTCGTCGCCGACATCGGCCGCTAGGACGCGGTCCGATCGTTCCGGTGGTCCCTGTCGTTCCGGTCGTGGCCGCCGCCGTCGGCTCTCCGGGTCAGCGGTGGGCGTCGGCGGCCTGCTGGACGGCTGAGACGTACGCGGTCCACTGGTCGGCGTCGCCGAGGTCGTCGTGGTCACGTCCGGCCTGACCGTCCAGACCCTCGCGCAGGATGTCGGCGTGCCCGGCGTGCTGCGCCGTCTCGGCGACGACGCGCACGAGCAGGTGGCCGAACGTCGTCCGGCGCCGCTCCTCTGGCCACCAGGGGACACGGGCCGGCGCGTCGAGGGGCAGGACCGCGATCGAGGCGTCCGAGAGCGACCACGCCGTGCGGTAGAGGTCGAGGATGCCCTCGCGTGACTCGTCGGCGCGGGCCCACATGTCCGCGCCCTCCCACACCGAGCCGTCCTCGTCCCACGGCAGGACGGGCGCCGGTCGTCCCACGGACGCGGTGAGGTACCCGATCTCGACCCCGGCCAGGTGCTTGGCCAGGCCGAGCAGGTTCGTGCCGGTCGGCGTGAGCGGGCGGCGGGCGTCGTACTCGCCGACCCCGTCCAGGGCCCTGAGGATGCCGTCGCGCCCCTGCTGGAGGTAGCGCTGGAGGTCCGCGGCGAG
Organism: Fodinibacter luteus; assembly: GCF_039541575.1. NCBI lineage: Bacteria > Bacillati > Actinomycetota > Actinomycetes > Micrococcales > Intrasporangiaceae > Fodinibacter (ex Wang et al. 2009) > Fodinibacter luteus. The sequence goes on along the minus strand of NZ_BAABGM010000012.1, from coordinate 49,187 downwards.
CCCGTCGGGCACGCTCACTCCCAGGGCGTGGAGAGGACCACCGTCGTGCGGGTCGACACGTTGGCGACCCCGCGCACGCTCGCGATGAGCTCCTCAAGCTCCGAGGGGGTGGCCACCCGAACCTTGAGGATGTAGTTCTCGTCGCCCGCCACGGAGTGGCACTCCTCGATCCGGGGCAGCTCGCGGAGGCGCTCGGGTATGTCGTCGGGAGCGGCCGGGTCGAGCGGGGTGATCGAGATGAAGGCCGTCATCTGCTGGCCGAGGGCCTGGTGGTCGACCCGGGCGGTGTAGCCCTTGATGACCCCGCGCTGCTCGAGCCGCCGCACCCGCTGGTGCACCGCCGACGTGGACATGCCGAGCGACCTGCCGAGGTCGGTGTAGCTGATCCGGCCGTCCTGGGCGAGCAGCTCGACGATGCGCCGATCGAGGTCTTCCACCCGCTCAGGGTAGTGCGCCCACCGAGCCTGGGTCGGCGCGGCCACCCCCTGGGCGGGTCGTCGTGTCCCTGTACTTGGCGCGCTCCTTGGCGGGTGCACCATCGAAGCACCCCGGGAGGACGTGACGCAGCAGTCAGGCCGCCGGCGCGCTCCAGCCATCGCGAGATGATGGAGGCGGGCGTGCACGCCCGGCCCTCGTGACTCCTCGAGGAGCGTGGTCATCATGACGACTGTCGACGAGAACGAGCGAAAGGAGTCCGTGCGAGACAGGTTCTCCGGTCGCCCAACCGGCCTGTTCGCCGGTCTCGGCGTCATCGCGGCGCTGGCCTTGGGCTTCGGGATCGGGCGGACCACCGTGGAGCAGCCGTCCGGCCTCGCGTCAGAGGAGGTCAGCACGATGCTGGGCGCACGGATCGCCGCGGTCAACGGTGAACCGGGGCCCGACGTGGCGTCGTTCTACAGCACCGAGGCGGTGCTCGAGGAGCAGGACCAGGATCCACCAGTCGTGACGCGCGGCGCTCAGCAGATCTCCGACCACCTCGCCGCGTACCGGGGTCTGGGCTTCCGGATCGACCCCAGCGCGACTCCTGCGATCCGGCTGGGCCGCTACGTGGCAGAGGGGCTCACATGGGCGTACGGCTACCAGGGCGGCATCGTGGTCTACGAGCTCGACGACGACGGCAGGATCGCCCACTCGTGGGTCATCGGCGGCACACCGTAGTCCGGTGATCGCACGGCTAGGCTCGGCGCATGGCTCTGGACCCGCAACGGCCGCAGAAGTTGCTTTTGATGGACTCCGCCTCGCTGTACTTCCGTGCGTTCTTCGGGGTGCCCGACCAGCGAACCTCCCCCGACGAGCCGCCGACGAACGCGCTGCGCGGTTTCCTCGACATGATCGCCACCCTCGTCACCGCGCACGCACCCACCCACGTCGTTGCGTGCTGGGACGACGACTGGCGGCCGCAGTGGCGCGTCGACCTCGTGCCGTCGTACAAGACCCACCGCCTCGTCGACGGGTCCGACGTCGTCGAGGAGAGCCCGGACGACCTCACCCCCCAGGTCCCCCTCATCCGCGAGGCCCTGGCCGCGATCGGCATCGTCCGCCTCGGCGCCCCGGGCTTCGAGGCGGACGACGTCATCGGCACCCTCGCCGAGCGCCACCGCGGCGTCATGCCCGTCGACGTCGTGACCGGCGACCGCGACCTGCTCCAGCTCGTCGACGACGCACACGGCATCCGGGTGCTCTACACCGGCCGCGGAGGCGTTCGCGAGCCCGACGTCGCCACCCAGTCCTACCTCCACGAGCGGTACGCGGTGCCGACGGGAGAGGCGTACCTCGAGATGTCGGTTCTGCGCGGTGACACGAGCGACGGCCTGCCCGGGGTGAGAGGCATCGGCGACAAGACCGCCGCCCAGCTCATCGCCCAGTACGGCACCCTCGCCGCGCTGCGAGCCGCGGTCGACGAGGGAGACCCCGCCCTGCGGGGCGCGCGCCGGGCCAACCTCGAGGCAGCGTCGGCCTACCTCGACGTCGCCCCCACCGTCGTCCGCGTCGCGCGCGACGCCCCGGTCGCCGACATGGACCTCGCGCTCCCGCGGACCGTCGCCGACCCCGGGGGCCTCGACGCGCTCGCGAGCACCTACGGCGTCGAGAACCCGGTGCGCCGGCTCCTCACCGCCCTCGACCTCGCCCCCTGACCGACCTCGTGCGACCTGCCCGCGGTTCCGGCGCGGACCGGTGTCGGAAACCGTGCCCAGGTCGCACGGAGTCCGGTGAGCGGACTGTCCGGGAGACCAGCCGGCGTCAGTCGAGCCGGTCGGCGGCGACGACGCCGCGCAGCACGGCATCCACGGCGCTGCGGGCGGTGCGCCGCAGCACCGGGTCGGTGGCGGCCTTCGCCACCTGGTCGAGCAGGTCGACGAGCTGCTTGCAGCGCCGGACGAAGTCGCCCGCCGCCACGTCCTGCCCGCGCAGCACCGTGTCGAGCCGCTCACCCGACGCCCACCGGTGCACCATCCACGCCATGCCGCCGTCGGGCATGGATGTCGACGGCAGGTCGTGCTCGGTCTCGAGGTCCTCGATCTCCGACCAGAGCCGCTCCATCGACGTGAGCGCCTGCGCGACATCGTCGTTCGGCATCCGCGGGGAGACCTCCGCCTCCTCGTGCCGTGGCTCGTGCACGAGCGCGGAGACGGCAGCCGCGAGCCCGGGGGCGTCGAGCCGCTTCCAGACGTCGTGGCGCAGGCACTCGGCGGCGAGGAGGTCCTTCTCCGTGTAGAGGCGGCGCAGGCGCTCCCCCCGCTCGGTGACGACCGTGCCGCCGTCGCCGAGGTAGCCGAGGGCCTCGAGGGCGTCGCAGATCCGGTCGAAGGTGCGGGCCACGGTGTTCGTGCGGCCCTCGACCTTGCGCTGGAGGCCCACGGTCTCGCGCTTGAGCCGCCACCACCGCTCGGCCCAGCGGGCGTGCTCCTCCCGGTCGGGGCACCGGTGGCACGGGTGCTCGGCGAGCTCACGGCGCAGCCGCTGGAGCCGCTCCGACTCCCCCGCCGCGGCCGCCGCCTCGCGTGCGTCGCGGGCGCGGCGACCCCGAGGGGAGTCCTCGAAGCCCGGGGGGACCGCGATCCGCAGCGACGTCGCGAGGTCACGCCGGGACTTCGGCGACTTGGGGTTGAAGTGCGTCGGCACCTTGACCTGCGCGACGGCCTCGACCGCCTCCGGCACGTCGACGAGGGTCAGCCGCCGGAACTGCTTGTCCTCGGTGACCACGCCCGGCCCCGTCGGGGAGCCCTTGGCCGTACGGGCGGGTTGCACGACGACGGCCCAGCCGGCCCGCCGCCCCGCCGGGATCCGGATGACGTCGCCGACCCGCAGGCGCTCCATCGACACCGCCGCCTCGGCCCGCCGCGAGGCCGAGCGGGCGCGGGCTCCCTCCTTCTCGGCGTCGGCGAGCGCCCGGCGCAGCGCGGCGTACTCGCGGAAGTCGCCGAGGTGGCAGTGCATGGCCTCGGCGTAGCCCTCCAGCCCCTCCTCGTTGCGGCGCACCTTCGTCGCGATGCCGACGACGGCGCGGTCGGCCTGGAACTGGGCGAACGAGGTCTCGAGGATCTCGCGCGCCACCTCGCGCCCCACCTGGGCCACGAGGTTGACGGCCATGTTGTACGTCGGCCGGAAGCTCGAGCGCAGCGGGAAGGTGCGCGCGGACGCGAGACCCCCGAGGGCGAGCGGGTCGACGCCGCGGGCCCACTGGACGACGGCGTGCCCCTCGACGTCGATGCCGCGGCGGCCGGCCCGGCCCGTGAGCTGGGTGTACTCGGCCGGCGTGATGTCGACGTGCGCCTCGCCGTTGAACTTCACGAGCTTCTCGAGCACGACGGTGCGCGCCGGCATGTTGATGCCGAGGGCCAGGGTCTCGGTCGCGAAGACGGCGCGGATCCGGGCCGCGGTGAAGAGCTCCTCGACGACCTCGCGGAAGAGCGGCAGCATCCCGGCGTGGTGCGCGGCGAAGCCCCGCGACAGGCCCTCGACGAAGTCGTGGTAGCCGAGCACCGACAGGTCCTCGCTCGCGAGCGCCTCGACCCGCTCCTCGACGTGCCGGCGGATGCGCAGGCCCTCGCGCTCGGGGATGAGCCGGGTGCCCGCCGCGAGCAGCTGGCCGACCGCCGCCTCGCACCCGACCCGGCTGAAGATGAAGGTGATCGCCGGCAGCAGCCCGTCGCGGTCGAGCTCGGCGACCACCTCGGCCCGCGTCGCCCCACCGCCGGGGCGCCCGCCCCGGGAGAAGCCGCGGCCACCCCCGCCACCTGGACCCCGACCGCCCCGGCTCCCACCCCGGCCACCGCCGCGGCCCTGGGTGCGGGGCGCCGGCCCTCCACGGGCGGACCCGCGGCGCGGGTCGTCCTGCCACCGGCCGCGCTCCTCGGCACTGCGGATGGCGGCGAGCAGGTCGGGGTCGACCCGGTTGCCGGCGAACAGGTCGAACATCGTCGTGCCGACGAGCACGTGCTGGAACAACGGCACCGGCCGGTGCTCGGAGACGACGACCTCGTGGTTGCCACGCACCTCGGCGAGCCAGTCGCCGAACTCCTCGGCGTTGCTCACGGTGGCCGACAGCGACACGACCTGGACGTGCTCGGGGAGGTGGATGATGACCTCCTCCCAGACCGCGCCGCGGAACCGGTCGGCGAGGTAGTGGACCTCGTCCATGACGACGAACCCGAGGCCGTCGAGGGTGCGGGACCCGGCATACATCATGTTGCGCAGCACCTCGGTCGTCATGACGACGACGGGCGCCTCCCCGTTGACCGACGAGTCCCCCGTCAGCAGACCGACGTTCGCCGCTCCGTGGACGCGGACGAGGTCGTGGTACTTCTGGTTCGACAGGGCTTTGATGGGGGTCGTGTAGAACGCCTTGCGCCCGGTGGCCAGGGCGAGGTGCACGGCGAACTCACCGACGATCGTCTTCCCGGCCCCGGCCCCGGTCGGGGCGGCGACGAGCACGCCCTTGCCGGCCTCCACCGCCTCGCAGGCCCGCAGCTGGAAGTCGTCGAGCGGGAAGTCGAGCCCGGCGACGAACCGGCCGACCTCGGCGCGGTCCCGGCGGGCCCGTGCGGCGGCAGCGGCATACCGCTCGGCAGGGCTGGGCATGCGTTCAGGCTACGTCAGCGCTCAGGCGAGGACCTCGAGCGCGCCGGGGACGACCTCGACGCTCATCGGCAGCGGCGCGAACCGTTCCCCGTCGGCGTACGACACGATGCCGCGCGCCTCGAGTCGCACCTCACGGGCCCGGTGGATCTCGACCGCCGGGTGGGTGACGTGGGCGCCCTTGAAGACCGTCGGGAAGACCCGGAGGAACTCCGGCGTCGAGATCTTGTTCAGCACGAGCACGTCGAGCAGGCCGTCGTCGAACGCGGCATCCGGGGTGACCCGCATGCCCCCGCCGTATGCCGGGCCGTTGCCGACCGCGACGAGCATCGCCTCGGTCTCGAGCCGGTGTCCGTCGAGGACGAGGACGTAGGGGATGGCGCGAAAGACCGGAAGCTCGCGCACGATGGCGAGGTTGTAGCGCATCGGCCCCTTGGGCCACCGCCACTGGTTGGCCCGCTCGTTGACGACCGCGTCGAAGCCGGCCGCGAGCACCCCGAGGAACCACCGCTCCTCCCCCGTGGCCATGACGTGCCGGGCGACATCGACGCTGCGGGTGCCACCGGCGAGGATGCGCTCGACCGACTTCGCGGCGTCCCGGACCGGGAGGCCGAGCTCGCGGGCGATGTCGTTGCCCGTGCCGGCGGCGATGACGCCGAGCGCGACCCCGGTGCCGGCGCAGAGGTTGGTGCCGAGGTGCACCATCCCGTCCCCGCCGGCCACGACGACCCGGTCGACCTCTCCCGAGGCGATCGCGGCCCGGCCCTGCTCCATCGCGCTGCGGGCGTCGGCGGCGCTGAGGTCGAGGATGTCGACACCCGCGGCACGCAGGAGGGTGAGCGCCTCGGTGCCGACTCGGGCCCCGGTGTTCTTGCCCGCCGTGGGGTTGACGATGAGACCCAGGCGCGCCATGGCCCGAAGGCTAGCCGGTCGCGGAGCCGGTCCGCCCCCCTGTCAGTGCGGATGCTGGGGCTGCACGGCCTCGTGGACCTCGGTCGCCCATTCGATGGAGTCCTCTGGACCGCCGACGGACACGCTGTGGGGCACCACCTCGGCGGTACGCCGTCGCCGACGCAACTCCCGGCCGTGCTCGACGAGGTCGATGAACTCGCCGATGGTCACGCCCGCTTCCAAGGGGTGACGGAACAGCTCCTCACGACGCACGAGGTAGCGATTGCGCCGCCCCACCCTCAGGCGGATGATGATGCCCGCCCGCTCGAGGTCGCTGACGATCTGCTGGACCGATCGCTCGGTGATGCCGATGCTGGCCGCGACGTCGCGCAGGAGGACGTCGGGGGTGACGGCCAAGCACACGAGCACATGCCCGTGGTTGGTGAGGAACGTCCACCCGTCGCGCTTCACACGAATCACGATAGGGGCAACAGGTTTCGTAGGCGGCGAATTGTCTTGTACGCCTCACTGACCCGCAACTTCGCTTGCCAGACGTTGGACACGGTCGCAAGGCGGCGTGGGCCTACGGATCAATCCCAGGGGGTGTGGCCTGCACCTTTCGCGAAATGGCTTTCCGGCACAAGGCTTCCCTTGTGACCCAGTTCACGTCAGCCCTACGGTCCCGAGTACCGCGCCACCGGGACGCGGACCAAGGGGCAGGGTCAGGGGACGTCATGTCACGAACAACGCGCACCACCGCAGGGAAGAGATTCACCGGCATCGCTGCCTTCGCGGCCATCGCCCTGTTGCCCATGGGGCTTGCCACCACCTCTGCCGCCACCGCACCCGGTGGCGGCATCTCTGCGCTCGCCGGGGCACAGCCCGACGAGAAGAGCCGCTACAAGGAGAAGGCCAAGAAGGTCAAGGAGAAGCTGGAGAAGAAGGTCGACCAGGCCGACCGCGACGCAGCAGCCGCCCGCGCGCTTCAGGAGGGTGCCCTCAACCCTCTCATGATGGTGGAAGCCCAAGCGGCCGCCACCGCTGCAGCGGGAGAGGCGCCGCGCTACTTCAGCCACCCGAACTACGCGAACAGCCCCCTGCCGGTGGTTGCCTCCACCCCCGGCACGCAGACGTTCGTCGGCAACGACCTCATCGCCCGCACCACAGCGACGGACTCGGCGACCAACGTCTTCGTCGTCCTCGCCCAGCACCCGCTCCCGGCCGGGCTCCTCCAGAGCTTCCAGATCCGAAGCCAGGTGGACCCCCCGCGTGACTTCCACGCCTACGTTTTGCGGCCCGCTGGCGCCAACCAGTACTCCGTGGTCTTCGACAGTGGCACCCTGAACGTTGCAACCCACGCCACCGTCGCCGACGGTGTTGCCACCTTCCCGGTGGCCAACCTCGCCGTCCAGGCGGGTGACGTGCTCGCCTTCTACGGCAGCGGCATTCCGATCGACATCGGCTCGCCCGGTGACCAAGTCTATTACCCGAGCCCGAGCGGGCCCGCACAGGGCACGACGATCACGGTCGGCGCTGCGCCGTTCCCGACACTAGACCAGCCGCGGACGTACTCCTTCGGCGCGCAAGTGCTCGACACCTCGACCCAGAGCACCGTGATCACCGGTGGGATCAAGAAGTTCGTCGACCCGCTGCCGGGCCTCGAGGTGGCCGTGCCCGACAAAACGACCTATCCCGGCTCGGACTACTACGAGATCGGACTGGTCGAGTACGCCCAGCGGATGTACGCCTCCGACACCCCCAAGCAGACGACGCTGCGCGGCTACAAGCAGCTCAACGGCGGCGACGGGACGCCGAGCTACCTCGGCCCGGCCATCGTGGCGACGAAGGACAGGCCGGTCCGGATCCTCTTCAAGAACCAGCTGGGCACCGGCAAGGAGGGCGACCTCTTCCTCCCGACCGACACCACGGTGATGGGCTCGGGGCCGACGGCCGCCGGCCACGCTGCCATGGAGGGCACGCCCCCGGGCGACATCGACCCGCAGAAGCCAATGTGCTCGACCGTCGCTGATGACGGGACGATGAAGGCCGACATGGTGGCGGCGGGCCACTGCTACGCGGAGAACCGGGCTACCCTGCACCTGCACGGCGGCATCACCCCGTGGATCTCCGACGGCACGCCGCACCAGTGGATCACGCCCGCCGCCGAGAGCACGGGACCGGACGGCGGGTACCCCGAGGGTGTCAGCGTCCAGGACGTGCCGGACATGCCGGCAGCCGGTCCTGGTGAGCAGACGTTCTTCTACACGAACGCCCAGAGCGCCCGGCTGATGTTCTACCACGACCACGCATGGGGCATCACCCGCCTCAACGTGTACGCCGGCGAGGCAGCACCGTACTTCATCACCGACGCCACCGAGGCCGCCCTCGTCGGCACGGCTGAACAGCCCGGTGTCATCCCCGGCCCGGATTCGACGATCCCGCTCGTCATCCAGGACAAGACCTTCGTGCCGAACGCCGCTCAGCTCGCCGCACAGGACGAAACCTGGAACACGGCTGCGTGGGGCGGCGAGGGCAACCTCTGGCTGCCCCATGTTTACTCGCCCGCCCAGAACCCGGGGGACGCCTCTGGCGTCAACGCCTATGGGCGCTGGGCCTACGGCCCCTGGTTCTGGCCCCCGACCAACAACGTCGAGAACGGCCCGATCGCCAACCCGTACTTCGACCCGGCGTGTAACCCAGACGACCCCAACACTGCGTGGTGCGAGCCGCCGCTCATGCCGGGTACGCCGTACAACTCGATGGGCATGGAGGCGTTCATGGACACCCCCGTGGTCAATGGCGCGGCATACCCGACGAAGACCCTGGAACCTAAGCCCTACCGTTTCCGGATCCTCAACGCGGCCAACGACCGGTTCTTCAACCTGTCGCTGTACCAGGCGGTCGACGCGAATGGTGACGTGTGCGACGGCAGCACCACCCCGGTCGCTGAGAGCACTGGCATCGCCTGCACAGAGGTCGCACTCAATCCGACGGAGGTGGCGGCGGCACTGAACGACCCGACGGTCTTCCCGACGCCCTTGGATGCCACGAAGGGGCCGGACTGGATCGTCATGGGCACCGAGGGCGGCTTCCTGCCGGCGCCGGTCGTCGTCCCCGCCCAGCCGACGACGTGGGTCAACGACCCCACGGTGTTCAACGCAGGCAATGTCGACCAGCACTCGCTGCTCGTCGCACCCGCCGAGCGCTTCGACGTCGTCGTGGACCTGTCGAAGTACGCAGGCCAGACCCTGATTGTCTACAACGACGCTCCGGCTGCGTTCCCAGCACGCGACCCGCGTTACGACTACTACACGGGAAACGGCGACTACCGCGACTCTGGTGGCGCGTCGTCGACCCTGCCGGGGTACGGGCCGAACACCCGCACGGTCATGCAGATCAAGGTGGCGGACACCGCGCCGGCTGGGGAGTTCAACCTCGCAGCGCTAAACACCGCCTTCGCGCACAACGCTGACGGCACGGGCGTGTTCGAAAAGGGACAGAAGCCGATCGTCGTGGGTCAGGGCGAATACAACACCGCCTACGGCACCACCTTCCCCAAGACAGGTCCGTTCAACGGGACGGTCCAGATCTACGACACCTCGTTGACCTTCAACCGGCTCGTTGACCCGGACGCGGCACCCGGCGCACCGTTCACCACCTCGACCACAGCCGAGCGGCTGACCACGGATCTGAAACCCAAGATGATCCAGGACGAGATGGGAGAAGCCTTCGAGCACGAGTACGGCCGGATGAGCGGCTTCCTGGGGGTGGAGACACCGAACGCCCAAGCGGGTCTGCAGAACATGATCCTGTACCCGTACACGATGCCGCCAACCGAGGTGCTCGACGGCCTCGAGCTTCCCCCGGGCGTGGAGGCCACCCCGATCGCGGATGCAGGAGACGGCACCCAGATCTGGAAGTTCACCCACAACGGGGTCGACACGCACCCCATCCACTTCCACCTCTACGACGTCCAGCTGCTCAACCGGGTCGGCTGGGACGGCATCATCCGCAAGCCCGATCCCACCGAGCTCGGCTGGAAGGACACCGTCCGGGTCAGCCCGCTCGAGGACACGATCGTCGTCGTGCGGCCGATCGTCCCTCCGGTCCCTGATGAGTGGAAGGGCCTGCCCAACAGCGTCCGGCTGCTCGACCCGTCGATGCCCGCCGGCGCCATGCTCGCCGACACAACGGCACAGGAGGCGGCAGGTCTGCCGATCTTCGCCTTCAACCCGGACGGCGAACCGATCGACGTCAAGAACCACTACGTCAACTTCGGGTGGGAGTACGTGCTCCACTGCCACATCCTCAGCCACGAGGAGATGGACATGATGCGCTCCCAGGGTGTCGCGGTGAACCCGGTGGCTCCGACGTTCATCTCCGCGGTCCGCTCCGGAAACGGGCCCACCCGGAAGTACACGGTCACGTGGACGGACAACTCGAAGAACGAGACGGCGTTCGTCGTCGAGCGGCGAGTGGCGGGGTCGACGGGTCCCTGGACCCAACGCGCCGTGGTCCAGACCGAGAACCGCGTGAACCGGACTGCCGCTCCCACGGTGGACACCACCACCGGCGCAGCCACTGGCTCGGCTTCCTACGACGACACGATCGGGAACACGAGCACCCTGTACGAGTACCAGGTGTACGCGATCAACAAGGTCGGGGACACGTGGGACTACTCGAACCCGGCGTTCAACAACCTGCCTGCCGGTGCCGGCTTCCCGACGGTCACGGTCGACAGCCGTGGCACCGGCCAGAGCGCCGGCGACCCGGTCGATCCTCCGACCGCCCTCACCGGGACCCTGACCGTGAAGAACAAAAAGACCTCCGCGGTGAGCCTGAGCTGGACGGACAACTCGGACAACGAGACCGGGTTCCTCATCCAGCGGACCAACAGCGACGGAAGCAACGTCGTCAACGCGACGGTGGGTGAGAACGCCACGACGTTCACGCAGACCGTCACGTCGGGAGTGGCCTACCTGTACCGGGTGCATGCCTTCAGTGACACCACCCAGTCGAGCTGGTCCAACACCCTGGCGCTGCCGTGACCAGCGGTAGCTGACGGGACCGAGGAGCCCGGGTGGATGCGAAGGCATCGACCCGGGCTCCCGGCATGTGCGGGGGTCGGCCACGGCGGATGTCCGGGCCGGGTGCGTCGAGGTGGGACGATCGGGGGGTGACCGCTCTCTTCGAAGTCTTCGCCGAGCACCCCATCCTCCTCCTCGCGGTCCTCCTGGGCCTCGGGGCCGCCGTGGGCCACGTCCGGCTCGGGGGCGTCCACCTCGGGCCTGCGGCGGTCCTCTTCGCCGCCCTCGGCGTCTCGGCCTGGGCCGTGTCGGTGGGCGTCGAGCTCGAGATCCCCGAGGTGGTCGGCACCTTCGGGCTCGTCCTGTTCACCTACACTGTGGGCGTCGTCTCCGGCACCCACTTCTTCGCGTCGCTGAAGCGGGGGTGGCCGACGATGCTCGTCGTCGGCGCGGCGCTCGCCGCCGTCGGCGGGGTCGCCGTGCTGCTCGGCCGGGTCATGGGCATCGAGTCGGGCACCGTCGCCGGCGCCTACGCCGGGGCCCTGACCAACACGCCCGCGCTCGCGGCGGCATCCGCCCGCGCCGGTGACCCGGCGGCGCCCACGATCGGTTACTCGATCACCTACCTCGGCGGCGTCGTCGTCATGCTCGCGGTCGCGGCCTGGGCGCTCCGCCAGCCCGGTGGGGAGGCGCGGCGCGAGGAGATCGGCCACGTGACGATCCGCGTCGAGGTGCACGAGCCGCTCACCGTGGCCGCCCTCGAGGACGCGCACGCCCAGCAGATCGGCGTCTCCCGGCTCAAGCACGCCCACGCGGCGAACCCGACGATCGTGCCCGGTGGCGACGAGACGATCGGGCACAACGACCTCGTCACCGTCGTCGGGCCCCGCGCCGTGCTGGACTCGGTCGCCGAGCGGCTCGGGCATGTGTCGTCGCACGACATCGTGGCCGACCGCCGGGATCTGGACTACCGCCGCATCACGCTCTCCACCAAGTCGCTCGTCGGGCACACGATCGGTGAGCTCGACCTCGACAACAAGTTCGGGGCCACCGTCAGCCGGGTGCGACGCGGTGACCTCGACCTCGTCGCGCACGAGACCTTCGTGCTCGCGATGGGCGACCGGCTGCGGGTCATCGCGCCGAGCGACCGGATGGCCGACGTCAGCACCTACCTCGGGGACAGCGACCGCGGGATGTCGGACATCAACGTCGGCGGGCTGGCCCTGGGTCTCGCGACCGGGATGGCCCTGGGCCTGGTGCACGTGCCCACCCCCGGTGGCGGGTTCACCGTCGGTGCGGCGGCGGGCACCCTGCTCGTCGGCCTCGTCTTCGGCCGCCTCGGGCGGGTCGGCCCGGTCATCACCTCGATGTCGCACGGCGCGGCCCAGTCCCTGTCCGCGCTCGGCATGGTGACCTTCCTCGCCTACGCCGGGGTGCGCGCCGGCCGCACGATCACCGAGGCCCTCGCCTCGGACTCGGGGTGGAAAGTCGTGATCCTCGGCCTCGTCCTCACGGCGACCGCGGCGCTGCTGCTCGTGCTCGGGGTGCACGTCGTCCGACGGCTCACCTGGCTCGAGACCTCCGGCGCCCTGGCCGGGGCCCAGACCCAGCCGGCGATCCTGGCCTTCGTCAACGACAAGACCGGCTACGACACCCGGGTCGGGGTGTCCTACGCACTGGTCTACCCCGTGGCGATGATCGCCAAGATCGTCGTCGCGCAGGTGCTCGCCGGCCTCTGACGGGTCCGCACCTCCCGACCCCGTGCGACTTCGGTGCGGTCTGAGGACGTCCGCGGCGCGAGAGCCGTGGGGAAACCGCACGAGGTCGGCTCACGGGCCGGCTGGGGTGGGTGAGCGGCCGCCGGATGCCGGGTGGCCGCCGGGTGGCCGGCGGATGCCGGGTGGCCGGCATCCGCTGGTCCCCGCCCCCGGGGCTGACGGCTCAGATGGGGGACGCCTCGGTGTCGTCGACGTCGAGCCAGTCGGGCCGGGCCCGCTCCTTGCGCCGGTCGAGCAGGCGGCACACGAACCACGCGGCGAAGTAGAGCACGGTGAGCGGGGCCGCGAAGACGAACATCGTGAACGGGTCGGCCGTCGGCGTGGCGATGGCGGCGAAGAGGAAGATGAGCACGACGGCCACCCGCCAGCCCCGGATGAGGCGGCTCGCGGGCATGACGCCGATGGCGTTGAGGCCGACGAGCACGACCGGGAAGAGGAAGCCGACGCCGAAGACGAGGATGAAGCGGGTGACGAAGGAGAAGTACATCGACACCTGCTGGATGTTCGACGTCCCCTCGGGGCTGAAGCCGTACAGGATCGCGAGCGACTGCGGCAGGATGACGTAGCCGAGGTAGCACCCGGCGAGGAAGAGCGGGATCGTCGCGCCGAGGAAGGCGAGCGAGAGCCGCTTCTCCTTGCGGGTCAGGCCGGGGACGATGAACGCCCACAGCTGCCACAGGATGATCGGGCTGGCCGCCACGACGCCGACGAAGATCGACAGGCTGATGAGGTTGGACAGCGCGGACGTGGCCTCACCGAAGTTGAGGCTGATCGTGCTCTGCGGGTTGGCCCGGCGGTAGTCGTTGAACGGCTCGGACAGGAACGCGAAGACCTGGTCGTAGAAGATGCCCGCCACGATGGAGGCGACGAGCACGGCGGCCGCGGCGATGAACAGGCGACGCCGGAACTCGCGGAAGTGCTCGCTCAGCGTCATCCGGCCCTCGGGGTCGCGAGGGCGCCGGCGCAGTCGGGCCATGGAGTCTGGGGTGGGCGGTGGCGTGCAGCAGGTCAGGCCACGGGGCCGGACTGGTTGTCGGTGCGGGGGGCGTTCTCACGCACCGCGGTGCCGTCGGGGGTGGGCGCGGAGCGGTCGACACCCGCGGGGGGCTCGATCGGCTCGCTGCGCACCGTCGTCGTCGACGCCTCGGACTTCGAGGCCTCGTTCTCCTTCTTCATCTCGTCGACCTCGGACTTGAAGACCCGGGCCGAGCGGCCGAGGCTGCGAGCGGCGTCGGGCAGCCGCTTCCAGCCGAAGATGACGATGATCAGCACCGCGACGATGATGATCTCGGTGGGTCCGATCCTGCCCATGGGGTCCAACTCCTGTGATGTCGGCGACGCCGGGAGGGCGTTCGAGGTCTCGCGTCAGTGTACGCGCGCCCACGGTGGCAGCCGGTCGGCCCGGCGTGCCCGTCGCTCCGTGAGACGGAGGGCGCGCTCCCGGCGATACTGCGCGCGGACCCTGCGCGGGTCCTGGACGGCGGCTGGGGGCCCGCCGGGCTCGAGGTCGCGCAGCTCGTCGGCCCGGGCCTCGAGCTCGGCCACCATCGCCCCGGCCCGCTCGACCTCTCGGCCGAGGGCCTGCGTGCTCGCCCACACCCGCCGGGCGCGCGCGCCGAGCAGCGCGGCCGATCCGACGAGCAGCACGGTCCACAGGAGCAGCCAGCCCCACCACGGCAGCACGGCTCTCAGCCCCTCCCGCCCTGGTCGGTGCCCGCGGCGCCCTGGTCGGCGCCCGCCGTGGGGTACGCCGTCAGCGCCGCCCGTGCCCCGCGCGCCACGTCGTCGACGACCTCCGGCGGGTCGAGGGCGACGGCGCGCCCCCCCAGGCGCCACAGGAGGCGTCGCAGCCAGGCCGTGTCGGCCGTGCGCATCCGCACGACGAGGCCGCCGCCGTCCCCGGCCGGCGCCTCCTCGACCGACTCGACGGGGTAGTAGTCGGCGACCCACGTGGCCCCGGGGAGCAGGCGCAGGGTGACGACGAGGTCGTCCGCCGCGGGTCGGAAGGTCCCCTCGGACAGGTCGCGCTCACGGGCCCCCGCCGGCGGCGTGCCGTCGACGTCGAGCACGGTGAGCTCCTCGACGCGGTCCATCCGGAACATCCGGGTGTCCTCGGCCCGGTGGCACCAGCCCTCGAGGTACCAGCGGCCGTCCATGCCGACGACCCGCATCGGGTCGACGTCGCGCTCGGTCGCCTCGTCGCGCGCGGGGACGAGGTAGCGCAGGTGGACCCGGCGCCGGTCCTCGATCGCCCGGCGGGCCCGCGCGAGCAGCTCGGGTGCCGCGCCCTCGGCGACCTCCGCGCGCACCCGGCGGGCCGGAGCGGCAGCCGCCCCCGCGGCATCCTCGAGCTTGGCGAGCGCACGATCGACCGCGTCGCGCTCCCCCAGCCCGGGCACCTCGCGCAGCGCGCGCAGCCCGACGACGAGGGTGACCGCCTCGTCGACCCCGAGGCGCAGCGGCCGGGCGATGGTGTCGGCGTTGCCGACGAAGACCCGGCCCTCCTCCCAGTCGGCCTCGATGAGCTCGTCGGGCAGCTGGCCGTAGCCGCAGAGGAAGAGCAGGTTGAGGTCGGCCTCGAGCTGCTCGACGCTGACACCGAGGTCGTCGGCGGCCTCCTGGAGGTCGATCCCCTGGCGGTTGACGAGCCACGGGACCATCGTGAGCAGGCGGGCCAGGCGGGCCGTCGCGGTCTCCTGGGCGAACCCGGCCATCAGCGCCCTCCCCCGTGCGCCGCGAGCGCGCCGTGCAGCCGCTCGACGACGGCGTCGACGAGCTCGGGCGGCTGCTCGACGACGACGTCGGGGCCGTAGCCGGCGAGCTCCTCCGCGAAGCCGTCGAGGTCGTGGTGGTCGATGTCGACGAGGTCCCAGGTGTCGTCGACCTCACCGACCGTGCGGGCCCGCCGACGCAGTGTGTAGCCGGCGCCCCGCCGCACCCGCAGCACCGCGGGGCTCGCCTGCGTCGCCGGGGTGGCGACGCGCTGCACCATGAGCTCGGGTTCGTGGTCGTCGGGCACCGTGAACGAGCCGGCCCGTCCGGCCGTGCGCACCGGCCCGACGACCCGCGACAGCCGGAACACCCGGGCCGCCCCGCGGTCGACGTCGAACGCGTTGAGGTACCAGTGGCCGTGCCAGGACACGAGCGACCACGGCTGGACGTGGCGGTCCGCGGCCTCGGACGCCTCCGGTCGCCGGTACGCGAAGCGCAGCGGGACCCGCCGCAGCACGCCGTCCTTGACCGCGTCGAAGGCGGGCTCGGTCGTGCGCAGCCGCGGCTCGATGCCGATGAGGGCGTCGACGTCCCGCTCGACGCCCGCGGCACGCAGCTTCCGCAGGGCCTGGGCCGCGGGGCCGGCGAGGCTCGCCTGGGCCCAGGTGCGGCTCGCGAGCCCGAGGACCGCGAGCTCGTCGGGCTCGAAGGCGATGTCCGGGAGGGCGTACTCGCGCTGGTGGATGCGGTAACCGGGCTCGTCCTCGTGGAGCGGGTCGATGTCCTCGGTGACGAGGGGGATGCCGAGCTCGCGCAGCTCGTCCTTGTCGCGCTCGAACATCCGCTCGAACGCCTCGGTCGACGCCGACTGCCCGTACTGGGGGACGAGCTGGCGGATCTGGGCCTTGGCGAGGGGGCGCCTCGTGTAGAGCAGGACGAGCACGAGGTTGAGCAGCCGCTCGGTCTTCACCTGCGCCGCCGACGGGGCGCCCGTCCCGGGCTCGCTGCTCACCCGCCAGACGCTACCCGACGGATACGCTGCCGACCGTGATGCAGTGGCGAGCCGGGACCGTCGTCGACGAGGTGCGCCGCTGGCCCGGGGCGGTGGAGTACACGGTCGCGCTCCAGGACGCGGAGCAGCCGCGGGTGCGTGCCCTCGCCTACACCGCGATGGTCGGCGAGCCGGCGGTCGGCGAGCGGGTGCTGCTCAACGCCTCGGCCCTGCTCAGGGGGCTCGGCACCGGCGGCCTGGCCTTCGTCGTCGCCCGCCCCGACGACCTCCCGCCGGACCCTCCCCCGGGCCCCGGGCACATCGTCAAGGCGCGGTACACGCCCATGCAGCAGATGCTCCTCGCCGTCGACGAGCAGGACAGCCCGCACCACGGTGCCCTCGAGGACGCCGACGACCTCGACGGGATGCCGGTGGTCGTCGCCGACCTGCACTCGGCCCTGCCCGCCGTGCTCGCCGGCATCCGGCACATGCACCCCGAGGCCCGGGTCGCGTACGTCATGACCGACGGCGGGGCGCTGCCGGCGGCGTTCTCGCGCGCCGTCGCCGGGCTGACGGCCGCGGGCTGGCTCGCGGCGACGGTCACCGTGGGCCAGGCCTTCGGGGGCGACCACGAAGCCGTGACGACCCACACCGGGCTGCTCGCCGCGCGGCACGTCGTGGGCGCCGACGTGGCCGTCGTGTCCCAGGGGCCCGGCAACGTCGGCACGGGGACCCGCTGGGGCTACTCCGGCGTCGCGTGCGCCGATGCCCTCCACGCCGCGTCCGTCCTCGGGGGTCGGCCGGTGGCCTCGCTGCGGGTGTCCGGGGCGGACCGCAGGGAGCGGCACCGCGGCATCAGCCACCACAGCCGAACGGCCTACGGGCGGGCCCTGCTCACGCCCGCCGACGTCCCCGTGACGGCCCTCCCGGATGCCGGGCTCGACGAGCTCGTCCGGGCCCAGCTCACCGACCTCGTGGGCTCGGCCCGGGCGACGCTGCGCGTCGTCGACGTGCCGGCGGACGGGATGCTCGAGGCGCTGCGCACCTCGCCGGTGCCACTGACGACGATGGGGCGGGGCCTCGACCTCGACCCCGCCCCGTTCCTCGCGGCTGCTGCCGCGGGTGCTCACGCCGCTGCGCTCAGCGCACGTCCATGAGGTCGACGACGAAGATGAGCGTCTCACCGGGCTTGATCGCGCCCCCGGCGCCGCGCTCCCCGTAGGCCAGGTGCGGCGGGATGGTGAGCCGCCGCCGGCCGCCGACCCGCATGCCGGCGATGCCCTCGTCCCAGCCGGCGATGACCATGCCGACGCCGAGCCGGAAGTCGAGCGGGGCGCCGCGGTTCCACGACGCGTCGAACTCCTCGCCGGTCGAGTGGGCGACGCCGACGTAGTGGGCGGACACGGTGCTGCCGGGGGTGGCCTCGGCGCCGTCGCCGACGGTGAGGTCCTCGACGACGAGGTCGGCGGGCGGGGCCTCGCCCGGGAAGTCGATCTCGGGGCGGGTGGGCTCGGTGCTCATGCGGTGACCTCTCAGTAGGCGGCGAGGATGTCGACGACGAAGACGAGCGTGTCGTTTCCGGCGATCTTCGGGGGGCTGCCGGCCGAGCCGTAGCCGTCGGCCGGCGGGATGACGAGCAGCACGCGGCTGCCGACCTTCTGACCCTCGAGGCCGTTGTCCCAGCCCTTGATGACCTGGCCCTCCCCGACGACGAAGTCGAACCAGGGCTCTTCGGGCCGGTTGGCGCTGGAGTCGAAGACGCTGCCGTCCTTCCACAGGGCGCCGGTGTAGGCGACGCGCACGGTCTGGCCGGCCTCCACGGTGGCGCCCGTGCCCTCGACGAGCGGCTGGACGACGGTCTTCGTCGGGGCCTTGGCTCCCTTGGGGACGGTGATCGTGGCGGGCTTGCCGTCGTTCATCGTGACCGTCGGCAGGCCCTTCTTCGGGGCCACCTCGGTGCCCTCCGCCGCGGGGAGGACCTTCGTGGCGGACACGAGGTCGACGACGAAGACGACCGGGTCGTCCTTCTCCATGCTCAGGTCGGGGTTGCCCTGGTCGCCGAACGCGTCGACGGGCGTGGAGGTGATGAGCACCCGCGACCCGACCTTCTTGCCGGGCAGCTGGCTCTTGAACGACGCGAAGAGCCGCTCGTCCGCGAGGTCGAGGCCGACGGCCCCGCTGTCCCAGGTGTTGACGGCGACCTTGCCGTCCCGGCCGTTGACGATGACGGTCTGGATCGACACGAGGTCGTCCTCGGCGACGGTCGCGCCGGTGCCCTCCGTGACGACCTTGGACTCGGTCTTGGTCACCGTGACGGGGGCGTCGACCTCGACGGTCGGCGCCGTCTTCGGGTCGCTGCCCTCGACGGTGACCGCGCTGAGGGCCGCCGAGGTCGGGGTGCTCTGCTCCTCCTCGCCGCAGCCGCTCAGGACGAGTGCGGGCGCGAGGACAGTGGCGGACAGCAGGGTGGTGAGGCGACGTGACACGGGTGGGAACCTTCGGTCGGGGACGCTGGCGTGCAGCGGGCAACGGCCTTCCACGATAACCGCGGGGTATGGGAACTCCCGCATCGCCGGCTGGGAGGACGCTGGGTGCACCGTGCCCCGTGACCCCGTGCCCCGCGGACCGGGACGAGCCGCGGCTCAGACGGTCATCCCGTCGATGAGCCGCTGGACCCGGGGGTCCTCGGCGACGAACGGGTCCTTGCACAACACGGTGCGCTGGGCCTGGTCGTTGAGCTTGAGGTGCACCCAGTCGACGGTGAAGTCTCGCCGGTGCTCCTGCGCGGCGCGGATGAAGTCACCGCGCAGCTTCGCACGGGTCGTCTGCGGCGGGCGCACCTTGGCCTCGAAGACCTCGGGGTCGCTCACGACGCGAGCGATGCGACCACGTCGCTGGAGGAGGTAGAACAGGCCCCTGCTCCGGTCGATGTCGTGGTACGCGAGGTCGATCTGCGCCAGCCGCGGGTGGTCGAGCCCGAGCCCGTGGTGCGCGGCGTAGTCGTCGAGCAGGCGGTACTTGATGACCCAGTCGATCTCGGTGCCGACGAGCGCGAGGTCATCCGTCTCGACCGCGGTCAGCGTGCGGTCCCACAGCTCGAGGACGCGCTCGTGCAGGGGGTCGGTCGCCCCCTCGCGGGCGACGAACTCGGCGGCCTTGGCGTGGTACTCGCGCTGGAGGTCGAGGGCACTGAGCTGCCGACCGTTGGCCAGCCGCACGGCGCGCCGCCCGGTGACGTCGTGGGAGATCTCGCGGATGGCGCGGATCGGGTTCTCGAGGGTGAGGTCGCGCATCACGACCCCGGACTCGATCATCCGCAGCACGAGGTCGGCCGACCCGACCTTGAGCATGGTCGTCGTCTCGCTCATGTTCGAGTCGCCGACGATGACGTGCAGCCGGCGGTAGTGCTCGGCATCGGCGTGGGGCTCGTCGCGGGTGTTGATGATCGGCCGGCTGCGGGTCGTCGCGGACGACACGCCCTCCCAGATGTGGTCGGCCCGCTGGCTCACGGCGTAGGTCGCGCCCTTGGACGTCGCGACGAGCTTGCCGGCACCGCACGTGATCTGGCGGCTGATGAGGAAGGGCAGGAGGGTGTCGGAGATGGACTGGAACTCCCCGGCGCGGGTCACGAGGTAGTTCTCGTGGCAGCCGTAGGAGTTGCCGGCCGAGTCGGTGTTGTTCTTGAACACGTAGATGTCGCCGGCGACGCCGTCCTCACGCAGCCGCTGCTGGGCGTCGACGACGAGCCCCTCGATGATCCGCTCCCCCGCCTTGTCGTGGGTGACGAGCTGGCGCACCGAGTCGCACTCGGCCGTGGCGTACTCGGGGTGGGAGCCGACGTCGAGGTAGAGCCGTGAGCCGTTCGTGAGGAAGACGTTGCTCGAGCGCCCCCAGGCGACGACCTTGCGGAACAGGTAGCGGGCGACCTCGTCGGGCGTCAGGGTGCGCTGGCCACCCGTGGAGCAGGTGATGCCGTACTCGTTCTCGATCCCGAGGATCCGGCGGCCGCCCGGGGTCCTCACGCGGGCGGGCCCTCGGGGTCGCGCCGCTGCGTCTGCGGGTTGCTGGACGCGTCACGGCTCGAGGAGGTCTCGGCGCCCACGGACGTGTCGGCGTGCGCGGGGGCGTCGTCGTCGGCCTCGGGGGCGTCGTAGGTGGGGTCCTCGCTGCTCAACAGGCGCTCGAGGAGGGGCCCGGTGATGCGGCGGAAGGTGCGCCGCGGCCGGTTGCGGTCGAGCACCGCGACCTCGAGCTGGCCGGGTGCGAGCACGCGGGTCGGGCCCCCGGACGGGTCGGTGCCGAGCAGGTCGACGGCGAGGGTGAGCGCCTCGGACAGGTGCAGGCCCTCGCGCCAGCGCTCCTTGAGCCCGGCCTCGATCTGCTCCGCCCCGCCACCCATGGCGACGAAGCCGTGCTCGTCGGCGACCGAGCCGTCGTAGGTGAGGCGGTAGACCTGGTCGCCGTCGGGGGTGGCCCCGACCTCGGCCACGACGATCTCGACCTCGTACGGCTTGGACTCCTGCGTGAAGACCGCGCCGAGGGTCTGCGCGTACGCGTTTGCCAGGCCCCGGGCCGTGACGTCGGAGCGGTCGTAGGAGTAGCCGCGCAGGTCGGCGTAGCGCACGCCCGCGACCCGCAGGTTCTCGAACTCGTTGTACTTGCCGACGGCGGCGAACGCGATCCGGTCGTAGATCTCGGAGACCTTGTGCAGCGCCCGGCTCGGGTTCTCCGCGACGAACGCGATGCCGTTGTCGTACGCGAGGACGATGACCGACCGTCCGCGGGCGATGCCCTTGCGCGCGAAGTCGGCCCGGTCCTTCATGAGCTGCTCGGGCGAGACGTAGAACGGCATCCCGGCGGTCATCGGGCACCCCCCGGGTTGTCGGCGCGGGCTGCGATGATCGCGTCGACGACGGGGGCGATCTCGTCGTCGGGCACGAAGCGCGACCCCGACTCGTCGACGATGCCGACCGTGGGCCAGATCCGGCGGCCGACGTCGGGCCCCCCGGTGGCCGAGTCGTCGTCGGCGGCGTCGTAGAGCGCCTCGACGGCGGTGCGCACGGCGTCGTCGCCCGTGCCACCCCGGCGGTGGAGCTTCTTGAGCGCACCGCGGGCGAACAACGACCCGGACCCGACGCTGTGGTGGTCGTGCTCCTCGTAGCAGCCGCCGGTGACGTCGTAGGAGAAGATCCGGCCGGCGCCACCGTCGGTGTCGAAGCCGGCGAACAGCGGCACGACGGCCAGCCCCTGCATCGCCATGCCGAGGTTGCCTCGGATCATCGAGGCGAGCCGGTTCGCCTTGCCCTCGAGGGACATCAGGGCGCCCTCGATCTTCTCGTAGTGCTCGAGCTCGACCTGGAAGAGGCGGACGAGCTCGACCGCGAGGCCGGCCGTTCCCGCGATGCCGACGAGGCTGTACTCGTCGGTGGCGAACACCTTCTCCATGTCGCGGTTGGCGATGAGGTTGCCCATCGTCGCGCGGCGGTCGCCGGCCATGACGACGCCGCCGGCGTAGGTCAGGGCGACGATCGTCGTGCCGTGCGGGGCGTCGATGGCCGCGCCGGAGGGCAGGGACCGGCCCGAAGGAAGCAGGAGCGGCGCCTGGGCCGCGAGGAAGTCGGTGAACGAGGACGAGCCCGGGACGAGGTACGCCGCGGGCAGCCGTCCGCCGTCGGTTCCGGCGGTCACTGGCCGCCCTTCTGGACGAACCCGCGCACGAACTCCTCGGCGTTGGACTCGAGCACGCCGTCGATCTCGTCCAGGATGTCGTCGATCTCGCTCGTCTGGACGGTGGGCGCCGCGGCCGCGGCGTCCGGGGCGTCGTCCGGCCCACCGCCGTCACGACGCTGCGGCTTGACCTGCTCCTGACCGGCCATGATGACCCTCCTGACAGTGGACTGATCGCTCCGAGCCTAGTCGGAAGGACCGACGAGCAGACGCAGGGTGCCCCGGCCGGTCACCACGTGGGACGGTCGGACCGGGCGGCTCAGGCGTCGTCCCGGGTGCGGGCCAGCGCCTCGAGCAGCGACGCGGCGTCCGGCGCGCTGCGCACGAGCTCGCCGACGCCCGCCTCGGTGCCCCGCAGCGGCTCGAGCATCGGCACCCGCTGCAGGGTGCGCTGCCCGCGCACGTCGAAGATGACCGAGTCCCAGGACGCCGCGACGACGTCGTCGGGGAAGCGTCGCAGGCACTCGCCACGGAACCAGGCGCGCGTGTCGGTCGGCGCGGACGTGACGGCGGCGACGACGTCGGTCTCGTCGACGAGCACCTCGACCCGCCCCGTCGCCGCGAGCCGGTGCGCCAGGCCCCGGTCGGCCCGCACGTCCGACCACTGGAGGTCGACGGCCTTGAGGCGGGGGTCGCCCCAGCCGAGCGAGTCGCGCTCGCGGTACCCCTCGAGCACCGCGAGCTTGGCGACCCAGTCGACCTCGCGGCGTGCCTCCATGGGGTCGCGCCCGAGCCGGTCGAGCACGGTGCCCCACCAGTGCATGACCTCCGCGGTGTCGGCGTCCGGGTCGCCCGCCGAGCGCTCCGCGACGAACGCGGCCGCGCGGTCGTGGTACTCCCAGAGCAGCTCGAGGGCGGTCATCCGGCGCCCGTCGGCGAGCTCGACCTTGGCCTGCAGGGTCGTGTCGTGCGAGACCTCGTGGAGCGTCGCGACCGGGCGGCGCACCGACAGGTCGTCGCGGATCGCGTCGGCCTCGATCATCGCGAGGACGAGCGAGGTCGTGCCCATCTTGAGCAGGTTCGCGACGTCGCAGTGGTTGGCGTCGCCGAGGATGACGTGGAGGCGGCGGTAGCGGTCGGCGACGGCGTGCGGCTCGTCGCGGGTGTTGATGATGGGCCGCTTGAGGGTGGTCTCGAGCCCGACCTCCACCTCGAAGAAGTCGCTGCGCTGGGCCAGCTGGTACCCGGGCGTGCGCGAGTCGACCCCGATGCCGACCCGGCCCGACCCGCACATGACCTGACGCACGACGAAGAAGGGGGTGAGGTGCCGCACGATGCTCGCGAAGGGCGTCGAGCGCGCCATGAGGTAGTTCTCGTGGGTGCCGTACGAGGCGCCCTTGCCGTCGGTGTTGTTCTTGTACAGGTTGATGCCGGGCGGCACCGTCGCGAGGCGGGCCACGGCCTCCCGCATGACGAGCTCGCCCGCGCGGTCCCACGTGACGGCCGCGCGCGGGGTGGTGACCTCGGGCGAGCTGTACTCGGGGTGGGCGTGGTCGACGTAGAGGCGGGCGCCGTTCGTGAGCACGACGTTGGCCAGGGTGGGGTCCTCGACGTCGGTGAGCTGGCTCGGGTGGGCGCTGCCACGCCCCATGTCGAACCCCCGGGCGTCGCGCAGCGGTGCCTCGTCGGCGTAGTCCCAGCTCGCCCGGGCCGGCCGGATGCCGCGCGAGGCGGCGTACGCCGTGACGACGTCCCCGGAGGCGACCATCGGGTTCGCGCCGGGGTCACCGGGCACGACGATGCCGTACTCGGTCTCGATCCCCATCACCCGTCGCACCGTCATGCCTCGACGATACTGACCGCGTGCGCAGCTACCGAGGCATGTCCCCCCTGACCACGGCCGTCTCCTTCGTGGCCGACCACCTGGGGCCGCCGGTCGAGCGGCTCGACGGCGACGGCATCCAGCGGTCGCGGGCGACGGTACGGCCGCGGAACCGGCTCGTCACGGCCGTCACCGGTCGCATCGACCCGGGCGTGGGCATCACGTACGGCACGGCCCCGGCACGCGACGACCACGAGATCCCGCTGCGGATCTACCGCCCGCGCGTGCTCGGCGACGCGCGTCGCGACGTGCCCGTCGTCATGTGGTTCCACGGCGGTGGCTGGGTGCTCGGCAACGTCGTCGACTACGACGCCGTCTGCACGTTCGTCGCCGCCGAGGTGGGGTGTGTCGTCGTGTCGGTCGACTACCGGATGGCGCCCGAGCACCGGGCGCCCGTCGCCGCGCACGACTGCGTCGACGCGACGACGTGGGTGGGCGTCAACGGCGACGTGCTGCGCGCCGACACCTCGCGGATGGCCGTCGCGGGCGACTCGGCCGGGGGCAACCTCGCGGCCGTCGTGGCCCAGGTGCTGCGCGACCACGGCGACACGCGGCTGCGCCACCAGGCGCTCGTCTACCCCGCGACCGACCTCACGATGTCCTCGCCTTCGGTCCGCGAGCACGCCAACGCCCCCATCCTCACGAAGCGCTCGATGGACGCGTTCCGCGACCACTACGTGCGCCCCGGTCACGACCTGCGCGACCCGCTCGTGTCGCCGCTCTTCGGGCGCCTCGACGGGCTCCCGCCCGCCCTCGTGCAGACGGCGGACCTCGACCCGATCCGGGACGACGGCATCCGCTACGCCGACGCGCTGCGGGCCGCTGGAGTGCCGGTGCGGCTCACGAACTACCTCCGGATGCCGCACGGTTTCGTCTCGATGCCGGGGGCCGCCCCCGCCGTCGGGCGCCAGCAGCGCTGGGAGCTCGCGAACGAGCTGCGCACGGCCCTGTCCGCCTCGGCCTGACGGCTAGGCTGGCCGGCATGCGCGAGGTCGTCGTCTTCTCGGGGTCGGCCCACCAGCCCCTCGCCCACCGGATCTGCGACGAGCTCGGGGTGACCCTGTCCGAGACCGTCATCAGCCGCTTCAGCAACGACTGCCTCCAGGCCCAGCTGCTCGCCAACTGCCGCCAGCGCGACGTCTACATCGTGCAGCCGCTCGTGCCGCCGACGCAGGACTCGCTCATGGAGCTGCTGCTCATGATCGACGCCGCCAAGGGGGCCTCGGCGGGCATGATCACGGCGGTCATCCCCCACTTCGCCTACGCGCGCAGCGACAAGAAGGACGCCTCGCGGATCTCCCTCGGTGGACGCCTCGTCGCCGACCTCATCGCCACGGCGGGCGCCGACCGGGTGCTCACGATGAACCTCCACGCGCCGCAGGTGCACGGCTTCTTCTCGGTGCCCGTCGACCACCTCACGGCGCTCGGGGTGCTCGCCGACCACTTCCGGCAGCAGGACCTCGCCGGCTGCGTCGTCGTCTCCCCCGACCTCGGCAACGCCAAGGACGCCACCCAGTTCTCCCGGCTGCTCGGCCTGCCCGTCGCGGCGGGGTCCAAGCGCCGGCTCGGCGACGACCGCGTCGTCATCGACTCCATCGTCGGCGACGTCGGGGGTCGGCGGGCGATCGTCCTCGACGACGAGATCGCCACCGGTGGGTCGATCGTCGAGCTGCTCGACCGGCTCGCCGAGCGGGGGGTCACCGAGGCGGCCGTCGCCTGCACCCACGGCCTGTTCGCCGGCCGCGCCGTCGATCGGCTGCGCGCGCACCCGATGGTCACCGAGGTCGTCACGACCGACACCGTGCCCGCACCCCGCGGCTGGCCCGAGCTGCGGGTGCGTTCCATCGCCGGGCTGTTCGCCGAGGCGATCAAGCGCATCCACGCCGGCGAGTCGGTGTCCAGCCTGTTCGACGGGGTCGACCCGACCCACGCGCCGCCGCGGCAGAGCTCGCTGTTCGACCGGGTCGGCTCGTGAGCCGGGCGCTGCCCGTCGTCCTCGACGTGGCGCTCGTCGTGCTCTTCGCCGTGCTCGGCCGGCGCTCGCACGCGGAGGGCCTCGACCTCGCCGGCGTGGCCCGCACGGCAGGGCCGTTCCTCGCCGGGACGGCCGCGGGCTGGCTCGTCGCGAGCCTGACCCTGGACTCCGGGCCGAGGTCGCTGGCCTTCGGGGCGGTCGTCCTCGCGTGCACGGTCGTCGTCGGGATGCTGCTGCGCCGGGTCCTCGGCGACGGCACGGCGCCGTCGTTCGTCGTCGTGGCCACCGCCGTGCTCTCGGTCCTCCTGCTGGGCTGGCGCCTCGTGGCCCGTCTCGCCGGTTCCTGACGGCACCCCGGCGGGCGCGTGCGGGCGCGGTCGGGAGCGATCGGTCAGAGGTACTGGCCGGTGTTCGCCACCGTGTTGATCGACTTGCCGGGCTCGGTGCCCTCCTTGGTCTTGATGAGGGTACGGATGTACACGATCCGCTCCCCCTTCTTGCCGGAGATGCGGGCCCAGTCGTCGGGGTTCGTCGTGTTCGGGAGGTCCTCGTTCTCGCGGAACTCGTCGGTGCACGACTGGAGGAGGTGCTCGACGCGCAGGCCCCGCTGGCCGGTGTCGAGGAAGTCCTTGATCGCCATCTTCTTGGCCCGGTCGACGATGTTCTGGATCATCGCCCCCGAGTTGAAGTCCTTGAAGTACAGGATCTCCTTGTCGCCCCCCGCATAGGTCACCTCGAGGAAGCGGTTCTCCTCCTCCTCCGTGTACATGCGCAGGACGACGGCGTCGATCATCGCCTGCAGGGTCGCGTCCTCGGACCCGCCGTTGTGCTCCAGGTCGTCCGGGTGCAGCGGCAGGCCGGGGATGAGGTACTTGCCGAAGATGTCGCGGGCGGCCTCGGCGTCCGGGCGCTCGATCTTGATCTTCACGTCGAGCCGGCCCGGGCGCAGGATCGCCGGGTCGATCATGTCCTCGCGGTTCGAGGCCCCGATGACGATGACGTGCTCCAGGCCCTCGACACCGTCGATCTCGGCGAGCAGCTGCGGCACGATCGTCGTCTCGACGTCGGACGAGACGCCGGACCCGCGGGTGCGGAACAGCGACTCCATCTCGTCGAAGAACACGACGACGGGGTAGCCCTCGTTGGACTTCTCGCGGGCCCGCTGGAAGATGAGCCGGATGTGGCGCTCGGTCTCGCCGACGTACTTGTTGAGCAGCTCGGGCC
The DNA here is from genome assembly GCF_039541575.1 of Fodinibacter luteus. NCBI lineage: Bacteria > Bacillati > Actinomycetota > Actinomycetes > Micrococcales > Intrasporangiaceae > Fodinibacter (ex Wang et al. 2009) > Fodinibacter luteus. The sequence continues at coordinate 21,961 of NZ_BAABGM010000012.1, read as the reverse complement.
CCTTGATGTTGAGGAAGTAGGACTTCCCCGGCTCCCGGCCCTCCTTCTCGGCGACCTTGCGGGCGAGGGAGGCCGCGACGGCCTTCGCGATCATCGTCTTGCCGCAGCCCGGGGGGCCGTAGAGCAGCACGCCCTTCGGCGGCTTGAGCTGGTGCTCGGTGTAGAGGTCGGGGTGCAGGTAGGGCAGCTCGACGGCGTCCCGGATCGCCTCGATCTGCCCGGACAGCCCGCCGATGTCGGTGTAGTCGATGTCGGGGACCTCCTCGAGGACGAGGTCGGCGACCTCGGCCTTGGGGATCCGCTCGAAGACGAACCCGGACCGCGGCTCGAGCAGCAGGGCGTCGCCGGCACGCACCGTCTCGCCCGCGAGCGAGGCCGCCATCCTGCAGACCCGCTCCTCGTCGGCCTGGGCGACGACGAGCACCCGGCCGTCGTCGAGGACCTCCTTGCACAGGACGACCTCGCCGACGACCTCGTACCCGTGGGCGGCGACGACGTTCATGGCCTCGTTGAGCATGACCTCACGTCCCGCGACGAGCGCTCCGTCCTCGACCGAGGGGCTCACGGCGACGTGCATCTTGCGCCCGCTCGTGAGGATGTCGGCCGTGCCGTCGTCGAAGGTCTCGATGACGGTGCCGTAGGCCGCGGGCGGCTGCGCGAGCCGGTCGACCTCGGACTTGAGCGTCACGATCTGCTCGCGGGCGTCGCGCAGGGTGCGCACGAGCCGCTCGTTCTGGGCGGACATCGTCGCGAGCTGCGACCTCAGCCCGGCGAGGTCGCGCTCGAGGGCGCGCAGCTGGGCGGGCGTGCCCTGCCCGCGGGAGCGCAGCGCGCTGATCTCGGCCTCGAGCGACTCCCGCTGGGCCTCGAGGCTCTCGCGGGGGCCCGGCTGCTCGGCCGTGGGCTCGTCGGTGCTCATGCTCGACGATAACCCGCGCAGCTCACGGCAGCGGGGAGGTCTCGGTCACCGATCGTCGCACCCTGCGCACCCGCTTGTCGGAGGGGACCCGCTCACCGAGGGCCTCGGGCGTCCAGTCCTGCTCGTCGGCCTCCTCGGCGGTGACGTAGCCCCGGCCCGGGCGGCGCTTGCGCAGCGGCGGGGTGACGCCCGGGGCGAGGCGGCGGGTCGTGACGAGGAACCCGGTGTGCCCGTGCATCCGGTGCTGGGGCCGCACCGCGAGGCCCTCGAGGTGCCAGCCGCGCACGAGCGACTCCCACGCCTGCGGCTCGGTGAAGGTGCCGTGGTCGCGCATCCCCTCGGCCACCCTGGACAGCTGGGTCGCCGTGGCGACGTAGCAGATGAGCACGCCGCCGGGCGCGAGCGCCTCGGCGACGACGTCGAGGCACTCCCACGGGGCGAGCATGTCGAGCACGACGCGGTCGACGGTGCCGGCGGGGACGGTGCGCGGCAGGGCCTCGACGAGGTCGCCCACGGTGACCGTCCACGCCGGGTGGTCGGCCCCGAAGTAGTCGCGGGCGTTGGCGCGCGCGATCTCGGCGAAGTCCGCACGGCGCTCGAAGGAGTGCACGTGCCCGGACTCCCCCACCGCCCGCAGCAGCGACATCGACAGGGCCCCTGACCCCACTCCGGCCTCGACGACGACGGCGCCGGGGAAGATGTCGGCCATCATGACGATCTGGCCGGCGTCCTTGGGGTAGACGACCGCGGCGCCGCGCGGCATCGACATGACGTAGTCGGCGAGCAGGGGGCGCAGCACGAGGTACTCGACACCCGCGGTGTTCGTGACCGTCGACCCGTCCGGTCGCCCGATGAGCTCGTCGTGGGCGAGGTGGCCCCGGTGGGTGTGGAACTGCTTGCCGGGCGTCAGCGCGATGGTGTGCATCCGGCCCTTCGGGTCGGTGAGCTGGACGCGCTCCCCCGCGCACAGGGGGCCGCGCCGCCGCTCGGCGCCCGTCGGTGGTGTCATGGGCGGGCAGTCTAGTTGCGGCGGAGCACGCGCTCGGCGGCGGCATTGAGCCGGTCGGAGGTGACGAGGCCGAGCAGGCGCCCTGCCGAGGTGACGACGACGGCCCCCCAGTTCGAGGTCGCCATCGCCCGCAGGACGGGTTCGCACGTCGACCCCGGCGGCAGGTCGACGACGGACGCGTCGGGGAGCCGGACGAGGAGCGAGGCCAGCCGGGTGCCCGGGTCGACGTCCCCGACGTCGGGGGCGTCGTCGGACGGCAGCGGGAGGAGGAGGGTCGGCATCCCGCGCTCGTCGAGGGAGACGACCCGGCGGTCCGGGCGCCCGAGCTCGGCCACGGTCGTCACGGCGGGCACGAGGGCGACGGGCTCGAGCACGTCCTCGAGCCGGAGCCGGTCGAGCAGCCGCTCGTACGGGGCCCGCCGCACCGCCGCCGTCGCGCCGGCCCACAGGATCCACGCCATGACGAGCGCGAGGACGAGGGTGACGACGTCGACCTCGCCCCGCACCAGCGGGAGCACGGCGTAGACGAGGACGACCCCGACGGCGAGCACCCGGCCGCACCACCCCGCGACGACGAGGCCGAGGTCGCGGCGGCCGGTCGCCCCCCAGACGAGCGAGTGCACGAGCTGCCCGCCGTCGAGCGGCAGGCCGGGCAGCAGGTTGAACCCGGCGAGGAGGAGGTTGAGCACCATGACCGACGAGGCGAACTGGGATGCCGGCCACGGCAGGAGCACGGTCGCCGCCGCCCCGAGCGCGGCGAGCGCGAGGTTGGCGAGCGGACCGCTGACCGCCACGACCGCCGCGCGACCCGGCGTCGTGCCGGTGCCGTCGTAGGCGGTGTGCCCACCCCACAGCGTCGCGACGATGCGGTGGACCCGGAACCCGAGCAGCCGCGCGGCGACGGCGTGGGCGACCTCGTGCCCGAGGACCGCGACGAGGATGCCGATGACGAGCCACGCCGCGTAGGCCAGCGCCGTCCCGGTGCCGAGGTCGCTGCCCGCGCGCCAGCCGGTCCAGGCGACGAAGGCGCCGAGCAGCAGCCAGGTGCGGTCGAGGTAGACCGGGACACCGGCGACGCGGCCGAGCCGCAGGGCGCCGGGCGGGGCCTGCTCGTCGGACATGCCACGGACCCTACGTGAGGTTGGCGGCATACTGATCCCTCGCCCCCGCTGCCGACCCGAAGCGACGACACGTGACCCCGCAGCACCGCCCCGACGCCACCGCCGCCCTCACCGCCGCCCTGCGCGAGCGGGTCCTCGTGCTCGACGGCGCGATGGGGACGATGATCCAGGGCTACGGGCTCTCGGAGGCCGACTACCGGGGCGAGCGCTTCGCCGGCCACCCGAGCGAGCAGCAGGGCAACAACGACCTCCTCTCGCTCACCCGGCCCGAGATCGTGCGCGAGGTGCACCGGGGCTACCTCGAGGCGGGCGCCGACCTCGTCGAGACGAACACGTTCAACGCGCAGCGGATCTCCCTCGCCGACTACGCGATGGAGGACGTCGCCTACGAGCTCAACGTGGCGGCGGCATCCCTGGCCCGGGCCGAGGCGGACGCGATGACCGACCGCACGCCCGACCGGCCGCGCTGGGTCCTGGGCGCGCTCGGGCCGACGAACCGCACGGCATCCATCTCACCGGACGTCAACGACCCGGGAGCCCGCAACGTCACGTACGACGAGCTCGTCGAGGCCTACCTCGAGCAGGCGCGCGGGCTCGTCGACGGCGGCGCCGACGTGCTGCTCGTCGAGACGGTCTTCGACACGCTCAACGCCAAGGCCGCCGTCTTCGCCCTCGAGACGCTGTTCGCGCAGCACGGACGGCGGTGGCCGGTCATGGTGTCCGGCACGATCACCGACGCGTCCGGGCGCACGCTGTCGGGCCAGGTGACCGAGGCGTTCTGGTACTCCGTGCGGCACGCCCGCCCGCTCGCGATCGGGCTCAACTGTGCGCTCGGCGCCGGGGAGCTGCGCCCCTACGTCGCCGAGCTGTCGCGCCTCGCCGACTGCTTCGTCTCGGCGCACCCGAACGCCGGGCTGCCCAACGCGTTCGGCGAGTACGACGAGACCCCCGAGGCGATGGCCCGGGTCGTCGGCGAGTTCGCGTCCGCGGGGCTGGTCAACGTCGTCGGCGGCTGCTGCGGCACGACCCCCTCGCACATCGCGGCCATCGCGGATGCCGTTGCCGGGGCCTCGCCGCGGGAGCCGGCCGAGGTCGCGCCGGCGCTGCGCCTGGCCGGGCTCGAGCCGTGCGTCGTCGACGCCGACAGCCTGTTCGTCAACGTCGGCGAACGCACGAACATCACCGGCTCGGCCCGGTTCCGCCGGCTCATCACCGAGGACGACTACGGCACCGCGCTCGGGGTCGCCCGCCAGCAGGTCGAGGCGGGCGCCCAGGTCATCGACGTCAACATGGACGAGGGGATGATCGACGGCGTCGCCGCGATGGACCGCTTCCTCAAGCTCGTGGCCTCCGAGCCGGACATCTGCCGGGTGCCCCTCATGATCGACTCGAGCAAGTGGGAGGTCATCGAGGCCGGGCTCAAGGTGACCCAGGGCAAGCCGATCATCAACTCGATCTCGCTCAAGGAGGGCGAGGAGCAGTTCCTCACCCAGGCCCGGCTCGCGCGCCGCTACGGGGCGGCCGTCGTCGTCATGGCGTTCGACGAGGACGGGCAGGCGGACGACCTCGCGCGCCGCCGGGCGATCTGCGCCCGGGCCTACCGGCTGCTCGTCGACGAGGTCGGCTTCCCCGCCGAGGACGTCATCATCGACCCGAACATCTTCGCCGTCGCGACGGGCATCGAGGAGCACGCGGCCTACGGCACCGACTTCATCGAGGCCGCCCGCTGGATCAAGGGCAACCTCCCCCACGCCCTCGTCTCCGGCGGGGTCTCGAACGTCTCGTTCAGCTTCCGCGGGAACACGGCGGTGCGCGAGGCGATCCACGCCGTCTTCCTCTACCACGCCATCAAGGCGGGCATGGACATGGGCATCGTCAACGCCGGCGCGCTGCAGCCCTACGACACGGTCGACGAGCGGCTGCGCGACGCCATCGAGGACGTCGTGCTCAACCGGCGCCCCGACGCGACGGAGCGCCTGCTCACGATCGCCGAGGACTACCGCACGAGCGGCGAGGAGGCCGACCCCGCGGCCGCGCAGTGGCGCTCGCTGCCGGTGCGGGAGCGGATCACCCACGCGCTCGTCAAGGGCATCGACGAGCACGTCGTCGACGACACCGAGGAGCTGCGGCTCGAGATCGCCGCGGCCGGCGGGCAGCCGCTCGAGGTCATCGAGGGCCCGCTCATGGACGGGATGAACGTCGTCGGCGACCTCTTCGGCGACGGCAAGATGTTCCTCCCCCAGGTCGTGAAGTCGGCCCGGGTCATGAAGCGGGCCGTCGCCCACCTCATCCCCTTCATCGAGGCCGGGAAGGACGAGGCCGCGCGCCGCCGGAGCAAGGGGCTCGTCGTCACCGCGACGGTCAAGGGAGACGTGCACGACATCGGCAAGAACATCGTCGGGGTCGTGCTCCAGTGCAACAACTACGACGTCGTCGACCTCGGCGTCATGGTGCCGACCCAGAAGGTCCTCGACACGGCCAGGGAGGTCGGCGCCGACATCATCGGTCTGTCCGGCCTCATCACGCCGAGCCTGGACGAGATGGTGCGCGTCGCCGCCGAGATGGAGCGCCAGGGCTTCGACATCCCGCTGCTCCTCGGCGGGGCGACGACCTCGCGGGCGCACACGGCGGTCAAGGTCGACGGCCAGTACTCCGGACCGGTCGTGTGGGTCAAGGACGCCTCCCGGTCGGTCCCGGTCGTCAGCCAGCTGCTCTCGGCGGACCAGCGCGGACCGTTCCTCGACGGCGTGAGCAAGGACTTCGACGCCATCCGCGCCCGGCACGCGGCGAAGTCGGGCGAGCGCCCGCTCGCGAGCTACGACCAGGCGTGTGCCAACCGAACGCGCATCGACTGGGCCTCCTACCGGCCGATGCGGCCCCACCTCCTCGCCCAGCAGAGCGCCGACCGCTGGTCCGGCCCCCCGGACGCGCACTGGCACCGCGGACCGACCCAGTTCACCCGGGTCTGGGAGGACTTCCCGGTCGGCGAGCTGCGCCGCTACATCGACTGGACGCCGTTCTTCCTGGCGTGGGAGATCAAGGGCCGTTACCCCGACGTGCTCAACAACCCGGCGACGTCCGAGCAGGCGCGGGCCCTCTTCGACGACGCGACGGCCATGCTCGACCGCATCGAGTCCGAGCACTGGCTGACCGCCCGCGGTGTGGTCGGCATCTTCCCGGCCAACGGCATCGGGGACGACATCGAGGTCTACGCCGACGAGGCCCGCACGACCGTCCTCACGACGCTGCACGGCCTGCGCCAGCAGGGACAGCACCGCGAGGGGGTCGCCAACAAGTGCCTGTCCGACTTCGTGGCGCCCAAGGACACCGGCATCGCCGACCACGTCGGCGCCTTCTCGGTCACCGCGGGCCTCGGCATCGAGGAGCACCTCGCGGCGTTCCGGGCCGACCACGACGACTACTCCGCGATCCTGCTGGAGTCCCTCGCCGACCGGCTCGCCGAGGCGTTCGCGGAGCGCCTCCACGAGAAGGTGCGCCGCGAGCTGTGGGGCTACGCGCCCGACGAGCAGCTGACGATGGAGGACCTCGTCCACGAGCGGTACGACGGCATCCGTCCGGCCCCCGGCTACCCGGCGTGCCCCGAGCACACCGAGAAGGAGACGCTCATGGCGCTCCTCGGGGGCCCCGACCGCACCGGTGTGCGGCTCACCGAGTCGATGGCGATGTGGCCCGGTGCCTCGGTGTCGGGCTGGTACTTCGCTCACCCCGAGAGCCAGTACTTCGTCGTCGGGCGCCTCGGCCGGGACCAGGTCGAGTCGTATGCCGCGCGCAAGGGGTGGGACCTGCGCACCGCCGAGCGGTGGCTGGGCCCGACCCTGGGCTACCAGCCCGAGGACTGAGCCTCCCGCGGGGGTCCCCCGGCCCGTGGACGTGGTGAGAACCGTCGCCTGCCCGCCTCCCCGACCCCCCGACCCCCCGACTCCCCGACTCCCCGACTCCCCGACGATCATCGCCCACGTCTCGCGCGGCGTCCGCGGGCCTGTCGGCGGCCCGGCATACGGTGTGCCTCATGACCCCCGCCCTGTCCCCGAGCCGCGCCGCGGACTTCAAGCAGTGCCCGCTGCTGTTCCGGTTCAGGACCATCGACAAGCTCGAGGGCCCGCCCTCCCCCGCCGCGGCCCGGGGCACGCTCGTCCACGCCGTCCTCGAGCACCTCTTCGACCTCCCGGCGGCCGAGCGCACCCCGGCCGCGGCCGTGGCCCTCCTGGAGCCGCGCTGGGCGGCCCTCGTCGACGAGCGTCCCGAGCTCACGGCGATGATCGACGACGACGACGAGCTGACGCACGACAGCTGGCTGGCCGGGGCTCGCGCCCTCGTCGAGCAGTGGTTCGACCTCGAGGACCCCACGCGGCTCGAGCCCGCGGCGCGCGAGCTGTACGTCGAGACCCAGGTCGAGGGGCTGACCCTGCGCGGGTACGTCGACCGCCTCGACGTCGCCCCCGACGGCGCGATGCGGGTCGTCGACTACAAGACCGGCCGCTCCCCGAGCGAGCTGTTCGAGGCCAAGGCGCTGTTCCAGATGAAGTTCTACGCCCTCGTCCTGTGGCGCATCCACGGCGAGGTGCCGCGGCTGCTCCAGCTCGTCTACCTCGGCAACGGCGAGGTCGTGCGCTACGCCCCCGACGAGCGCGACCTGCGCGCCGTCGAGCGCACCGTGCGGGCGATCTGGGATGCCGTCGTGCAGGCCGCCCGCACCGGCGACTGGCGTCCGCGCACCTCGAGGCTGTGCGACTGGTGCGACTTCCGCGACCTGTGCCCGGCGTGGGGCGGCACTCCTCCGCCGCTGCCCGAGGGGGCCTCGCAGATCGCCCTCGACCCCGCCAGCTCAGGGGCGCTCGTGCCCGCCGACGACTGAGGTCGCCAGCGCAGCCCGGGCGAGGTCGGCGACTCCCGCGGGAGTCAGGCCCGCGAGCGTGTCGAGGTGCACCGCTCCCGGCAGCTCCGGCACGGCGACGACGTGCGGCACGGCGAGCGTCGGCACTCCGGCGGCGACCGCCGAGCGCACCCCCGTGGGTGAGTCCTCGATCGCCACGCAGTCCTGCGGGGCCACACCGAGCTGACGTGCGGCCGCACGGTAGGGCTCGGGGTGCGGCTTGCCGTGCGACACCTCGTCGCCGGTCACGACGACCGCGAAGGTGCCGTCGGGCAGGGCGTCCAGCACGGCATCCGCCAGCGAGCGCCACGACATCGTGACGAGGGCGCTCGGCACGTCCTCGGAGCGCAGCGCCTCGAGCAGCTCGCGGGCGCCCGGGCGCCACGGGACGTGCGCGCGCACTCGGTCGATGACCCGCAGGAGGAGCTCGTCGACGATCCGCTCGGGCTCCCACCCCACCGCGGAGTGGTCCCGGATGAAGGTCGCCGACACCATGAGGTCGTTCCCGACCAGCTGGTGCGCGAACTCGTCGCTCCACGTGCCCCCGTGCTCCTCGACGATCTCGTGCTCCGCGGCGATCCAGTAGGGCTCGGTGTCGACGAGGGTTCCGTCCATGTCCCAGAGGACCGCTGCGGGCAGGCTCATGGGGCACGAGTCTACGGAGCCGTAGGGTGGGGTCCTGACGAGAGGAGGACGCGGTGATCGAGCTCGAAGACCTGCCCGAGCTGCGGAACGCGGTCATGATCGCGGCGTTCGAGGGATGGAACGACGCCGGCGAGGCCGCGAGCGCCGTCGTCGAGCACCTCGCCGACATCTGGGACGCCGAGATGGTCGCGGCCCTCGACCCCGAGGACTACTACGACTTCCAGGTCAACCGCCCGCGGGTGCTCCTCGAGAACGGCCGGCGCCGGATCAGCTGGCGCACGACCCGGGTGCTCGTCGCCACGGACACCTCGCTGGGCCGCGACGTCGTCCTCGTCCAGGGCGTCGAGCCCTCGTTCCGCTGGCGCGCCTTCGCGATCGAGCTCATGGAGCTCGCCCAGACCGCCGACGTCACGACCGTCGTCACCCTGGGCGCCCTCATGGCCGACGTCGCCCACTCCCGCCCCATCCCGGTGTCCGCGACCTCCGACAACGAGGACACCCGGCACCGCCACGACCTCGAGATGAGCACCTACGAGGGGCCCACCGGCATCGTCGGCGTGCTCGCCGACGCCGCGAACCAGGTCGGCGTCCCCTCGATCTCGGCCTGGGCCGCCGTGCCGCACTACGCGGGGCACAGCCCGTCGCCCAAGGCCACCCTGGCCCTCGTGAGCCGCCTCGAGGAGCTCCTCGACGCGCCCATCGAGCACGGCGACCTCGACGAGGACGCGCGGGCCTGGGAGCGCGGCATCGACGAGCTGGCCTCGTCCGACGCCGAGGTCGCCGAGTACGTCGAGAGCCTCGAGGAGGCCCAGGACACCGCCGACCTGCCCGAGGCGAGCGGCGACGCCATCGCGAAGGAGTTCGAGCGCTACCTGCGCCGGCGGGGCACCGACGAGCCCTAGGTCGGCACGTCGGGGGTGTCGGCCGGCCGGCCGGTCAGCTGGTCCGTCCCGAGCGTCAGAGCCGGACGCCGAGCACGGCATCCACCGTGCGTGCCACGAGCCCCGGGGCCGCCGCGTCGTCCCACTGCCCGGCGAGCGTGCGCTCGGCCCACGCGTCGACGGCCGCGAGCGCGGCCGGGGTGTCGAGGTCGGTGGCGACGGCTGCCCGCACCTCGCCGATCGTGGATGCCGGGTCGGCGCCCTCGTTGACCGACAGGGCCTCGCGCCACCGCTCCAGGCGCGCCGTCGCGACGTCGAGCAGGTCGGGGGTGTAGTCCCAGTCGGTGCGGTAGTGCCGGTCGAGCAGGAGGAGGCGGACGGCCATCGGCTCGACGCCATCGGCCCGCAGGCGGGAGACGAGCACGAGGTTGCCCTTGGACTTGCTCATCTTCTCGCCCTCGTAGCCGACCATCGCCTGGTGGACGTAGTGCCGGGCGAAGACGTCGCCGCCGGTGAGCGCGACGGCCTGCACGGCGCTCATCTCGTGGTGGGGGAAGACGAGGTCGCTGCCACCGCCCTTGATGTCGAACGGGTGGCCGAGGTGGGCCAACGAGATCGCGGTGCACTCGATGTGCCACCCCGGGCGGCCGGCGCCGAGCATGAGGTCCTCCCACGACGGCTCGCCCGCACGGGCGGCACGCCACAGCAGTGGGTCGAACCGGTTGCGCTTGCCGGCCCGGTCCGGGTCGCCGCCGCGGTCCGCGAACACGGCATCCATCTGCTCCGGCGACCACCCCGACACCTCGCCGAACGAGGGAGCCTCGGCCAGGTCGAGGTAGATGTCCTCGCCCGAGCCCTCCGCGGCCGGGACGGGCACCCGGTACGCCGCGCCGCGGGCGACGAGCGCCCGCACCGCATCGGTGATCTCGTCCATCGACTCGACGACCCCCACGAGGTCGTCGGGGGGGATCACCGCGAGGGCGGTCATGTCCTCGCGGAAGAGCTCGATCTCGGAGGTGGCGAGCTCGCGCCAGTCGCGGCCGTCGCGCGCCGCGCGCTCGAGGAGCGGGTCGTCGACGTCGGTGACGTTCTGGACGTACTCGACCCGGTGGCCGGTGTCGCGCAGCACGCGACCGACGACGTCGAAGGTGACGTACGTGGCGGCGTGCCCGAGGTGCGTCGCGTCGTAGGGGGTGATGCCGCACACGTAGAGCCGCGCGACGGGCCCGGCGTCGACGGGACGCACCGACCTCGTCCGGGTGTCGTAGAGGGCGAGCGGGTCACCCTGGCCGGGCACGGCGGGGACGAACGGGGCGGGCCACGACTTCACCGGGCAAGACTACGGGGCGGCGGCTACAGCGCCGGCCACGGGATGGCCGGCCAGCCGGGCTGGGGGTGCGGGTGCCGTCGCGTGCGCAGCAGCGCCTCGGTGCGGGCCCGCAGGGCCCGGACCTCGGCCCGGGTGAGCAGGTCGGCGAGCTCGGCGGCCAGGTCGGCGGCGAGGGCGTCGAGGAGGGTCTCGAGGCGGCCGACGTCGGCCGCCGGCAGCCGGTCACCCGCCCAGCCCCAGAGCACGGTGCGCAGCTTGGGCTCGACGCCCAGGCTCACCCCGTGGTCGCACCCCCGCACGACGGCACCGTCGCGCAGGAGGTGTCCGCCCTTGCGGTCGGAGTTGTTGAGCACGGCGTCGAGGACGGCGACGGTGCGCAGGGCGGGCTCGCGGCTGTGCGAGACGACGACCGGCTCGCCGGCCGGGGTGCGTCCTTCGAGCACGACGACCCAGCCCTCGTGCACCTCCCCCGCCGGCGTGACGTCGACGAGCGCCTCGCGGGGCCCTTCGACCGGGCCGACCCACAGCTGGACCGAGCCGGGGCCGAGTGGCCCGTCGCGCAGCACCGTCGGCGGGACGACGTCGAACCCGCCGGCCGCGCTCACGAGGTAGGCGGCCCGCTCGCGGGCGACGAGGGTGCCGTCGGGGTAGTCCCAGAGCGGCCGCTCGTGCGCCTCCGGCTTGTGGATGACGAGCACCGGCCCGCCCGACGCGGGCGACGGTCCACCGGACGCGGCCCCGGCATCCACGGAGCACAGCAGCGCGCCGTTCGAGGAGTCGACGATCCGCCCGACGGGGGTGAGGTGCCCGGTCGTGAGGAGCTCGACGAGCTCAGCGTCGGTAGCCGTTGGCACGGGGGCAGATGTGGCCGGTGGGGTCGAGCGGCTGGCCGCAGAACGGGCACGACGGACGCCCGGCGGAGACGACGCGGGCGCAGCGCCGGGCGAAGGCCCGGGCCGCCTGCGGGCTGAGCACGACGCGCAGCGTCTGGACGGGTGACCTCGGGGCGGTCGGCTCCCCGGCCTCGGGGTCGCCGGCCAGGTCGGCCTCGTCGGTCTCCTCGGGGTCCTGGTCATGGCACTCGATGACGACGACGCGGCGGGTCGGGTCCCAGGCGAGGGCAAGGGTGTCGACGCGGAACTCGTCCTCGATGGGGGTGGCGAGCGGGGCGGTGTCACCGTCGCCGACGGGTTCGGTCGCGGTGCCCTCGGCGTGGGCGTCGAGCAGGTCGTTGACCCGGTCGGCGAGCACGCTGACCTGCAACTTCTCGAGCGAGACGGACACGAGGCGGCCCCCACCGCTCGCCTGGAGGAAGAACGTGCGGCCGCCGGGCGGCCCGACGGTCCCGGCGACGAAGCGCTCGGGCGGGTCGAACACGGTGGATGCCATGTCCACCACCCTAGATCGAGAACCCCACGGGCAGCTCGAGGCGGTGGCGAGCCATGAGCTCGGCGTCCCCGAGCACGTCGCGGGTGGCCCCGTCGGCCACGACGGTGCCCTCGGAGAGGACCACCGAGCGCTCGCACAGCTCGACCGCGTACGGCAGGTCGTGGGTCACCATGAGCACGGTGACGTCGAGCGAGCGCAGGATGTCGGCGAGCTCGCGCCGCGAGGCCGGGTCGAGGTTGGACGACGGCTCGTCGAGGACGAGGATCTCCGGCCGCATGGCGAGCACGGTCGCGATGGCGACCCGTCGGCGCTGGCCGAACGACAGGTGGTGCGGGGCTCGGTCGGCGAGGTCGGCGACCCCGACGAGGGCGAGGGCCTCCCGCACCCGCTCCTCGAGCTCGGCACCCCGCAGGCCGAGGTTCGCCGGCCCGAACGCGACGTCGTCGCGCACCGTCGGCATGAAGAGCTGGTCGTCGGGGTCCTGGAACACGATGCCCACCCGGCGCCGCACCTCGAGGAGCGTCTCGGTGCCGACCGGCAGGCCGGACACCGTCACGGTCCCCCGGCCGGGGGTGAGGATCCCGTTGAGGTGCAGCACGAGCGTCGTCTTGCCGGCGCCGTTCGGGCCGAGCAGGGCGACCCGCTCCCCGGGGTGGACGTGCAGGTCGACGCCGAAGAGCGCCTGCTGACCGCCGGGGTAGGCGTACGCGACGCCACGCAGGTCGAGGACGGGGACGCTCACAGGACGCGCACCGCCACGGATGCCGTCGCGGCCACCACCGCGGGCGTCACCGCGAGCACCCACTGGGCCGGGGTGGCCGTCAAGGCGGTGACGACGGGCAGCCGGCCTGTGAAGCCCCGGCTGAGCATCGCCAGGTGCACCCGTTCCCCGCGCTCGTAGCTGCGCACGAACAGGGCCCCGGAGCCGGCGGCGAGCACCGGCCAGGCCCGCACCCCGCGGCCGCGGAAGGCCCGGGACTCGCGCGCGACCCGCATCCGCCCCAGCTCGTCGGTGACGACGCCGAGGTAGCGGACCATGAACGACAGCACGATGACGACGAGGTCGGGGGCCCGCAGCCGCTGGAGCGCCGCGACGAGGTCGGTGGGGCGGGTCGTCACGGCGAACGCGACGGCGGCGAGCACGCCGGTCAGCCCCTTCGCGAGGACACTCCAGGCCGCGGCGAGCCCGGAAGTGCTCACCGTGACGGGCCCGAGCTGCTCGTGCGGGCCGGTCGCCACGAAGGGGAGGACGAGGGCGAAGACGACGACCGGCAGGGCGACCGCGAGGCGGGGCAGGAGGTGGCGCCAGGCCACCGCCGTCGAGGCCAGCGTGAGGGCGGCCACCCCGAGCAGGCCGGCGAGGACGAGGGGAGCCCCGGCCGGCACCGAGACGACGGCGAGCACGAAGAGCACGAGGCCGACGAGCTTCGCGTGCGGCGGGAGCCGGTGCAGGGCCGAGGAGCCGTCGACGTGCAGGCGGGCGGTGTGGCCGGTGCCCACGTCACCCCTCCCGGTCGGCTGGCTCGAGGCTCCCCGGGTCGGCGGGCCCACGGCGCAGCCAGCCGAGGAGCAGGGCCATGACGAGGGCAACGACGCCGACCCCGACGAGGCCGGCCAGTCCCCCGGAGAGCCTCGAGTCGGCCACCCCGGGCGCGGCGTAGTCGGCGAGCGGCGACCCGGCGGCAACGGACTCCCGGGCCGTGTCCGCGAACCCCAGGCTCTCCGCGACGTGCTCGAGGCCGTCGGGGTGGGACGACGCCCAGGCCGAGACGACCGCCGCGACGAGGAGCGAGAGCACCAGGCCGGTGACGACGACGGTGCGGGTGCTGGGGCGGGGCCGTCGGCGGCTCACGCGGCCACCGGCGGGCGGACGACGAGGTCGGCGCGCGGCAGCACCGGACGGGCCCCGTGGACGAGGTCGGGGCGGGTCGCGACGAGGCTCGAGACGACGAGGAAGGTGATGGTCGCCTCGCCGAGGCCGATGAGCAGGTGCCACGTCCCCATCGCGGTCACGAGCGCGTCGAGGGGGATCGGCGCCGCGCCACCGACGGCGTAGAGCCCGACGAACACCATCGCCACCGCGACGACCGAGAGGAGGGCGCCCGCCGCTGCGGCGACCGGAACGAACGGCAGGCGTGCGGGCAGCACCGCGCGGGCGGCGACGAAGCCGGCGTACCCGACCCACGGGCCGACGACCGCGAGCAGGAGCACGTTCGTGCCGAGCGCGCTCACTCCCCCGTCGGCGAAGAGCAGGGCCTGCACGGTGACGACGACGGTGAGGCAGACCGTGGCCGTGCGCGGGCCGACGAGCACCGCGGCGAGGGCCCCACCGAGCAGGTGGCCCGACGTCCCCGCCCCCACCGGGAAGTTGACCATCTGGGCCGCGAAGACGAAGACGGCGACGAGCCCGGCGAGCGGCGCGACGCGGTCGTCGAGCTCGCGACGGGCTCCGCGCAGCGCGTAGCCGACCGCCCCGAGGGCCACGACGGCCGTGGCGACGGACGTCGGCGCGTCGAGGAAGCCGTCGGGGACGTGCACGGGTGCTCCTACCGGTCGCGGGCCTTGTTGCTCATGAGTTGCAACAAGACTACCCGGGGTCAGCCCTGCCCGCCGCTCCCACCCCCGACCTCGGAGTCCCCGGCCGGGGCGTGCCTCGGCACGGCGACGAGGGGTGCGAGGTCACCGTCGACCGTGTTGCTCGCGAGGAGCACCATCCGGGTTCGGGTGAGCTGCACCGCGGTGATGCTCCCGGGGTCCACCCGCACCCGCTGCAACCCGGCGAGGCCGGCCCCCACGGCCTCGGCGACCACCGACTTGATGGGGTCGCCGTGGCTCACCGCGACCCACACGGCATCCCGGCCGTGCTCCGCCTCGACCTCGGCGTCGAGGGCTCGGACGGCGCCGACGACGCGGGCGGCCATCTCCCCGAGCGACTCGGTGCGGAAGTGCTCGTGCGCGGGGAAGGTCGCGGTCGCGGGGTCGTCCTGCACGACGCGCCAGAGGTCGTCGCGGGCGGCGTCGGCGAGTGGTCGGCCGGTCCACGCGCCGTAGTGGCACTCGCCGAGGCGCTCGTCGACGAGGACGTCGTGGCCCTCGAGCGCGATGGATGCCGTCTCGGCGCACCGCTGCAGGGGGCTCGACACGGCCCGGGCGATGGTGAGGGGGGCGAGCCGCTGGGCGACCCGTGCCGCCTGGGCGCGCCCGGTGTCGGTGAGCCCCACCCCCTCGGTCCACCCGGCGAGGATCCCGTCGGCGTTCGCGGTCGAGTGACCGTGGCGCAGGAGCAGGACGATGGCCACGAGGCGACATCGTATGCCGCGCGCCGTCGATGCCGCGTGCGGGCGCCGGCGCTCCGACACAATGGCCCTCGTGATCGTCGACCAGGCCCTGTACGCGGGTGGGACGCGCCGCCCGTGCGGTGACCTCAGCGACGAGCTCGCCGCACTGCGCAGCAGCGGCGCACCCGGCGACTTCCTGTGGATCGGGCTCAAGGACCCGACGCTCGCCGAGTTCGACGAGGTCAACGACGAGCTGGGGCTGCACCCGCTCGCCGTCGAGGACGCGATCAAGGGTCGCCAGCGGGCCAAGGTCGAGCTCTACGACACGAGCGTCTTCGTCGTGCTCAAGCCCCTGCGCTACGTCGAGGAGTCCTCGGACATCGAGACCGGGGAGCTCATGTGCTTCGTCGGGGACCGGTTCATCGTCACGGTGCGCCGCGGCGAGGCGAGCCCGCTGACGGGTCTGCGGCACCGGCTCGAGGCCGACCCGGAGGCGCTCCGGCGGGGGCCGATGGGCGTGCTGCACGCCATCGTCGACCTCGTCGTCGACGGCTACCGGGTCATCGACGAGGAGGTCGGCACCGACCTCGAGGACATCGAGACGCGGGTCTTCTCCGACGACGGCATCGACTCCTCGACGATCTACCGGCTCAAGCGGGAGGTCCTCGAGTTCCGTCGGGCCGCGGCTCCCCTGGCCGCGCCGCTGCACGCGCTCCACGCCACCGACCACCCGCACGTCACCGACCACGAGCTGCGGCTGCTCTTCCGCGACGTGTCCGACCACCTCCAGTCCGTCATCGAGCACGTCGAGTCCTACGACCGGCTGCTCACCGACGTGCTCGGCGCGCACCTGGCCCAGGTGACGGTGCAGCAGAACTCCGACATGCGCCGGATCTCCGCGTGGGTGGCGATCGCGGCCGTGCCGACGATGGTCGCGGGCATCTACGGGATGAACTTCGAGTTCATGCCCGAGCTCGTCGCGAGCGTCGACGTCGGGGGCCGCGAGGTCCACTACGGCTACTTCGCCGTGGTCACGCTCATGGCGGTGGCGTGCCTGGGCCTGTTCCGGGCGTTCAAGCGCAGCGGCTGGCTCTGACCCCGGACGGCGCCGGGGCGGCGCTCGTGGGTGCGTCGCCGGACATGCCGTGGGGTCGTGGACGATGACTCCCCTCCGTGGTGCGTCCACCAACAGGCAGTGGGGGCCTCGGACGCCCGTTGCTCGTGCTCAGCACGCGATCCGGCCACGACCACTGCCTGTTGGTGGACTCGCTCGCGAGCGTGTCCGACCCCGACGGGCCGGGCGGCTCGTCGGTCAGGTGGCGGTGATCCAGCCCGCGGACAGGGCCACCGCGACCCCGAGGCCGAGGGCGACGCGGTACCAGATGAAGGGCCTCAGCGAGTTCGTGGCAACGAACCGCAGCAGCCAGGCGATCGAGGCGTACGCCGTGACGAAGGCGACGACGACGCCGACGGCCATCTGCCCGACGCCGAGCGCGATGACGGCCTCGGTGCCGCGCGCGGCCTCGAAGAGCCCGGCCGCGGTGAGGGCGGGGATCGCCATGAAGAACGACAGCTCGGTGGCGGTCACGCGGTCGATGCCGCGGATGAGGCCGGCGGAGATCGTCGCACCGGATCGCGAGACGCCCGGGATGAGGGAGAAGCACTGGACGAGCCCGATGACGAGGCCGTCCTTGAGCGTCACGCCGTGCTCGTCGCGCTGGTCGCCGACCGCCTCGAGCTGGTCGTGGCGGCGCTCGGCGTACCAGATGACCCCGCTCCACAGGATGAGGGCCGCGGAGACGACCCACAGGCTGCGCAGCGCCCCCGAGATGAGGTCGCGGGCGAGGAAGCCCACGATGCCCACCGGCAGGGAGCCGACGATGACGACCCACGCGAGCCGGTAGTCCGGGTCGCTGCGCCCCTGCACCGAGCGCAGACCCCGCACCCAGGCCAGGAACAGCCGGGCGATCTTCGCGGCGAAGTAGAGGAAGGTCGCCGCGATCGCACCGATCTGGATGATGGCCGTGTATGCCGTCACGGCGGGGTCGTCGACGGGCAGGCCGAGCAGCTGCTCGGTGATGGTGAGGTGCCCGGTCGAGCTGATCGGCAGGAACTCGGTCAGTCCCTCGACGACACCGAGGACGACGGCCTGGAAGTAGGTGAGTTCGACGGGCACGACCCGACATCCTAGGTCAGGCCGTGCCGGCCCCGGTCAGGGTGTCTCCGGGCCCGAGGGGGCTGCGGGCCGGTCCGCGGAGGCGGCCAGGGCCGCGGCGACGGTCCGCAGGACCCGGGCCCGGTCGACGGTGGTCAGGGCGAACGGGGCGACGCTCAGCGTCGTCACGCCCGCCGCCGCGTACCGGCCGATCCGCTGCGCGATGCGCTCCGGCGGGCCGACGAGGGCCGTGGCGTCGACGAGCTCGAAGGGCACGGCGGCCGCCGCGTCCCGGGCGCGACCCTCGAGGTAAAGGGCCTGGACCTCGTCGGCGACGTCCGCGAACCCCATCCGGCGCACGAGGGAGTTGTAGAAGTTCTGCGTGCGGCTGCCCATGCCACCGACGTAGAGGGCGGTGTAGGAGGCCACGGCGGCCCGGCCGACCTCGAGGTCGTCGGTCACGACGACCGGGACGGTCGCGACGACGTCGAACCCGGCCATCGGGTCAGCCCCCTCCCCCGCGCCGGCGGCGACGCGACCGGCGCGCACGGCATCCACCTGGTCGGCGCAGTGCTCGGGTGAGAGGAAGATCGCGAGCCAGCCGTCGGCGACCTCCCCCGCGAGGCGCAGGTTCCGCGGCCCGACGGCGGCCAGGTAGAGCGGCAGGTCGGCCCGCTGCGGCCGGATCGTCAGCCGCAGGGCCTTTCCGGGGCCGTCCGGCAGCGGCAGGGTGAAGTGCTCACCGGCGTACCGCACCTGCTCACGGCGCAGCGCCATCCGCACGATGTCGACGTACTCGCGGGTGCGCGCGAGCGGCGCCGCGAAGCGCACGCCGTGCCAGCCCTCGCTCACCTGGGGCCCCGACACCCCCAGCCCGAGGTGGAAGCGGCCACCGGACAGCGTGTCGAGCGTCGCCGCGGTCATCGCCGTCATGGCCGGGGTGCGGGCCGGGATCTGCATGACCCCGGCGCCCAGGCCGATCGTCGAGGTCTGGGCCGCGAGCCAGGCGAGCACCGTGGGGGCGTCGGATCCGTAGGCCTCCGCCACCCAGGCCTGCGCGTACCCGAGCTGCTCCGCCACCTGGACGAGCTCGAGGGTGTCCCTGTCCAGTCCCATGCCCGCGTATCCGCAGGTGATCGCCAGCCGCATGGCGCCCACCGTAGCGAGCGAGCCGGGCGATAGGGTCGCAGCCATGCGGACGCGGCGCCTCGGCAGCTCGGGGCTCGCCGTCTCGCGGCTCGCCCTCGGGACGATGGCGTGGGGCACCCGAACCTCCCCCGAGGACGCCCGCGACCTGCTCGCCGCCTTCCGCTCGGCCGGCGGCACACTCGTCGACACGGCCCACGGGTACGCCGGGGGCCTCGCCGAGGAGCTGCTCGGAGACCTGCTCGAAGGGCCGGACCGCGACGAGGTCGTGCTCGTCACGAAGTCCGGCATCAGCCGGGCCACGGGGGCCCGGGTCGTCGACTGCTCGCGCCGGGCGATGATGCACCAGCTCGAGACGTCGTTGCGGCGCCTGCGCACCGACCACGTCGACGTGTGGCTCGCCCACACGTGGGACGAGGAGACGCCGGTCGAGGAGACGGTCAGCGCGCTCGTGTGGGCGGTGGAGTCGGGCCGGGCCCGCTACGTCGGGGTGTCGAACCACGTCGGCTGGCAGGCGGCGCGCACGATGTCCCTGCTCGCGGCATCCGGCGTTCCGCTCGTCGCGAACTCGGTCGAGTACAGCCTCGTCGCCCGGATGCCGGAGCGCGAGCTCGTCGACGCCGCCGGCGCCCTGGGGTTCGGCCTCCTGCCCTGGTCGCCCCTCGGCCGCGGAGTGCTCGCCGGGCGCTACCGCACGAGGCTCACGGCGGACTCGCGACTGGCCTCCGACGAGTTCGCCGGGTTCGCGGGACGGCACGTCGGCGACCACACTCACGGCGTCGTCGAGGCGGTGCACACCGCGGCCACCGGGCTCGGCGTGGCCCCCGCGGTCGTGGCCCTCGCGTGGGTGCGCGACCGTCCGGGCGTGACCGCGCCGGTCGTCGGGCCGCGCACGCCGGCCCAGCTCGCCACGCTGCTCGAGTCCGAGGCGGTGGAGCTGCCGGAGCAGATCGTCCAGGCCCTCGACGAGGTCTCCGCCGACCACGCCTGAGCAGACCCTGAGGGCTCAGCGGTCGTCGGGGTCCGTGTCGTCGCCCTCGTCGCCCTCGTCGTCGCCGTCGGAGTCCTCGGACTCCTCGTCGTCGTCCTCGTCGAAGTCGATGTCGTCGTCCAGCCCCGAGTACAGCTGGGTGCCGTCGCCGTCCTCGTCGTCGTGGTCGTCGAGCGCCTCGGTGTCCTCGGTGCCGTCGCCCTCGTCGCCGTCGCCCTCGTCGGTGTAGATGTCGAGGGGGGTCATCTCTCCGTACGCGTCGTAGAGCGCGCCGTCGTAGGCCTCGAAGGCGTCCGCGAGGTCCTCGTAGGCGGCGACCACGGTGGGGTCGTCGTCCCCGTGACGGGTGCTGCTCGCCTCCAGGTGGCGTTCGAAGGCTGCGACGAGCTGGTTCAGTGCGGCACGCGGGTCGGCGCTCATGGTGCTGACGCTACTCGTCCTTGGGCACAATGTGGCGATGGTCGAGTACGAGTACCTCACTCTGTCCTTCGGGCGGGGCACCGACCGCGCCGACATCCGCCGACGGCTCACCGAGCACGCCGAGTACGGCCGCTGGGAGCTCGAGCGCACCCGCATCTACGTGGGCGGGCGCACCCGAACCCGGCTGCGGCGCAGGATCATCCGGCCGCGGCCCACGCGGGGCGCCTCGGCCTGAGCACGTCCCGGCCCGCGGTCGGTCAGCCGGGTCGTCAGCAGGTCGCAGCCCACGCGGGGCGCTTCGGCCCGAGCACGTCCCGGCCCCCGGTCGGTCAGCTGGGTCGTCAGCAGGTCGCGATGAGCCGCCCGAGCACGCGGGTGCCGAACCGCAGCGACTCGACGGGCACGCGCTCGTCGACGCCGTGGAACATCGGCGCGAAGTCGAGGTCGGCGGGCAGGCGCAGCGGCGCGAAGCCGTAGCCCGTGATGCCGAGGAGCGACAGCGCCTTGTTGTCGGTGCCGCCCGACAGGCAGTACGGCAGGACCTCCGCCTCCGGGTCCTCGGTGCGCAGCGCCGCGACCATCGCCTCGACGAGATCGCCCTCGAAGGGCGCGTCGAGGGCGATGTCGCGGTTGAGCACCTCGATGTCGACGTGCTCCCCGACGAGGTCGGCGATCGTCGCCATGAGCTGCTCCTCGTGGCCGGGCAGGAAGCGGCAGTCGACGTTGGCGCTCGCGTGCTGCGGGATGACGTTGTGCTTGTAGCCGGCGTCGAGCATCGTGACGTTGCTCGTGTCCTGCAGGGTGCCGCGCACGAACCCCTGGGCGCCGCCGAGGTGGGCGAGCAGCTCCTCGAGGTCCTCGTCGGACCAGCTCGTGCCGGTGAGCTCGGCGAGGCCGTCGAGCAGGGTGCGCACCGAGGGGATGTACTCGCGGGGCCATTTGTGCGCGGCGATCCGCGCGATGGCCTCGGCGAGCCGGACGATCGCATTCTCGTCGTTGGGCACCGACCCGTGCCCGGCCCGGCCGTGCGCGGTGAGCCGAAGCCACGCGATGCCCTTCTCCGCCGTCTGGAGGAGGTAGGTGCGGCGCTCCTCACCGTCGCGGTCGGTCACCGTGACGCTGTAGCCACCGACCTCGCTGATCGCCTCGGTGACGCCGTCGAACACCTCGGGATGCCGCTCGACGAGGAAGTGCGAGCCCTTGCGGCCGCCGGCCTCCTCGTCGGCGAAGAAGACGACGACGAGGTCCCGTGGCGGCACGGTGGCGGTGCGGGCGAGGTCGCGCACGCAGGCCAGGATCATGGCGTCCATGTCCTTCATGTCGACGGCGCCGCGGCCCCAGATGCAGCCGTCGCGTTCCTCGCCGGCGAACGGGTCGACCGACCAGTCGGCGGCGTTGGCCGGCACGACGTCGAGGTGGCCGTGGATGCACAGCGCACCCCGCTCCCGGTCGGCGCCCGGGATGCGCACGACGACGCTGACCCGCCCCGGGTCGCTCTCGAACGTCTGCGGCTCCAGGCCGACCTCGCGCAGCTTGGCCACGACGTACGCCGCCGCCTCCGCCTCTCCGGGGCCGCTCCCGTCACCGAAGTTGCTCGTGTCGATGCGGATGAGGTCCCGGCAGATCTCGACGACCTCGTCCTCGGCGCGGGTCACGGTGTCGCTCATGGCGACCACCATAGGCGGCGGCGGGCCACCCGGGCGGGGCCGCGGAGCCGGACGGATCATGTTGCCTCACGTCAAGATGCCCGCGTGGTGTGAGTCGTTGACTCACGTGGGTTTGC